>CAYSBC010000083.1:0-6259 GCA_964429195.1 uncultured Eubacteriales bacterium | reverse complement strand
ACTAGACTTAGGATCTAGCGGGCGACCGTGTGGGTTCGACTCCCTCTACCCGCACCATAATGTTAGGTCAAAAAAGATGCCATGCGGTTAAAGCCGCATGGCATCAGCATTTTCAGCAATAAAAGTGGCGATTTTTTAAGTTTCAAAATGAGAGATGAAATTGGACTTTTTCGGCAATCTGGCAGTAGTCTAACGCCCTCCTACAACTGAATAGGAATTATTGATAATATTAGCAGGCGTATTTTCTAAACGAAGATACGCCTGCACTATGACTATGTGTCAGCGAAGTATCCAAGGATATTGCTCATATACCCTTAAACAATGATATTTCTATTGTGTTCCACGTGTCGGCCACGGAAAACATTGGACATGCAGGCACTAAGCAGGAAACAAGGACTTTGACTGTGCCGTCGGTGCCATCGGGATAGCCAACCCGGTTCGTGAGATTAATGGGTAACACGACGGAATATTTCAAGAAAAAATATTGCAAGTAATCTATTGCTATAAGAAATTTCATGTGCTATAATAATTCTAACGAACGTTAGTTAAAGATTGCGAGGAATAATGATGGATTTGAGAGAACGAATCAAGGAAGTAGCGGTAGAGCATTTCAATAATCATGGTTATCATGGAACAAGCATCCGTAATATAGCAAAGGACGTAGGCTGCTCCTTGCCCATGATTTATTACTATTTTAATAACAAGAAGGAGTTGTTTGATGAGATTATCAAAAAGGAGTATTTTGATCTACTAAAAAGGCAGGCTGCTCTTTTGAAAACAAATAATATGATAGATTTTTATACTAAGTTTGTGTATGATCTAAACTCTCTAAGTGATTACGATAAAAAAGTTTATCGGCTTGGGGTCAAGGTCTACCTATGCTTTGATGGTGATGATGAGCTAAGGGATCTCATGGATAAGTGGGAGAAAACAATACTTCCTCGACATCTTGAAATACTAAGACCTCATCTGAAGAACGTCCGCAATGATATAGTGATTACCCGAACACTGGTGCATTTATTGGAGAACCTTATACAAAATATCGTTGTTAAAAATAGATTTCTGCCGGAGGAGGAAATTCGGGAAGTAATCTCTGTTGTACTTCATTGTTGTGAATGATTTGGAGCGCTGTGCAAATTACAGCGTTTCAATTTTGCAGGATACCTAACGAACGTTATAATAAAAATATTATAAAGGAGAGTCAAAATGGATATTGAGAAAAGGTTCGCTCTATTGCAAAACACCTATGCGGCTGATTTCGGAAGATAGTCCCTATAGCGGCTATCTGAATAAAACCTGGGACAGAGCCGTTCTGAAGCTCGGATGTGAATATACATATGAGCTGTCCCGTGAGGACTTTTATATCTATCTGCTGATCCACCTGACCAAACACTACTCGGGCGGCGGCACCGGCATACGCTCCTTCATGGACATATGGGTGTACCGCAATCGTTACAAAGATGAAATGGATTGGGATTATATCGAAGCCGAGCTGGAAAAAACCGGCCTCCGGGAGTTCACGGAAAATATCTGCGGGTTGGGTGAGGTATGGTTTGGCAGCGGGCAGGACAATGCGTTATATGAGGAAATGACGGAGTACATATTCAGCAGCGGCGCCTATGGTACAAGAAAAAATGCCGTGATTTCCTCTATGAACATAAAGTCAAGCAAAAAACATTCAGCCAAAATTTCAAAATGCCTGTACAGCTTAAGGCTGTTTTTCCCGCCATTAAGTACAATGAAAATCCAGTACCCCTTCCTTGGTGAAGTGCCTAAACTGCTTCCCGCCTGTTGGGTGCTGCGGGGTATCAGGTGTTTGCTGTTCAAACGCAAACATACGCTGCAAATGATAAACAAGGTTCACTCCGTGTCGGAGAAAGACATGATAAGGATTGGAAGCCTGCATGAGAAAGCCGGCTTGTTAAGGAAAGGTGCCCAATAGTATTGTTACCTTAACGCAATAAATACCTCAGATTGATACAATGTGTCTCTAGGAGGTATTTTTTTATTCCCTGAAAAACACGTCGATTAAAAGCAATGGAAAACAATTTATTGACACATATTCATCACAAAAGTCACACAGATAGAAAGTAAACTTTATAAGTAAACTATTTGGAAAGTTTGAAATTGAGTGAAAGGCGGGGAAAGAAAATTGGGATTGAGTTCTAAGGCACTTGCTAAGGTAGATAATATTATTAGTAAAATTCCATTACCAAGAAACTTATATAAAGATAGTCCGAGAAAGAAAAGAAGGATAATATTGGTCTTATTTCTAGCTATCTTGCTGGGAGGGGTATCCTTTGCAAGCAGCATCTTAAGCAGGGATGCCCAAACTGCCGAATATACAGATTATGAAGTGCAAAAGGGTAGTATCACGGTTTCAATAAGCGGCACGGGTACTGTTGAACCCATAAATCAATATGATATAGTCGCTCTGGTAACAGGGAAGGTTTTGAGCGACACCTTCAATGAGGGAGATACAGTAGAAGAAGGTCAGCTTCTTTTTAGCATTGATCCGGCTGATATGGAGAAAACCCTTGAAAGGGCTAATATTTCTTATGAAAAGGCAATCATGTCTTACCAGAATACACTGGAATCATACAACGGGCTTACTGTAACATCGCCAATCGCAGGAAGAATTACAGAACTATACGTTGCAAAGGGAGATAATATACAAACAGGAGGCAAAATTGCTTCAGTTGTAGATGATACCTATATGACAGCCAAAGTTCCTTTTAATATCAATGATGTTGAAAGCTTGTATGTGAATCAACCGGTTTCTGTTACTGTGGAAAATACTTTTGAGGTCCTCAGCGGAACAATCACAAAAATTTATAATTCTAGAAGAGTCTTGGACGGATATATCACCGTTTCGGATATTGAGGTTACACTGGAAAACCCGGGGGCATTATCCGGAGGAACCTATGTGACTGTAAATGCAGGGGGAATAGACTGCCAGGAGGCCGCGGTTCTTGAATCTGTCAATGAAAGGATAGTTACTTCAAAGACATCAGGAACGGTCTCAAACATAACTGCGGCTCAAGGTGAATATTTAAACAGAGGCGGAGAAATTTTAAGATTGACCAGTGAATCTGCTGATGACACATTAAGAAGTAGTGAGCTTTCGTTAAGAGAGGCAGAGTTATCCTACCAAAGCTCACAGGATCAACTGGACAATTACAGCATTATGGCACCCATTTCAGGCTCTGTAATCTCAAAGGAGATAAAAGCAGGTGATACTTTAGACTCTTCTACAAGCAAGACCGTTATGGCAGTCATCGCAGATATGTCAACAATGGTATTTACTATCGATGTAGACGAACTTGATATTGCCAGCATGAAGAAAGGTCAGGCAGTCAATATAACCGCAGATGCCCTGTCGGGGAAAAGATTTAGGGGTTTTGTTGACAATATTGGTTTATTAGGAACATCTCAAAATGGAGTCACATCCTATCCTGTTACTATTGTAATAGAAAATGGCGAAGGGCTATGGCCGGGGATGAACGTGACTGCGGACATTGTAATAGATTCTGCGGAAAATGTGCTAACCATACCGGTCTCTGCAGTGAATAGAGGAAATACGGTGCTTGTTAAGGGTGCCCAGGGATCAGAAGATGTAGACCAAAGCAGGGCGCCATCGGGGGCTAGCTATGTTCAGGTTGAATTGGGGTTAAACGATGAAAGCTATATTGAGATAACAAAAGGTCTCTCTGAAAAAGATGTCGTCCTTGTTCCCGCAGTGAAAACTCAGACAGGAAATGCAACAGCACCAAGCCAGGGGCAAGGCGCAGGCATGATGCCTGGAGCAGGGGGCGGTATTCCTTCAGGAACAGACAGAAGACAGTCCATCCCTGGAGCTCCATCAGGAGGGGGCGGTGGCGCCTCTGGAAGGTAGGGTGATCGGATGATTAAGCTGGAAGGTATATATAAAATATATAATATGGGGGCTAACGAAGTACGTGCTGTAGATGGAATAAGTCTAAGCATTAGGGATAAAGAGATGGTTGCAATCATTGGGCAGTCTGGTTCAGGCAAGACGACGTGCATGAATATAATCGGATGCTTGGATGTTCCTACAAAGGGAAGTTATTTTTTAGATGGTCAGGATGTCAGTAAGATGGATGAAGATGATCAGGCAGATGTCAGGAATAAAATGCTGGGATTTGTATTCCAGCAATATAACCTGATTCCCAAGCTTAATGTTGCTGAAAATGTTGAATTGCCTTTGATTTATAGAGGTATACCGGAGCATGAAAGGAAGGAGCTGGTACTTGGAGTATTGAAAAAGGTTGGTATCGAGGATAAGCATAACAGTATGCCTTCCCAGCTTTCGGGTGGACAGCAACAAAGAGTGTCCATTGCAAGGGCTCTTGTAGGGAGCCCTAAAGTGATTCTTGCAGATGAACCTACGGGTGCCCTTGATTCAAAGACAGGGCAGGAAGTCCTCTCATTATTACAAAAACTTAATGAAGAAGGTCATACAATTATTCTTATAACCCATGATATGAATGTTGCGGAAAAGGCAAAAAGGATTATCAGATTATCTGATGGAAAGATCGTTGAAGATAGCGGAATAATGAACGGAATGGGGGAAGCTCAATGAACTTTAAACAATCCTTTACCCTTGCAATAAAGAGTCTAAAGTCAAGTAAAATGCGTTCTTTTTTAACCATGCTTGGCATCATTATTGGCGTAGCTTCCGTAATTGTGCTTGTAAGCCTTATGAATGGGCTGTCCAATGATATGACTGCAAGATTTGAAAGCATGGGAACAAATACTATTACCATCAACATCATGGGAAGGGGAGGAAACAGGGCTCTTAATGAAGAAAATATTGAGAAACTGATTAATAAAAACCCTGAGCTGCTTTCAGGTTACAGCCCTCTAGTAAGAGCATCTATTACAGCTAAAAATGGAACGAATTCAGTGGATACCACAGCCACCGGAGTCAATGAAAATTATGAAAGCATGCAAAGTGTTGATTTGGAGCAGGGAAGGTTTATACAATATATAGACTGCGAAAGAAGGCAGAAGGTATGTATTATTGGCACATACCTGATAGAAGAACTTTTCGGGGGCGAAAATCCACTGGGTCAAAATGTAAAGATTAACGGGTCAACCTATACTGTAATAGGTGTATTAAATGAAATTGCTGATTCCACAGCCGGTTCCTCAGATGATATCGTTTATATACCTTATACGACAGCAATAAGACTGTCGGGAAGCGCTTCTATAGGCACCTACTACATATCCGCAGTTGATACGGATAAAATAGAGGTTACAATGGCAGTTGTGAAAAATGAATTATATTCTGTATTTGGTAGTGAAAGTGCATATAGGGTATCCAGTATGTCTGAAATAATTGACCAACTGAATGAAATGACAGGAACAATAACGCTTGTCCTAGTAGGTATTGCTGGAATTTCCCTCTTAGTAGGAGGAATTGGAATCATGAATATTATGCTGGTTTCTGTCACAGAGAGGACTAGAGAAATCGGTATTAGAAAATCTTTGGGTGCGAAAAGAAAGGATATTATGAGCCAATTTATAATCGAAGCAGCCACTACAAGTTCCGTAGGCGGTGTAGTCGGTATTATCCTTGGAATAGTGATGGCATATGGGGTCGGGAACTTAATGGGTATGGAGGCATCTCCATCTATCAATGCAATCCTATTAGCTTTCTCAGTATCAACAGGAATTGGAATGATTTTTGGATATGTTCCCGCCAATAAGGCAGCAAAAAAGAATCCAATTGACGCATTAAGAAGTGAATAAGCCAGTATGGCAGAATGTTAAAAGGAGGAAAATAATAAATGAAAATACGGAGTTTGGTGGCGGGCAGCAGAACAGGCAGGTTTGTAATTCTATTGGTTATCATCGCTATGATTTTTTCAAATACAACTGTTTTTGTTCAGGCAGCAGGCAGCCCCTCAGCTGCGGACAGCGCAACAACGCTGCTTACATTGTTGGGGGTAATTTCCACAGACAGTACAGGAAGCTATAATTTAGAGAGATTCGTTACGAGGGCAGAGTTCGCAAAAATGCTGGTCATGGCATCACCCTTCAAGAATCTGGTTGCAACTTCCTCATATTCATCCCCATTCAGAGATGTAGCCGCAAAAGATTGGGCGGCTCCCTATATTCGAATTGCAGCGAGCAAGGGACTCTTATCCGGTTACAGTGATGGAAATTTCAGACCTGATAGTGTGATAACCCGTGAGCAGGGTATAAATAGTGTTTTAAAGCTCCTGGGTTATAT
>CAYSBC010000082.1:0-6454 GCA_964429195.1 uncultured Eubacteriales bacterium | reverse complement strand
AATAAGACCTTTACATTAAAATAACACTTTAATATTAAGGCGTTCAACCTTAATACAAAGTATTATTTATATCAATGGGAAAAGTTGTTCCTTCCCTAAGATAATCAATAATTATTCCAAAGTCACTAATACCAATGCACACACTATAAATGCAATGGCTCCTACAGTTGTAATTTTGTTTAAAAGTTGATCATACCCTCTACCCTTTTTCTTTCCCAGTAATTGCTCAGCACCACCGCCAATAGAACCGGATAAACCTGCGCTTTTTCCCGATTGCAATAAGATACTCAGTATGAGTATAATACTGGCTATCACTTGGAAAACCATAAAAGCTGATTTCATTTTTACACCTCCAATTGTTAGAACATATTAATAGTAAAGAATTTTTTACATGAAGTCAATAAGAAAATTATAAATTATAAAAAGCATTTTTACCAGCATAGACTGCAGTAGAATCTAAAATTTCTTCTATCCTAAGCAATTGATTGTATTTAGCAACTCGATCTGTTCGTGAAGGTGCTCCGGTTTTAATTTGTCCCGCATTTGTGCCAACGACCAAATCAGCTATCGTTACATCCTCTGTTTCGCCTGAACGATGGGATACAATAGCAGTATACCCTGCTTTTTTTGCCATTTCTATGGCATCTAATGTCTCAGTCAGAGTTCCTATTTGATTCACCTTGACTAAGATAGAATTAGCAATACCTAGGCTTATGCCCTTTGCCAATCTTTCTGTATTGGTAACAAATAAGTCATCTCCTACTAATTGTACTTTTTGGGATAGCTTATCGGTTAATAGCTTCCACCCATCCCAATCTTCTTCAGCCATACCGTCCTCAATGGAGATAATCGGATATTTTTTGCACAACATCTCATAATAATCCACCATTTCTGCTGATGTTTTTACAAGACCTTCGCCCTTGAGCGTGTACTCTTTTGCTTTTTCATCATAAAGCTCTGTTGCAGCTACATCCAGTGCCAGCATGACATCTTGTCCCGGTTCATAGCCGGCCTTTTTTATAGCTTCAACGATGATCTCTAAGGCTTCTTCATTGGATGTCAGATTAGGTGCAAACCCTCCTTCATCGCCAACTGCCGTATTAAGACCCTTGCTTTTCAATACCTTCTTTAAATTATGAAAAATTTCTGTACCTGTTCTGAGAGCTTCCGCAAAAGATTCTGCTCCTACAGGCATGATCATAAATTCCTGAATATCTACATTATTATCTGCATGCTCGCCTCCATTTAAGATATTCATCATCGGTGTAGGTAATGTTTTGCCATTAATTCCACCTATATATTGAAATAAAGGTAAACCTAAGGATTCTGCTGCTGCATGAGCGACTGCCATGGAAACACCTAAAATCGCATTGGCACCCAGCCTACACTTATTCTCCGTACCATCCAGCTCTATAAGAATTTGGTCTATTCCGATTTGATCCAAAGAATTTAATCCTTCTATTTGAGGGGCTATAATCTCGTTGACATTTTCAACAGCAGTTTGGACTCCTTTCCCTAAATATCTGTCCTCTTCTTCATCCCTTAGCTCTACAGCCTCAAAAGCTCCAGTAGATGCTCCTGAAGGAACCGCTGCACGCCCCATGCTTCCATCCTCTAAAATAACTTCTACTTCAATAGTCGGATTTCCCCTTGAATCCAATATCTCTCTTGCATAAACCTCTTCAATATAAGTTGACATTTTTATTCATCACTCCTTTAACAAACTAAAAATTCACTATCTTAATAAATTCTTCCGGCGATAAACTTGCTCCACCTACCAAAGCTCCGTCTATATCAGTCTGCTTCATGATTTCAGTAGCATTATCCGGTTTCACGCTTCCGCCATATTGAATTCTGACTTCCTCTGCTACATGCCTATCATAACAATTCTTTATGGTTTCTCTGATAAAAGCAATCGTTTCATTGGCTTCCAAGGGAGTTGCTGTTTTGCCTGTTCCTATAGCCCATATAGGTTCATAGGCAATTACCATTTTCGCAACATGCTCAGATTGAATGCCCTTAAGGTCTTCTTTTATTTGCCTTTCTATGATTGCCTTTGTTTTACCCTTTTCTCTTTGCTCCAGAGTTTCACCTACACATAGTATAGGAAGTATACCATTAATAAAAGCTGTTTTCAATTTTTTATTGATGGATGCATCACTTTCATTAAAATATTCTCTTCTCTCAGAATGTCCTATGATACACAAATCTATACCTATATCCTTCAGCATCTTAGCGGATACTTCCCCAGTAAAAGCACCTTGATCCTCAAAATGCATATTCTGAGCTCCAATCCTGATGCTGGTTCCTTCAGTTTCTTGCTTTAAAATACCAAGTTGGAGATAGGGAACACATAAAGCTACATCCACATTTTCATTTCTTTTAAGTGCTTTAAAGGCCTTTATAAAAGCAAGGGCTTCATCTATCGATTTATGCATCTTCCAATTTCCAGCTATAAATGGAATCCTCAATTCATACTCCCCTTTCTTTCGGATATTCAGATTTTTTATTGATCATCTAAAGCTTCAATACCAGGCAATGCTTTTCCTTCAAGTAGCTTCAAGGACGCCCCACCCCCGGTTGAAACATGGGTTATCTTACTTGTGTAACCAAACTCCTCCGCAGCAGCTGCACTATCGCCTCCACCTATAATTGTTAAAGCATTTTCATTTTCTGCCATGGCTTTAGCAATACCTTCCGTTCCTTTGGCAAAATTACTCATTTCAAAAACACCCATAGGTCCATTCCAAATCACAGTTTTGGATTTGGATATAACATCTGAAAAAAGCTTTATGGATTCAGGACCTATATCCAGACCCATTTTATCCTTTGGTATTTCAGAAAATTTTACGCATTGATAAGGACTATCATTATTAAACTCATCTGCGACAAGAATATCAACCGGAAATATAAGTTCCATGTCCGCTTTTTCTGCCTCTTTTAAGATTTCTATGGCTAAATCTACTTTCGTTTCTTCTAATAAAGATTTCCCCACTTCATAACCCTTCGCCTTTAAGAAAGTGTAGACCATGCCTCCACCTATTATAATATTATCAGCTTTAGGAATTAAGTTGTGAATCACTCCTATTTTATCGCCCACTTTAGACCCACCTAAGATGATTGTAAAGGGTCTTTCGGGTTTATCTAAGGCTGTTACCATATAATCTATTTCTTTCTTTATCAAATTTCCGGATACAGAAGGTAAATATTTTGTAATGCCTGTTGTTGAAGCATGAGCCCTATGTACTGTTCCAAAAGCATCATTCACAAATATTTCTCCGAGTGATGCCAATTCTTCTGCAAAAATCGGATCATTGTCTGTCTCTTCTTTTCTAAACCGAATATTCTGTAATAAAGCAATTTGCCCAGGCTTCATTTCGCCTACTATCTTTTTAGTGTTTTCCGTAATAATCAAATCTTCATCCACAAATAGGACATCTTTTCCTAATAATTCGCCTAACCTTTTAGCAACAGGTTTTAAGCTATATTTTTTATTAGGTATTCCCTTGGGCCTCCCCAAATGCGACAATAAAATAATGGTAGCCCCTTGGTCCATTAAATACTCTATTGTTGGTATAGAACTTTTTATTCTAATATCATCTGTTATATTTAAATTTTCATCCATGGGAACATTAAAATCGCATCTCACTATTACTTTTTTGTTCATTATACTGATATCTTTTATACTTTTCTTCATCATAATAGCCTTTCCAATGGTTAAGACTGTCTGAAATAAAAGGATTTCAAAACAGTCTTAATAACATTATTTAAATATATTCACTTATTATAATCCTTTTTCAATGATAAATTCAATTAAATCGGCGACTCTGCTTGAATAGCCCCATTCATTATCATACCAAGATACAACCTTCACCATATTTCCTTCTAATACCATCGTAGATAAACCGTCTACTATGGAAGATCTGCTGTCTTCCTTATAATCGATAGATACCAAGGGTTCATCACTATAGCCTAGAATTCCTTTCAATTCATTTTCAGAAGCCTTTTTAAAAGCAGCATTTAATTCTTCTGCTGTTGCTGTTTTTTCTATTTCACATACTAAATCAACTACAGAAACTGCAGGAGAAGGTATTCTCATAGCCATCCCATTGAGCTTTCCTTGAAGTTGAGGTAAGACTAATGCTACCGCCTTTGCGGCACCTGTTGTAGTAGGTATGATAGATAGAGCGGCAGCTCTCGCACGTCTCAAGTCACTATGGGGTAAATCTAAGATTCTTTGATCATTGGTATAAGCATGTATCGTCGTCATCAGTCCTTTTACTATACCAAAATTTTCATCTAAAACCTTTGCAAATGGAGCTAAACAATTGGTTGTGCAGGATGCATTTGAAATAATATGATGATTTTTAGGGTCATATTTATCTTCATTAACTCCTAATACAATAGTAATGTCTTCTTCCTTGGCTGGGGCAGATATAATAACCTTTTTAGCGCCAGCCTTAATATGCTTTTCCGCACTTTGTTTATTGGTAAATAAACCCGTTGACTCCAAAACAACTTCTACTCCCATTTCAGCCCATGGTAAATTTTCTGGATCTCTTTCAGTTAATATTTTAATCTCTTTTCCATTGACGACAATAGCACCTTCTTTAGCTTCAACTGTTCCGTCAAATTTTCCAAAAACGCTATCATATTTTAATAAATGTGCTAATGTAGCAGCATCTGTCAAATCATTAATAGCCACTATCTCATAGCTATCTTTCTTCAAGGCTGCTTTGAAAGCATTTCTCCCAATCCTTCCGAATCCATTAATTCCAACTTTTATGCTCATTTTTTTCCTCCCTATTTCTATGTTTAGATATTTTCTATCTTCATTATAGTATTTTAATATTATTAATATCTTCTTCTCTTCGAGGAAGAAGGAATATTCAATTCTTCTCTATATTTTGCAACTGTTCTTCTGGAAATATCAATATCTTTTTCATTTAAGATATCTGTTAGGTCCTGATCACTATACGGCTTTTTAACATTTTCTTCATCAATTAGTTCTTTAAGCATCGTTTTGATGCTCTGAGATGACATACCTTGCCCTTGTCCGCATGAAATCCCACTTGAAAAGAAGTACTTAATCTCCGTGATTCCTTTACAGCACTGAAGATATTTTCCATGTATAGCCCTGCTCACTGTAGATTCATGCACTCCAATCTCGTCAGCTACCTGTTTTAATGTCAAAGGTAGTAAGTATTTCTTGCCCTTTTCAAAATAATCATGTTGCATTTCAACGATAGCATTAACCACATTGTAAATAGTTTGTCGCCTCTGTTCTATACTTTTTATTAACCACATGGCTGCGTTAAGCTTATTCGTAAGGTACTGGGAAACATTGGACTCACTATCAGCGTTTAAAAGCATACTTTTGTATTGCGCATTAATATTTAACCTGGGCGCAGTAGAATCATTGACATGCACAATATATTTGCCATCTATTTTTTCTACTGTCACGTCAGCTACTATATATTTGATTTCATCTCCGGAAGCTTCAAATTTTCTTCCTGGTTTAGGTTCCATTTTTTTAATAATGTCCGCGTACTTCTGTACTTCCTCTACCGCAATATTGAGACATTTAGCTATATTGTTAAGCTTGTTGTCAGCTATATCATTTAAATGATCGCGAATAATTGTGAACAAATTTTCATCTGTAATTTGTGTTTGTCTCAATTGTATAAGCAGGCATTCGCTTAAGTCCCTGGCTCCAACCCCATTGGGATCAAAGTTTTGAACTAGCTCCAATGCTCTATTATAGAGCTCTTCACTCGTATTAAATTTCTGAATAATTTCTTTGTCGGAAAGCGTCATATAACCATTGGAATCCAATGATTCTATAATATAACGAGCTATTTTTATAACATCCTTATCTTCTATGCAAAACTGTAACTGAAGCATAAGATGTTCTGTTAAGGTAATGCCTTTGGACACAAATTGCTCATAGGAATTTTCTTTTGATTCTTCCCTGTGTTCAATTTGTCTATAGCTTATATCATCGAACTGTTTAATATATTCTTTCCAATCGATATCATCCTTCTTCAAGGAAAGATCTTCATCATAATCAGGTTTGTCACTGCCTTCATCACCGCTTTGACTTGGGGAATTTTCCAAGATGGGATTTGTCAATAGTTGTTCTTCTACATAAGTTTCAAGTTCATGAGTGTTAAATTGCAATATTTGAATAGCTTGTATGAGTTCCGGTGTCATTACAAGTTTTTGCATCTGTTCAATATTCAAATCAAAGCCTAGCTTCATACCTTCAACTCCTCTTATTACAATTACTTATTATATCATGAATTCGAAGAATTCTTGATATAATCCGCCGGAGGCATATAATATCCTCGAGTTTCAGAGGATATTATATCATAAATACTTATGACATTCAAATACCAACAACTTTTCAACTTAATTTTATGTTATTCCTTATCAATATATTCCTCAGCCTCTA
>CAYSBC010000081.1:0-6483 GCA_964429195.1 uncultured Eubacteriales bacterium | reverse complement strand
GAACGATAAACATCCACACGAACATCATTAGGATTGATATCGACCTCAACAGCGTCTACCTCAGGTAATACAGCTACTGTTACAGTAGAGGTATGTATTCTACCGCTTGATTCTGTTGAAGGAACCCTTTGAACCCGGTGAACACCGCTTTCAAACTTCAATCGGGAATAAGCACCGTTTCCCTTGATGAGAAAGCTAACTTCTTTGATGCCACCAATACCTGTTTCGTTGATGCTCAGCATCTCAGTTTTCCAGTGGCATCTTTCGGCGTAGCGCATATACATCCTAAGGAGCGCACTGCCAAATAAGCCTGCTTCGTCTCCGCCTGCGCCGGCTCTTATTTCAACGATAACATTCTTATGATCATTAGGGTCTTTAGGCAGAAGCAAAAGCCTTAAGTCATTCTGGGCATTTTCAAGCTGCTCTTCCAAATCATAGAGTTCAAGTTTAGCCATTTCCTTAAGCTCTGCATCTCCGGAGCTTTCATTGAGCAAAATCTTTGTCTCTTCAAGATCTTCCTGAATCTTTTTATAAGCTGTATATTGGGTAACGATAGGCTCAATGTCCGAAAGTTCCTTAACAAATCTTTTCCATTCTGCTTGATTAGAGATAACATCAGGGTCAGAAACTTTTAAACTTAAGCTCTCATATTTCTCTTGTATAAAATCAAGTTTATCAAACAATTTAATTCACCTCATATTAGTTTTGTAACAATTTAGTTTATCATATGTCTTTGTTGAATACAACGATTAAGTAGAGCAAAATTCAAAAAGATCACAACAAAGGCTAAATAAGATTGATTATAAAGGTCTTTTAGTGTAAATTAAAACTAGGATAAGGCAAAGGAAGGTAATAAATTGAAGACGATAAAGTTAAAAGCCGAGGATGAAAACAAAATAGATTCTATTAAGCGTGCTTCTCAGATTATAAAGTCTGGAGGACTTGTTGCCTTCCCTACAGAAACCGTCTATGGTCTAGGTGCCAATGCATTAAATGAAAAAGCAATCGAAAAGATTTATGAGGCTAAAGGGCGTCCCTCGGATAATCCGCTGATTGTCCACCTTGGTTACAAAGAAGATGCGGAAAAATATGTACAGGCTGTTCCGGCAAAGGCCGCCTTACTGATGGATGCCTTTTGGCCGGGAGCTTTAACCATTATTTTGCACAAGAAGCCCATTATTCCCCATAGGATTACAGGAGGCTTAAATACTGTTGCGCTCCGAATGCCTGATCATGAGATTGCCTTAAGCCTGATAAGGGAAAGTAAACTGCCTATAGCTGCTCCCAGCGCCAATCTGTCCGGAAAACCCAGTCCTACAAAAGCAGAACATGTTATTGAGGATATGGATGGTAGGATAGAAGGCATAATATGCGGTGGGGATTGTACCCTGGGTATAGAATCTACAGTCATTGACCTCACTGTTTCACCGCCTGTGATTTTAAGACCTGGTGGCGTGACGAAAGAGGCTATTGAACAGATTATTGGACCTGTTGACATGGATGCTGGTTTAGGGAATCCCAAGGAGCTTCCTAAATCGCCGGGAATGAAATATAAGCACTATGCGCCTAAATCCCCTGTGATTGTTTACAAGGGTGAACTTGAGGATATGGTAGCTGCTATAATCGCGGAAAAACAAAAAAGAGAGCAGGCAGGGAGTAAGGTTGGCATCTTGGCATCGGATGAAACAAAGCAGCGTTATGAGGGATGTGTGTTATCCACAGGAAGCAGGGAAAATCCCCAAACGATTGCTCAAAATATTTTCAACACGTTAAGGCTTTTTGATAAAAAAGACGTCGATGTTATTTTATGCGAATCCTTTGATAATAAAGATATAGGATTTGCTGTTATGAATAGGATTATCAAATCCGCAGGATATAATGTCATTGAGGTGTGAAAGAATGGATATACTGTTTGTATGCACAGGCAATACTTGCAGAAGCCCCATGGCGGAAGGCATATTAAGAGACAGAATTAAAAATGATAAGATCAAAATAGACTCTGCAGGTATTTTTGCAGATAAGGGGAGTCCTGTTTCCCAAAATGCACTAAGGGCCTTAGGGGAAAGGGGTATCGATCTTTCAGGACATCGTTCAAAGTCAATGACCGATTTGGACTTGGATGCTTTTGATTTAATCTTGACAATGACAAAATCTCACAAAGCTTGGATTCTGCAAAATTTTAAGCATTTGGAGCATAAGGTTTTTACTTTAAAGGAGTATAACAGTCAAAAAAGTGCAGCTGATATTCTCGACCCTTTTGGGGGCGACTTGAGGGAATACAGGCGCTGCGCAAAAGAAATAGAAGAAAACATGGATAAGCTTATCCTTTTTCTAAAAACGGCTACCTGAGAGGGTTAGCTCGATAAACGTTTTTAGATGTTTTTTACATGGGACATAAACTAAGAAGAAAGGGTTGAAAATAATAAGATGAAGATTGGATTAGCAAGCGATCACGGGGGCTACGAACTTAAGGAAGTGATTAAAAACCATTTAGAAGAGTTAAAGATAGACTACTTGGACTTAGGAACACATTCCATAGACTCTGTGGATTATCCTGATTTCGGGCAAAAAGCGGCAGAAGCGGTACTGGATAAAAGGTGTGATAAAGCCATTGTTTGTTGTGGGACAGGTATAGGGATCAGCATATCTGCTAATAAAGTGCCGGGCATAAGATGCGCCTTATTAGGCGATGTTTTCTCTGCCAAGATGGCCAGTGCTCATAATGATGCCAATATGATTGCTTTAGGATGCAGAGTTCTTGGAAAAGGCTTAGCTCTTGAAATTGTGGATGCTTGGATGAATACAGAATTTGAAGGGAACAGGCATCAAAGGAGAATCGAAAAAATAAACGCACTCGAAAAGAAATATTGCAAATAGGAGGCTTAGTTTATGAACAAAGTAGTCATGATGGATCATCCGCTAATACAACACAAGGTGACCTTGATGCGAGATATAGGGACAGGATCTAAAGCTTTTAGAGAATTAGTAAAGGAAGTATCTGCCTTAATGGCCTATGAAGTGACACGAGATTTGGAATTAAAGGAAATAGAGATCGAGACACCTATCTGTAAAACAAAATCAAAAATCTTAGCAGGGGAAAAATTAGCGATTGTGCCGATTCTCCGAGCAGGATTAGGTATGGTGGAAGGTATTATGGATTTAATCCCAACAGCAAGAGTAGGTCATATAGGCCTTTATAGAGATCCTGAAACCTTCCAGCCGGTAGAATATTATTGTAAGCTGCCTGAAGTAGGCGATAGAAAATTTATTGTGGTAGATCCCATGTTAGCCACAGGCGGGTCCGCTAAAGAAGCTATAACATTTATGAAGGCCAGAGGCGTGAAGGATATAAAATTCATGTGCCTCATTGCAGCTCCGGAAGGGATAGAAGCCGTCCAAAAGGCTCACCCTGAAGTCGAAATTTATGTTGCGGCTATTGATAGCCATCTCAATGAGCATGCCTATATTGTCCCAGGACTGGGAGACGCCGGAGATCGGTTGTTTGGAACAAAATAAGTAAAAGGAAAAGTCATAAAAGAAGCAAAACAAAAATAAAGGGAGATGTTTTAAAATGAAAATACGGGATTTATACCAAGAAAATAAGACATTAATCTCTTTAGAAGTGTTTCCTCCCAAAAGTAATTACCCTATAGAATCTGTTTATAATACCATTGACGAGTTGAAAGATTTAAGACCTGATTTTATCAGTGTAACTTATGGAGCAGGTGGATCGTCTAAAGATAGGACTGTAGAAATAGCCAGTAAAATTAAAAACGATTTTAACATAGAATCCTTAGCCCACTTAACCTGCATATCCTCTACAGAAGAAGAGATTGGTCAGATTATGGATGATTTACACAATCATCAAATAGAAAACGTTTTAGCCTTGAGAGGCGACTTGCCCCAGGGCATGAGACGAGAAGATTTACCTCAGGATTATCAATATGCCAAGGATTTAGTAACAAAAATCAAGTCCATCAAGGAATATTCCATTGGCGGCGCTTGTTACCCTGAAGGGCATTCCGAATGTGAGAGCAGAATACAGGATATTAAAAACCTTAAGGAAAAGGTGAATGCGGGCGTGGAGTTCTTAATTAGCCAGCTATTCTTTGACAATGAACTCTTTTATCGATTTATGGAGGATTTGGATTTGGCAGGAATCAATATTCCTGTTTCAGCAGGCATCATGCCCGTGTTAAATGCGGGACAAATTTATAGGATGCAGGAGCTGACCGGGTGTTCTATTCCGCTGAGATTTAAAAGGATACTTGAAAAATATGAAGATAAGCCGGAGGCTTTAAAGGAAGCGGGCGAAGCTTATGCTATCGGGCAAATCATCGATTTGATTGCTTGGGGTGTAGATGGTATCCATATTTATACGATGAACAAGTCCGATACAGCCAGAAAAATCATCAATAACATCAAAAATATAAGAGGGTTTTAAGAGGATAATCAAATGAAAATAGGAGAAAAGGTTATTTTGTTTGATGGTGCTATGGGCACCATGATTCAAAAGAAGGGATTAGCTTTGGGCGAATTGCCGGAGCTGCTCAATGTGACGGAGCCTGAAAAAATCAAAGAAATACATCGGGAATATAAAGAGGCCGGTTGTGATGTCATAACCGCCAATACCTTTGGTGCCAATCGCTATAAGCTGGAAAAGGCAGGTTATTCTGTTGAAGAGATTATTACAAAGGCTATAAAAATAGCTAAAGAAGCTGCGGAGGGAAAATTAGTAGCCCTGGATGTGGGACCTAGCGGTCAATTGATGGAACCTATGGGAGGGCTTACATTTGATGAGGCCTATGCCCTCTTCAAGGAGCAAATGATTGCTGCTGAAAAGGCAGGTGCCGACCTTATATTATGTGAAACCTTTTCCGATATCTATGAAGCAAAGGCAGCCATACTTGCGGCAAAAGAAAACACGGATTTGCCTGTTTTATGTACGATGACCTTTCAGGATGACGGGCGAACCTTGATGGGGACAGATACGAAGACGATGGTCTATGCCTTGCAAGATATGGGTATAGAGGCCATAGGCGTCAACTGCTCTTTGGGCCCTCATCAAATGATGAAAGTTGTAGAAGAAATATTAGAGGTTGCTACCATTCCTGTTATGGTACAGCCTAATGCAGGATTACCTGAAATAAGTCATGGTGAAACTATTTATAAAGTGGATTCGGATGAATTTATAAAGGCCATGGAAAGGATGCTGGACATGGGAGTATCTCTTATCGGGGGGTGTTGTGGTACAACGCCTGAGTATATAGAGGGGCTCAGGAAGGCTATGGAAAAAAGAAGGTACAAGACTCCGGAAGTAGCTGGAAAAACAGTTGCTACGACAGGAACGAAAACAGTAACTATCGGAGATGGGGTCACCATCATCGGTGAACGTCTTAATCCCACCGGCAAAAAGGCATTAAAAGAAGCCCTCAAAACTGCCGATATGAATTATATCATGACAGAAGCTATCAACCAGGTGGAAAGTGGCGCTCATATATTGGATGTCAATGTAGGTTTGCCTGAAATCAATGAAGAAGAGACCATGCTCGAGGTAAGTAAAATCCTTGCTCAAAGTGTGGATGTTCCTCTTCAGTTTGATAGTGCTAATCCTGAGGTTTTGGAAAAGGCTGTTCGCTATTATAACGGGAAGCCTATCATCAATTCTGTCAATGGAAAAGAAGAAAGCATGGAAGCAGTGTTCCCTATCGTCAAAAAATATGGAACCTCTGTGATAGCCTTACTATTAGACGAAAAGGGTTTGCCGGCCAATGCTGAAGAAAGAGTTGCCATAGCCGATAAGATCATCAAACGTGCCTCCGAATATGGCATCAAAAAAGAACAGATTATTGTAGACTGCCTTACACTGACAGTCTCCGCCCAACAAGAGGCAGCAAAGGATACCTTAAAAGCAATGACGATGATTAAGGAAAAACATGGAGTTAAAACGGCACTTGGTGCCAGCAATATTTCCTTTGGATTACCCGAAAGAAAAACATTGAACTCCGTATTTCTGGCCATGGCATTGAGCAGCGGCTTAGATGCGCCTATAACAGATCCAACAGTAGAGGAATACATGGGAGTCATACGTGCCTTTGAAGTTTTAATGGATAAGGATAAAGATGCAGACGCTTACATCGCGGCTTATGGGAATAAAAAAGTAGAAAATGAGAGCAGGCCTATGAGCAATAGCCCTGTTAAAAATATAGAAAAACCTATGGAGGATGAGGAAACCTTAAAGGATATTATTATTAAGGGAAGAATCAATAAGGTTATAGAGAAGACAGAGGAAATGCTTGAGACCGTGGATACGCTGGATATCATCAATAAAAGTCTTATCCCGTCTCTTGAAATTGTTGGACAAAAGTATGAAAATGGAGAAATATTTCTTCCTCAGCTCATGAAGTCTGCAGAAACAGTTAAAAGGGCTTTTGATATTATTAAAGAAAGAATGAAAGGATCGGAGAAGTCGATCTATCATGG
>CAYSBC010000080.1:0-6840 GCA_964429195.1 uncultured Eubacteriales bacterium | reverse complement strand
TTGATTTTTTAATCAAAAATTATCAATATGAGCCAAAAGAAGGGGATTTTATCGATAATAAAGGCCATGTTTTGGGGAAACATAAAGGTATCATTCATTACACTATCGGTCAGCGCAAAGGTTTAGGTATTGCTTTTGGAAAGCCACTTTATGTCACATCTATTTTAAAAGAAAAGAATCAGGTTGTTTTAGGCGATAATTCTGAACTTTTTAAAAAAGTTGTTTATTCCAAAGATAACAATTTTTTATATGAAAAAAAATGGATACCTAATCTGCTCGAAGCGAAGATTCGCTATTCTGCAAAGAACAGCAAAGCATCCATTGAATTTTGCGAAGATGGTCTACTTAAAACCACCTTTGATGAACCACAACGTGCTATTACACCGGGGCAATCCATCGTATTTTATGATGAGGATATTTTGTTAGGCGGAGGCATCATTCTATAAGAAAATCCTTCCTCTATTATTAATTATTAAATAGAGTTATCCCACGTATTTAAGAATCAAATTTTATAAATTTGAAAGAATAATATTAGAAGTATTTTTATAGTTTCTTACTATTTAAGTATTTCTGATGACTTTTGAATATATGAAAGGAGAGAGAATATGAAAGATAATTTTAGAGCAGGAATCATTGCAGGTAGTATGGTAGGCGCCATAGCGGGGGTCATGGCCTATAAAAGAATGTCGCCCTTACAAAAGAGAGCTTTAAATAAAAATGTAAATCATGCAGTAGACCAGGTAACGGATGTGTTAAGCACTATACAAAAGTCATCGCCCTTTAAATAAGCAGCATAAATTGACATTATAATATTTATTGAGGTTGGTAACATAATAAATTTATTGTAAACATCATGGTTGATATTAATGCGTTTGATTAATATCAACCTTTATTTTAGAATGAATTGTTGTATAATATAGAGAACAATTCATCAATATTAAAAATACATACAGGTGAAATTATGAAAAAAGTATATTTAGGACAAACAAAGATTGAAGTAAGCTATCTTGGCTTTGGTGTATTAACAGTAGGCCCTTGGCAATTAAACCTGCCCCTAGCGGAAGGAGCAAAAGTCATTCGTCACGCCTTGGAAAAGGGTTTTACTTTTTTTGATACGGCCCAGTATTATCAAACCTATCCTTATTTAAAAGAAGCCCTTAAAGGATGGCATGGGGATGTTGTCATTTCCACAAAATCCTACGCTAATACATACGACGAGATGCGAGAAGCCCTTGAAGAAGCCAGGGAGGAGTTGGACCGTAATACAATCGATATCTTCTTGCTTCATGAATTAGGCTCCGAAGAAGATTGGGAGAACAGAAGGGGCGCATGGGACTATTTAAAGGAAGCGAAAATGAAGGGCCTCATTAAAGCTATCGGCATTTCCACTCATCATATTGATATGGTTCATCTTGCATCTACTATACCCGAGGTTGAAATCATACATCCTCTTATTAATATCAAAGGCCTTGGAATCAGGTACAAGGATACCGTTGGAAAAAGGGAAGACATGGCTTTAGCCATTGAAAACGCTAAAAAAGCCGGAAAATCCATATTTGCTATGAAGGTGTTTGGGGGCGGTAATTTAATTTCTGATTATCGTGAAGCCTTTGATTATGTAAAAAACTTAGCGGGAGTCGATGCCATGATGATTGGTTTTGGTTCTAAAGAGGAAGTAGACAGCAGTATTCAACTCTTAGAAGGCTCATTGAGAGAGGATTACCATCCTAATTTAAAAAATAAAAGAGTACGTGTTGACCGAGGTGATTGCGTAGGATGTGGCGTGTGCGTTCTTAAATGCCCCAACAAAGCGCTTTTTATAGATTCTGATGGTTTGGCATCTATCCATATGGAACTTT
Organism: uncultured Eubacteriales bacterium; assembly: GCA_964429195.1. Taxonomy (GTDB): domain Bacteria; phylum Bacillota; class Clostridia; order Peptostreptococcales; family JAAYPU01; genus JBBAFM01. The sequence continues at coordinate 4,981 of CAYSBC010000080.1, read as the reverse complement.
GCATTAAATGTGGCTATTGCGCTCCGGTATGCAACAAGTTAGCACTTATTATGTATTAAAAAGAAATTCATCCCATATAAATAATAAGAGATACTTCTTGTTATGAATATGGGGTGGTATTTTGAGAGGGAAAAAAAGGGTATTAAGTTTAACGGTTATCTTGATGATTGTCTCCATTCTATATATCATCATTAGTTTTTATATCAATTTTTATCAATCACCCGCATATGCCTTTATAAGTAGCTCTGCTTTTCAGAATGAAGTAAAAGATACTCTTGGAATAGTAGATACAATTCATTATGAGGATGTAGAGATTTTTTCCATTGATCAAGAAGAGGTGGTGGCCAAAATAAAGTCTTCTCCGGAAGCAGAAGCAATTGGTCTAGCCCTTTTAGAATCTATCACGTCCCTTTATATGGATATCACTCCCATACCAGAAAAAGGATATATTGTTCGATTACCTTTTGCGAAACCTGTGGAGCTTACGAAGTCTTGGCCCGGATTGAACACCACAACCACCATTCATGAAGTCTTTCTATTTTTTCCCCAGGATAAAAATGGGGATAAAAAAAGAGCACCTTATCTTATGATACTCAATAAGGATGCTCATCCACTCTTTTTTAATTTTAACCTGGATATAAAACCTTTTTTAAGTATGTTTAATCTAGGTGAAGTTCCATGGAATTAATGCTTATTTTGCTAAAGCTTTGACTCTTCTATGGATTTGTAACATTTCCTGATCAATAATCTTTGGCATGGTAAGTCCGTGTGGCTTACTTTTTTTATTTTCATCAACACAAATAAAGGAGATGACAGCATCCACCAATAATTCTCCTGAAAATTCATTAATGGCTCTAACATAGGTTTTAATGCTTGTTCTTCCTAAGTCAGCAATCCATGCTTCTACGTGAACAAGGTCTCCTTTAAAGGCAGATTTTTTAAATGTCATATCACTAAGCTTAAGAAATACCATTCCTGCTGTACTTCCATAAGTACCGGTAGCTGCCAGATAACCACATTCTATGAGCCATTCAGCAATATATCCTGCATAGAGCAACCCGTGGTGATTAAGATGCTCCATTCTAACTAAATGAGTAAGATGATATTTTTTCATTTTAATTCCCCCAGTCATTTATTCTCAACGTTATTATTATATAATAAATGAAATATTTTTCAAGAATTAACAAAGAATTTGTAGGAATAAATAATTATCGAACCCAATAGCATAACAGCAAAGAATAATTTTATTGCTATATTGCATGAAAAATATCTTTTTATGGAAAATCAAAGTTTTTTTTGTTATCATATAGAAGTAGGTGGGTAAGTATTATTCAAAATAATATTAAAAGGAGAGATGAGAATGACAAAACGTCTTGAAATGTACAAATGCAATCATTGCGGTAATATTGTTCAAATATTCGTTGGAGATGGGGCACCACTAGTCTGCTGCGGTGAAGAAATGGCATTATTAGAAGAATTTACAGATGATGTAACCACGGAAAAGCATGTTCCTTATATTGAAGAAATCGAAGATGGCTATCGTGTACGAATAGGAAAGAACCAAGACCATCCTATGATAGAAAAACACTATATCATGTGGATCGAATTAATCGTTGGCAATAGAATTTACAGAAAAGAACTTTTACCTCAAGAAGAACCGGAAGCCATTTTCAAAATAGAAAAGGCAGACCAGGTTATAGCTAGAGAATACTGCAATATTCATGGACTTTGGGTGAGTAACCTGTAAAGATAATATTTTACAAAAGATAAAGGAACGGATTAATTTTATCCGTTCTCTTTTATTATGATTAATTTTCCTTCTTTTTATTATTCCTCTTAATTTCAATAATCGGTTTCCTCAGCAACACATTAGCCAAAGCCTCCTTATTAAAGGGTATAAGAGGCCAGGTATAACGTATGCCACTAAATGTTTTCGTAGTGAAGATAATTATTAAAATGATAATCAAAGCTATAACAAAGCCGATTGTATTGAAAAGACCAGAAAATATTAAGAGGAACATTCGAAAGATTCGAATAGCCTGAGAAAATTCAATGCTGGGGGTTGCAAAGGTTGAAATTCCCACAATAGCCATGTAAAGAATCGTTTCCGGTACAAACCATCCCACGTCAACAGCAAATTGACTCAATATCAAACCACCAATAATCGCTAAGGAATTGGACAAGGAGCTAGGTGTATGAATAGAAGCTAATCTTATGATATCTAACCCTATTTCTAGCAAAATGAATTGTGCAAACAAAGGTATCATTACCTCTTCTTTGGGTCCTATAAATTGCAAAGCCTCTGGTAAAAGATCTTTGTGCTCAACAAGCTGCAGCCAAAGTGGTGTTAAAATTAATGAACAAAAGATGGCTAAAAAACGTATCCATCGAATATAAGTTCCAATCAACGGATTTTGATAGTAATCCTCAGAATGTTGTGTAAAATGGAAGAAGGTAACTGGTAATAGCATAACGCTGGGGGAGGTATCTACAAGAATAGCAATGTGCCCCTCGTTAAGATGAGCTGCCACAACATCGGGTCTTTCTGTAAACTTGGCCTGAGGCAAGGGATCATACCATTTCTTCTTGATTAATAGTTCCTCTAAACTCTTTTCTCCCATAACAAGGGAGTCCACTTCTATGTTTTCAAGCTTTTTCTTCACTTGATATAGGAGCTTCTTTTCCACCAAATCGTCGATATATCCTATAGCAATATCTGTCTTTGAACGTGTTCCAACATGAGTCATTTCAAAAATGAGCTTAGGATCCCTAAGGCGTCTTCGAATAAGTGCTGTGTTAAAGATGATTGTTTCAACTAAACCATCCTTTGATCCTCTCGTTACTTTTTCTAATTCTGGCTCTTCAGGCCCTCTGGCCGGATAGGTCCTTGCATCGATTAAAATAGCTTCTGTTTGATCTTCTAATAGGAGAACAACAGCACCGGATAATACGGAAAATTCCAGTTGATCAAAATCAGAAATGGTTTCTGTTTCAACATAGCCTATATGACTTTGTATCCATTTTTCTAAGTTATTCACCTTTGTTTTTTTATCCGGTAAAGATTGTAGTTTTTCTAAGAGCCAAAGCATAATATCATCCTTGACGAAACCATCTATAAAAACAAGATAACCTTGGGTACACCCAAAATTAAGCTCTCGTCCTATCACGTCAAAACTTTTATCTAAAGGGAGTCTTTCTTTAATAATTTTTATATTATCCTGAAGATTGTCTGATATTTTCATAGTTTTCACTCCAGTTTTCTTTATTTATAGGATAATTATTTATCTTATTTTTCTCTAAATTAAAATAACTATACTTCAATCAGAACATGCCCATCTTCAATAATGATTACTTTGCAAGAACCATCCATAGCAAAATACCATCATTAAAGAACTCGATTATGAAGTGAATATTTGTATTTCAAATGGATATTATATAAAAAAGGTAGCAATAATTCTTAATATTAGCTCATTTTATATTTAGTAACCATTTGGTCTTTTTGTAATTTAAGTAATGATTTCTATTAATAATACCCTATGTTAAAATGAAGTAATGTTATTTTATTAACACGCAAAAATAGAACACAACAGGAGGAGAAAAATGAAAAAATTTTTACTTTTAGCTTTAACACTTGTCCTAATTATGTCAGTTTTTATTGGATGCTCAAAAGAAGAAACGCCTGAAGGCAACAATGAAGATCCTGTAGACGTTGTTACAACTGCATCTATAGTCGATAATGGTCAAGCGGTGATTGATGGCCTAGGTGCCGAAGGAACATGGATAGTATGTACATTAAATGATATTGTTCTAGAAGAAGATATTTTAGTAGCAGGCGAATTCCATGATAAAGATGATGAAGCAAAACCACTTTACCGTAAACTTGCTCTTTACACGCAAGATGAAAACCATAATATAACCAACTCATTTAATCTGACTGCTCCTAAAATGACCGTTCAAAGTGAAAACTTTAGAATTCAAGGCGGTACTTTTGTTGGAGATGTCTATGTAGAAGCAAACGGTTTCTCATTAACATCGGCTGTTGTTGAAGGTAACGTATACTATGCAACACAAGAAATAATGGATTCAGCTAATATTGCTGCTGAAACAGCTGAAATAACTGGAGTACAGGAAGTAAAAGCTGCAGAATAGATAAGAAAATATTCCTTTCAAAATATTTAAAATAGAATGTACCCTATTTTATAGATTGTCAAAAATCTATGTTATAGGGTATTTTTCTTGAGGCATACTAATGACAAAGTTCTTAAGGAATATCAGAATGAACAAAAATTAATCAAAGACGAACAAAAAGACCAAATTATTGACTAAAAATTATCAAAGTTATACACTGTTAAATATTATAAACAGGCACCTATTATTGATATTCATGAGTGTTGAGCTTTATTTATCATATTATACTTGCCCTACAGTCCCTGAATTGAAAGGAGAAATAACAAATGGCAACAAAAAAGATTGTAGTCTTAGGAGCCGGATACGGTGGTGTTTTAACAGCAAAGAAATTAGCTAAAAAATTTAAGAATAAAGAAGATGTTTCAATCACAATTATTGATAAGAATTCCCACCATACGATGTTAACTGAATTACATGAGGTAGCTGCCAATAGGGTACCTGAGGAAGCTATTCGTATTGATTTAGCAAAGATTTTTGCTGGGAGAAATGTGGACATTGTTTTAGACGAAATACTCAATATTGATTTTGAAAAAAAAGAGCTTCAAGGAAAAATTAAGAACTACACTTATGATTATCTGGTCAAAGCAACAGGTTCTAAACCTACGTTTTTTGGTTGTAATGGGGCTGATGAACATGCATTGACACTTTGGTCTTATGACGATGCTGTACGGATAAAGCACCATATTCTCGATATCATGTCAAAAGCCAGTGTAGAAAAAGACCCGGTTAAAAGAAGTCATTTGTTAACTTTTACAGTCATAGGCTGTGGTGCAACCGGCATTGAGATGATAGG
>CAYSBC010000079.1:0-6912 GCA_964429195.1 uncultured Eubacteriales bacterium | reverse complement strand
AGAAAAAGTGTCTTTCCATCATCGGAATACTTCCAATTTTTTGCAAGAGAAGGAACTGCAATGAGGGACTCATCAATATCAATAAGACTATCATAGATTAAGTGATTCATTTGGAAGATAGATTCATCCTTGCTCAGGATTGGATTAAGGGTTCTATAATTTAAAATGGGTACAGCAATATGCTTCACAATTTCTTGTGATTCATCGTTTTTTATGATCTGACCATCTAATAAATTATTTGCCGAGTCCTTGCAACCTAAGAGTGTTATTGCAATAACAGCTAACAAAAGAAAGGCTTTAACCTTCATGGGCTCTCCCTTCAGTTCTCTATATTTTTCCAAGATTATCTAAATGCTTAAAAATATTCTTTTTTAATTCTTCCAGTGATTCATTATTATAGATCACAATATCTGCCCATTTTACTCTTTCCTCTCGAGGCAATTGAGAATAAATACGGCTCTTAGCTTCTTCCTCCGTTGCACTATCTCTTTCCATAACTCGTTCTATCTGAGTTTTTACATCCACATCAATAACCCAAATGATATCAACAAGCTTTGAAAGACCGGATTCAATAAGCAATGGAGCATCGATTACCACTATCTTTTCACCTTCTTTTTCGTATTCAGATAGTTTATCCTTGACTAAAATTCCAATTCTCCTATGAGTAATAGTATTTAACTCTTTTAGTTTAAATGCATCCCTAAAAACAATATCCGCTAAATTTTTTCTGTTCAGGGAACCATCTTCATTGAGAATGCCTTCTCCAAATACATGGATAATGTCCTTTAAGGTATCACTTCCAATTTCCACTATTTCTCTAGCCAATTTGTCCGCATCAATTACAGGGATATTTCGTTCCTCGATAAAATGGACTGCAGCTGATTTGCCGGAAGCAATACCTCCTGTTAATCCTATTATTATCACTTTTTACCTCCACATACTGCTATTTTAAATCGTACCAGTTATCAGCACTATTTAAATCAACTTTTAAGGGCACTCTTAATTGAACTGCTGATTCCATCTTTTCTTTTAACAATTCTTTCACGATAGCTACTTCGTCCTCAGGCACCTGTAGTATCAGCTCATCATGAACTTGCAAGATTAATTTGGCTTTTAATCGGTTACTCTTGAGTGCAGCAAAAACATCAACCATGGCTTTCTTAATTAAATCCGCTGCACTTCCCTGTATAGGTGTGTTCATAGCAAGCCTCTCACCCATGGACCGAATATTAAAATTCTTAGAGTAAATCTCCGGAATATATCTTTTTCTATTCATTAAAGTGGTTACGTACCCCTTCTCTTTACAATTTTTGATGCTTTCATCCATAAAACACTTCACCATAGTATATTTATTAAAATATTCGGTGATATATTGTCCTGCTTCTTTTCTGCTAATGTGAAGGTTTTCAGAAAGTCCATAATCACTCATGCCGTAGATAACACCAAAATTAACAGCTTTTGCATTGTTCCTTTGCAGACTGGTCACATTTTCCGGTTCTACATTAAATACCCTTGCCGCAGTAGCCCTATGAATATCCATATCTTGATGAAAAGCTTCAATCAAAGAAGGATCCTTGGATAAATGAGCCAAAATCCTTAACTCAATTTGAGAATAGTCTGCCCCAACCAGGATATGCTTATTTTCTTTTATAAAAGCTTTTCGAAGCAACCTGCCTTCCTCCTGTTTGATAGGAATATTTTGCAGGTTGGGTTCCGTGCAGCTTATTCTTCCCGTGCTTGTTACCGTTTGATTGAAGTGAGCATGAATCTTTTGTGTATTTTTATTGATAAAGTTAACTAGGCCATCTGCGTAGGTACTTTTTAATTTAGCCAAGGTTCGGTATTCTATAATGTATGGAATGATTTCATGCTTTTTTTCCAGTTTTTCTAAGATGTCAATTCCCGTAGAGTAACCGGTTTTTGTTTTCTTCCCAAAGGGCAGATTTAGTTTTTCAAATAAAATAACTCCCAGTTGCTTTGGAGAATTGATATTAAATTCTTCACCTGCCAATCGAAATATATCTTCTGTGAGAATATCAATTTTTGTAGATAATTTTGCTGAATTCATGGTCAGTTCATTTTTATTAACAAGAAATCCATGGTATTCCATACGGGCTAAAATCTCTATTAAAGGCAATTCAATGGTATAATATAATTTCTCTAAATCATCCTCTATAAGCTTCTCTTCAAGTAAGAGTTGCAGTTTTTTAATGACAAGGGATCTTTTTAAATCCCATTCAAAATTGGTTTTCAAGGCACCAGAAAACAAATTCAGTTGTTCTTCTTCTGAATCTGCCTCTGTTAAGTTGATATTAAGATACTCTAAGGCTAAGGATTCAATCTCATAGCTCGGTCGTTCCGGCTGAATAAGGTATTGAGCTATGGCCGTATCAAAGGCTAATGAAAAATCCTTCATTCCCAACTTCATAAGAGAAAGAATGCTCGCCTTACAATCATGCCCGATGATAAGCAGCTCATTCTTCTGGATAAAGGATACGACAGCATCAACAAGCTCCCTATTGGACATATCAAAATAGACATATTCATCGCCTGCTAGCATAGTCACGGCAGTCATATTTTCAGTATCCAGATGATTATAGTCAGAACATACATGGAGTATGACTTTTTCTTGTTGATTTAAAATACCTGAAATTTGGTTAAATTCTTCCATCTTAGTGATAATATGCTTATTAACCCTCTCTATTTCATCGGCTAACTCATCACTTTTTTTTATATCGCTGCTATTATTAAGTTTATCTAAAAGACTATAAAATTCTAACTGACTGTATATTTCAACTATTTTTTCAGTATCCGGATTTTTAAATCCACAGGCCTCAAAGTCGATGTCGATAGGAACATGGGTGTTGATTTCCGCCAATCTGCGGCTCATCAAAGCAAGCTGGGCATTTTCCTCAATTTTTTCACGTTGCTTAGCGTTCTTGATTTCATGAGACCTCTGTAATAACTCATTGATAGAACCAAACTCTTGAATGAGTTTCAAACCCGTTTTTTCACCTATGCCGGGAACCCCGGGAATATTATCCGAACTATCACCCATCAAGCCTTTTAAATCAACAAATTGTTCAGGCGTAATGTTGTATTTTTCTTCAAATATTTGTTGATTATAGGTTTCCAGTTCACTTACTCCTTTTTTCGTGAGCAAGACATCTGTGATATGAGAGGTCAATTGTAAAGCATCTCTGTCACCGGTGATTACAATAGGTTTTAAGTCACTTTCTTCGCCCCGTTTAACGATTGTTCCTATTAAATCATCTGCCTCAAAACCCTCAAGTTCAACCATAGCTATGTTCATGGCCCCAAGCAATTCCTTTAAAACAGGTACTTGCTCAGCCAATTCCACAGGCATGCCCTTTCTTGTCGCTTTATATAAATTATACTCAGCATGCCTAAAGGTAGGAGCTTTCTTATCAAAAGCCACAATAATATATTCAGGACAATAATCCTGAATAACCCTATTTAACATTCTGACAAAGCCAAATATAGCATGTGTATGTAACCCATGCTTATTAGTTAAAGGCCTCATGGCATAATAGGCTCTGTTAATCAGACTGTTCCCATCAATAACAATTAATTTTTTATTATCCTTATTTTCCATTTATTTTTCCTTTAATTCTATTTATTTTAGCCGCTTACTTCATCCTATCTCCTATTAATCTGCCTATCAAGGTCATTTAATATTTGTCGATAATGATGATAATTGTATTTTCCTTATTCTTGTAAATCACCAAGTCATTAGAACTTTCCAATTGCATGTAATCCACCGTCTTCTCATATTCTGCTATAAAATTAAAGACACTATCAAATTCTTCCATAGGAACACTGATTTCTAACTCAGGGGTAGCAGAATCCAGTGCGGCTTCAAATATTTTCTCCCCTATATTTGTGGGTCCAGTGTATTTATCTAAATAGTCGGATAGGTTATCCATACTGTCTTGAATGATCATAGCAATACTGCCCTGGGCAATTTCTTCCTCCTGTGCATCTATGTGCTCATCTCTTAAAACAGAAGTCATGGGGCTCATTATATTATGTTGCTGTTCCTCTTCCGGCGCTGTTCTCGATACAATGCTCTTTTCAGAGTTTTCTGCTGAATTATCCGACATAGTAAAGAATCTATCGCCCGTGCTACCCGGATCGACTGGAGTTACATCCATAGAAGAGTCCTTTTCATCATGACTTGCTAACATTCTATAATGATCAATATTCTCTTGGCCTTTACCTAGGCCCACCTTATCCAATATCAAATCCTTTTGTAAAACAGATACTAATCCGATGAGAAAGAGTGCTGCAATCAAACCGTATCTTTTCCATTTCTTAGCGTGATTACTTTTCTTCTCCATGATTAATCTATCGTGAAGGCTTTCCTGAAATCCAGCAGGCAGTGGTAAACTAGGAACTTGGTTTAGTGTTTCTTTGTTAATCAGAAGTTGCTCATATACATGGAAACATGCACTGCAAGAATTGAGGTGCATTCTTATTTCTTCCGACTGGTCCGGTTCTAATTGTTCATCTATATAAAGTGAAATATTGTTTATTACATCATTACAATTCATGATACCACTCCTTTCTATATGTTCAGACTGAAATACTTTAATTTTGTTCCATAATCCCAGTAACTACTTCCCTAAGTTTTTGTCGTCCTCGGCTTATCCGTGATTTTACTGTTCCTATGGTACAAACTAAAATTTCAGATATTTCTTCATAGGAAAAACCTTGTACGTCTCTTAATATAATGACTTCTTTGTGCTCGAGGGTTAACTGATTCAATGCATGAAGGAGCAGCTGCCGGTATTCTTTATTTTCTAATAGCTTCTCCGGAATATTGGATTCATCTTTTATATCCAATACTTCTCCACTTTCATTATCCGCATAACTTGTCATGCTTGTTATCTTGTCCAGTTTATTCCGTTTTCGAAGCTCATCTTTACATGTATTCGAAACGATAGTATATAACCAGGTATAAAAACTGCTCTCCTCTCTAAAATTTTTCAAAGATTTATATATTTTAACCAGCGCATCTTGTAATGCGTCCATGGCATCTTGTTCATTTCCCATATACCTATAAGCTATATTGTATGCTTTTCTTTGGTACTTTTGAATAAGCAATTCAAAGCTTTGTATATCACCATCTATTGCCTGTTTGAGCAACAATTTTTCTTCTGACGACATCATTCCACCCCCCTTTGATGATTCCTGAATGACGTATAAAGTATATCATAATTGTACTCTAAAAAAAATCAAAAATAATCAATCCAATTAAAACAATGGCTACATCCGCACATATATGGACAAACCAACTGTTAAAAAAAGAATGATCTTTTTCATCCAGGGCATTAAAGATACACCCACCTATAAACAAGCCCAAACTTGCCAACAAAAAAAGCTCCACTGAAAACCAATTTTTATAATTGGCTATATGATAGACAGAAAAAGCCAGTGAACTGATAATATAGGCTGTTTTTCTAAATCCAAGTTTGATTATGTTTAAAAAGATAAATCCCCTGAAAAAGAATTCCTCCAATAAAGAATTAATAAAGGTTATATAGAGCCCGTAATAAAGAATGCTTCGGCTGTCAATTTTATATTTTTCCTCAAATTCGCCAAGGATGACATGAATATCCATCAATTCTCTGGCTATAAAATACGCTAAAAGGATAATAAGAAACAGAGCAATCCCCAAAAGGATACTTAAGCCTCTTCCTTTTCTATTTCTGTTTTTCAGGGAATCTCGAATAACATTGCTTCCTGTTTTCACAATATAAATTGCTGGGAAGAGGCTAAAAAGAAACAGCTTGATACTTACCTTCGTCAAATAGTTGACCTGCATGACCTGATCAAAAAAATACAAGAGGGCCACCGTTATGATTGTTGCTATACTGATATAAATTAATTTGCCCGATTTCAAGATAAACCTCCAAAGTTATGTCATCAATAATTTTAGTATAACATCCCCTAAAATCGAGTCAATAGCGTGACTCCTATCGCCTTACACCATCTATATGGATAAAACGGATTCCATTAACAGCATAGGTAGATAATGGCCTGTTATCTGCATCAAAGGTATGGGCAGCCACCAAGATGTTGTTCGGATGAGGATTTTTTCCTACTGAAACAACGATTAAGGTATGCTGGAAGACGGCCTTGCTAATCATAAGCTGAATAAAGTCACCTTCCTCAATCTGGTTTATGGCTACCTCTGAACCATAAGGGCCCACACCTTTATTATTGATTAAAAATTGATGAAAATAATTAACGGAGGTCCAAGCAGGTGCTCTATCGTTTAAATGATTATAATACCATCCCAGGGTAGGCGTATAATTCATGACTTTTGCTCCCGCAAATAAACATTGGGATGCAAAATTGGTGCAATCACCACCAATGCCTTTAAAATCGTAATAACGCGGATTCCTCCCAAAAGCCCAAGTATGAGCATAACGGACCACATCTTCTCTGTTATAGGAAATCTGCTTTAAATTTGACAAATCCTACACCTCCAAAATATAAAGTAATACATCCTATGCACAGAGAGTTGTTTCGTTGAAAATGGACATAAAAAAAGAATCCAAATGAATCCTTTGCAGTAGAAATCTACAAATGAGGGCCAACTACGATATGTAAGGCCTTGTTCGGTTCACGCTTTTGATTACAATTCCATGTTATTGAGGATATTTCTTATTTCTATTAATTCCTCATTGGATAATGGTTTGTTATTTTTCCTTTTAATAGTCTTTTCCTTTTTTGCTATCAATTCGACTAATCTTTTTTTTGAAAATAATACTTTGTTTTGTATATCGGGTAGTATCGTCGAGTATTCTAATAATATTTTATGAAAACCTGCAGCACCATTAGACCAATCAATCATATAGGTTTCATAAGTTTGGGTCTTAATGG
>CAYSBC010000078.1:3983-7050 GCA_964429195.1 uncultured Eubacteriales bacterium | reverse complement strand
AGGATAGAATTCCAAGAGGTTGAGCGAGAGGATGTCTATTTGGTTGGGCTTCCAAATAATTTTTTTGGTTTTAGTGAAGTCATCTTTCCTGGGAGGTAAAGGTTATGGTTGTCTATTTAAAGCTACTACGGGTAAAACACTATATAAAAAATATATTAATCTTTTTACCTCTTACTTTCAGTCGGAATCTGACTAATCCTGCCTCCTTAATCCCTACTCTCATTGGAGCTTTATCTTTTTGCCTTTTATCCTCTGTGATTTATATTATAAATGATATTAAAGATTTAGATTCAGACCGGAATCATCCCGATAAAAAAAATCGCCCCCTTGCATCAGGAGCTGTATCCATGCATAAAGCCCTATACATAGCCATGGCCTTCATCTTTTTATCCCTTGCAGTCCTTTTTGGGGGAATTCATGTCAATCGTCTGTCTATCGTGCTTTTAATGGCTGCTTATTTTTTGCTAAATCTGCTTTACTCTTTTAAATTGAAGCATCTCCCTTTGTGGGATATTACTATTTTAGCTTCTGGTTTTTTATTAAGAGTTCTAATCGGAGGACAATTAGCCAATGTCTCCATTTCCGGGTGGCTTTATATGTGTGTTATCAGTATGTCCTTTTATTTAGTCTTGACTAAGAGAAGAAATGAATTAAAAAAGCATTCCATATCGGCAAGAGCGGTATTGAATGCTTATTCCATTGAATTTCTTGAAAATCATATGCACATGTTCCTGACTATCAGCATAGTCTTCTATTCCTTATGGGTCTTAAGTTACCAGGACATCGATTCTAAGCTCATATGGACTATCCCCCTAGTCATGATTGTATCGATGAAGTATAACCTATCGATGGAGAAAAGTTTATCAGAGGATCCTGTTGAAATCCTCTACTCCGACAAATCCCTATTAGCCCTTGTCCTCTTTTATGCCCTATCCCTCGTATTCTTTATCTATTAAAAATGCCTATTATTTAGGAATTGTAAATGATAAAAGCCAATTGAGTACATAGAACGCAGCAATTCCAATCAAGGTTATGATGACGATAGTCTTAGTTTTCATGCCATCTCTGCCAAAATACATTTTTTTCACCTTCCCATTTTTTCTATAGCTTTCTACTTATTATACTGAATAGAAATACCCTATGCAAACATATTTATATCATTGACATCTTTCTTATACAAGTATAAAATAATTCAGTATTGTCATATTCTACAATAACAATATGCAAACTATTACAAAACAAAAGGAAGATACTTTATGTCAGAAACAAGTTTAACTCTTATAGATGAAATTACAAGAAGGAGAACCTTTGCAATTATCTCCCACCCTGATGCGGGAAAAACAACCCTTACAGAAAAACTTTTGCTCTATGGGGGAGCTATACGCTCTGCAGGTTCAGTAAAGTCAAGACGTTCAGATAAACATGCCGTCTCCGATTGGATGGAAATAGAAAAGCAAAGAGGTATTTCTGTTACATCAAGCGTTTTACAATTTAATTATAATGGTTTTTGCATCAATATATTGGATACTCCCGGTCATCAGGATTTCAGTGAGGATACTTATCGTACCCTCATGGCTGCTGACAGTGCAGTCATGGTCATTGACTCTGGAAAAGGTGTTGAGGCTCAAACCATCAAACTCTTTAAGGTTTGCAAAATGAGAGGTATTCCCATTTTCACCTTTATCAATAAGCTGGACCGGGAAGGAAGGGATCCTTTTGACCTCCTTGAGGACATTGAAAAGGTCCTGGATATTAAGTCTTATCCTATGAATTGGCCTATTGGTAATGGCAAAGATTTTAAAGGTGTTTACAACAGGCAAAATAAGCATATTGAATTATTTAGCGAGAGCAATCATGGGCAATCCCTTGCTAAAGTCATTACCGGGGATCCACGTGAGGATAAGTTTAAAGATTCCTTAGGTCCTAAACTCCATCAACAACTCCTCAATGATATTGAACTCTTAGACATAGCCGGTGATAACTTTGATTTAGACCAAATAGCCAAGGGTGATTTAACTCCTGTTTTCTTTGGCAGCGCCCTAACTAACTTTGGGGTAGAACCTTTTTTAAAATCATTTTTGGAATTAACAGCTCATCCCGCAGGAAGGGATAGTAACTTAGGAATGATAGATCCGGTTTCCGAAAATTTTTCCGGCTTTATCTTTAAAATTCAAGCTAACATGAATCCAGCCCACCGAGACAGAATCGCCTTCTTAAGAATTTGTTCCGGAAAATTCGAGAAAGGCATGACTGTTAACCATGCACGCCTTGATAAAAAGGTTAAATTAGAACATCCACAGCAATTTTTGGCACAGGACAGAGCCATTGTTGAAGTAGCTTATGCTGGGGATATCATAGGTATTCATGACCCAGGTATCTTTAAAATTAGTGATACCCTTTGCGAAGATAAATCTAATCTAAAATACAAAGATATTCCCTTGTTCGCACCCGAGCATTTTGCAAGAGTTTTAACGAAGAACTCCTTGAAGAGAAAGCAATTTTTAAAGGGTGTCAATCAATTGGCGGAAGAAGGAACAATCCAGATTTATAAAAGACCTCATACAGGTGCAGAGGAGCTCATTATAGGTGTTGTAGGAGTCCTACAGTTTGAAGTATTGGAATACCGCTTAAAAAATGAATATGGCGTTGATATTATCATGGAGCAACTCCCTTATCGCTATATCAGGTGGATCAAAAATCAAGCTTTCAATCCTGATACATTTAAATTGACAATGGATACCCTCTTGCTGGATGATGAAAATGGTCATCCTGTTGTTGTTTTCCAGAATGAATGGAGCATCAAGCAAATCACTGAGCGGAATAAAGGATTAGTTCTTGAAGAAATTTCTTAGGCTGCGCCCATACCGGGCGCGCATTCGAAACTGTCGCCTCATTGTAAGTAATTCGGGGTTCTGAGAGCAAAATTTCAACTAATGTGTGGTTTTATTGCAAAATCGAAGGGATTATGCATAATATTCATATAATATACGTACAATTATGTATATTTACACATTTATTCCACACACTACCTGAAATTTTGCTCACCAGGGGGTGCGGACAAAAAGTT
>CAYSBC010000078.1:0-3883 GCA_964429195.1 uncultured Eubacteriales bacterium | reverse complement strand
AAAAAAGAGAGAACATGTCTCTTCCTTCGGTTACAAGATAAAAGGAGCTGCTACAAACTAATTTCTTAGTTTTATGACAGCCCCAGCTTCGCAGAATAAATCTACAATTCAAGATTTATAATCTTAATCTATTTTTTCATCGGGTGTATCGGGTGTGCTGCTATAAGTGATGAGCTCCCTTTCTCCAATTTTATTCATGTCTATTTTATTTTGATATTCCTCAGGTACTACCACCTTATCAGGCGAACCATCCGATATAAATTTGACTCTTGTCCCTGCTTCCAATCGCCCTATCCAGTCATCAAGACCGGTTCCCTTAACATATTCCTGTAAATCACTTCCCCTTACTCTATGGATAGCCTCTGGGTTAAAATCAACGTGATAAGGGGATTTATAAGGATCCCATCCAACCTCAACAATCGCTATATTTTCATATTGGTTCTCAGATCCTTTTGCAATATATGCATTAAGAGAATCATCCTTAGGTCTGCTGCCAAAAGGCAAAGATAATGTGTTAATTGTATATTCCGGTATATATTCTTGGAGGCTATCGATGACTCCCATAATCTCCTTTTCTATTTCATCCGAAGAAACAGTCTTCTTAAAATTGACATGGGTAGCAGTATGATTGCCTATATCCATACCTCTTTCCAGGATATATTCCAGCTTATATTGGGCATATTCCTTTTGTTTAAAGGGAATCCCCGAATTCAAAAAAAATGTAGCTTCAAGCGGGAAATCAGGATGTTCTTTATGAAAATCTTCCAATATGGCTACTGCGCAATTAGGATCAATCTCAAAGGAACCGTCCTCTTTTTCAAAGATATTAAAATTATTAAGGTTTCCATCATCAAAGGTTATCACAACCGGTGAAAGCCCTGCCTCTGTATTTATATTACCCTTTGCATAGTCTTCCAGGCTAATCGGTCTGTATCCTAAATCATATAATTTTTGCAAATCACTTTTAAAATTTTCAGGTGTTCTTGTAAATTCTTTTTCTTCTTCACCGATACTATGATACATAATAACCATTATTTCGCCTGCCTCATTGGCTTTAATGGCTTCATAATCTACAATTTCTTCTTCATCAGGCGCATCCTCCGTTAACTCTCCTTCCAAATCAGGCACTCCGGACACTTCTTCTACTTTACTACACCCGGCTAATAGAAAAAAAACTAAAATTAAAAAAATTATTGATTTTTTGAACATCGTTTTGCTCCCCCTTTTGCCAAAAAATTCATATTTGTCTGTGTATTCTATTTATTATAACCTATGCTTTCATTTAAATCTATTTTTTGAAGAAAATTATACAGCGATTTTTAACCTATCTTGCATAAAATTGTCATCATAATATTATTGTTTTTGCGCAAATTAGTAGTACAGATTAATTCATTTAATCTTTAAAATATATAAGGAAATTACTAATTAAAAAAACAGGAGGCAAAGAAAATGGCTAGAAGCGGAAATCGAACAGTTGTACCGGAAGCAAAAGCTGCATTAAACAACATGAAAACTGAAATCGCTAATGAGCTTGGTTTAGCTAACTATGAAAATATGGATAAAGGAAACCTGACTGCAAGACAAAATGGTTATGTAGGTGGCTATATGACCAAAAGGTTAGTAGAACAAGCAGAAAGAACCCTTGCTGGTAAATAAACATGGATTAAAAAAAGGATTGCCTAATTTAGGACAATCCTTTTTTATATTTCTTTTTTTGTGATATAATATTCTCACCAGAAAATTACATATAAAAAGAGAGAGCTTTTATGATTATAGAAAAAAGTAGCAAAATCGCTGAAAATAAAATAATAATTCTTTATACTATGAGCAAATTTAACATACCTTTATTGGAATCACAATTAACCCATTTCCTATTGGAAAAAAACTTGATGAATTACTTTATATTTAAACAAAATTTTTCAGAGCTCATTCAGTCTAACTTGATAGAGTCATCTTTTCGTGATGGCCTCACCTTTTATACATTGACATCTATGGGCTATAGGACTCTGGATATGTTTAACAATTTACTTTCTGATGATTTTAAGCAACTCGTTTTAAATGAAGTATCTTTGAAGAAAAAACAATTTATGACTCAAAACGAAATCATTGCAAATTATACACAATTAAAAGAAAACGAATACTTGGTTCATTTGATGGCCATCGAAAAGGGGACTCCTCTGATGGAATTGCGATTGACACTGTTTTCTGAGGAACAGTGCATTAAAATATGCACTCATTGGAAAAAAGGAGCGCCTGACTACTATAATAGAATACTTCAAATGATTACTTAAAAAAGTTCAAACTGTTTATATCCTTTCCTATGCTCACACTTTTCAAGAGCCTAAGATCATTAAAATTAAATATCTGAAGAATATCGTCGAATTGCGTACTGACAATGACTTTATTTTTTTCATTGTCCATGTTGATGCAGCTCGGCAATTTAAAGGTGTTCGCTTTTCCTATTAGCTTTCCATCCTTAATATCAATTTTATAGATATAACTTGTTTCAGCATCGGTTACCAACATCTCTTGATTGCTCTCTTTACAGGCGATGTCCGAGAGATACATTCCTACCTTGTATAGTTCAACAGACTTCTGCAATTTTAAGTCAATAACACATATCATGCCTTTATTATCACTATCGAATTTACTTCCTACTGCATAAATATAATCGTTGTTTTTTGTTAAATAAAAATGTGTGGCATTGCACCCGATATCGATTTCTTTAGTTACATTGTTGCTATCTGTATCAATCTCAATCAGACTTTCTGAGCCCATGCTTGAAACATAGAGTTTTTTTCCGTCATTTGTAGCTTCTAAATAATGGGGCATACGATTAACCGGAATCTGGACAGCTACGATTTTTTTATTGAGATCTATGCCTGATATGGTATCCGAATCGTAGTTGGATGTATAAAGCATATTTGATCTTTTACACAAGCTTACATGGCAGGGAGATGTCCCAACATAGATGCTTTCAATAATTTTATCCATAATCATGTCAATAATGCTTATACTTCCATTATAAGAGTTAGCAGTATAAATAAATTTTCGGTTCACATCAAGCGCTATTCCATGGGGGCCAAAATAATTATAACTACACCTTCCATTAGGAAGTGTGAGTTTTATTTCCCCAACCTTTTCATAACTATTCCTGCTAAGAAAAATAATTTTATCTTCACCTGTACTCGTTGAAATAATTATATTTCGCATATCAGGCAACATCCTATCACCCCAAATATCTAACATCCTATAAAAATGCTGTCTTAGAAAATTTGCATTATTGGCTTCAATGCCTATAACATCATATGCATTTTTTCAATCTTTGGGAATGAATTAAAAACACTTTCAAATGTTATTCTTTAAAATGATTATTATATTCCTGTTCTTTTTCTTCCTTTAACTTGGGTATATTGGCTTCCATTTCATCAACAATGGCCTTTAATTCTTCATTTACTACAATCCACACAGTTCCCTGCCTTTCAGCTCCGCTCTCGTCAGTCAGCATTGGTTGCATTAAGTTGATCTCCACTTCACCATCAGCCCATTTTAATTTGACTACAGCCAATGGCGGCTCCCCATAAGGATCTACATAAACGCCCGATACCTTTGCTCCTGAAAGGTTTAATTGATGTATGGCGGCCGATGCAGGATTTTCAAGAATTACAGCCATATTCCTCACATTTTCATCTGCCTGGGCCTGATAAGTATCTGCTAATTTCATGAAATCAGGGAATCCAAATTTGTAAGCCTCATCAAAGTCAGCCTTACTTGCAATGCTGTCAAAGTACTTCATGGTGACCTGAGCCGCCTTATATTCACCTTCGATTTTTTTTACTGTCATCGTTTGTTTCCCTACAGAAATGCTTGGGTCTGATGTCCT
>CAYSBC010000077.1:0-7521 GCA_964429195.1 uncultured Eubacteriales bacterium | reverse complement strand
TGCTGTGTATTCCATGACTCAATCGCCTTCTTTATAACTTGCTCACTACCTTCCTTATAATATCCTCGGTTCTGAGGATATTATATCACAAAAGTATCATAATATGAAAACCCTTTAAGCGTTTTTGAAAATATCGTTAAGCACTCTGTCAAGCTGGGCTATTGTATTGCATTCTTCGGCAATGTCGCAATAAGGAAGATAAACATCCATCTCCGAATCATTTGTTCCCCATAATTTTCTTTTCTCCGGATTAAGCCATATTAAAGTCTTACATTTATCCTTTATTTCCTTTAATATTTCTACCCGAGGATTGGAATCATTATTCCTGGCATCTCCCAATATAATAATCGTACTCGTTTTCTTGATGGATTTAATGCACAAATCCCTAAAATCCTTAAAAGCCTCACCATAGTCTGTATAGCCAAACATGATATCCAGATCCTCACCAGCATAAATTCTTTCTAAGGCTTCTTCGGCTTTAAATTCTTTAAAGACATGGCTTATCTCAACTAACCCTGTACACATGACAAAAGATCTGATCTTAAGAAGTATTTCATTTAAGCTGTATAAAAATAAAAGCATGAAATGAGATACATGCCTTACAGATTTACTTATATCGCATATAACAAAAATATCCGGTCTATTTACTTTTTTGTATCGCCATTGAAGATCGAAGAGCAAGCCCTCATGGGATGCATTTTTTCGGATAGTTCTTTTAATATCCAATATGCCTTTTCTATAATTTTTTTTTCTTTTAGAAAAGCGGGTATATATCTTTTTTACAAATTTGTTAATAATAACTTTCATTTCCTCAATCTCATGAGGTTTTAATTCTTTAAAATTGGTTTGTTTGATTCTCTCCTGGAACTCATTCTTAGTTCTTCTTCCTTCTTTTAATTCATATTTGTTTCTTACATAGTCTTCAGTGTATTCCAAGATGTCCCTCTTCTTTTTTTGGAGGGCCGTTACCATGGGTATGGCCCCGGGAACCTTCATTTGAGCGAAATTCGTCAGATCTTCATCAAATTCCTTCATACCAAGCTGATCGAGTATTTTTTGAACATAGATACCCTGCTGAGTGCTATAGGCCATCTCATCAAGCTTTGAAATGTCAACTGCATTATCGAATAAATCAAAAAATTTTCTGTCATCCTTGCCGATAATGGCCTGCATTAATTCGCTTAATTCTTTATCAGAGGATTTAGCTATATCAAATACATCCTCACCCTTTAGAATAAAGTCTGACTTCATTTTAAAAAAATCAAAAAACAGTCTATCAAATATTTCGCTATCTTCCTGGGTCTTAACAAGAGCCGCTTTAAGTCCATACTTAAAGCTCTCCTGGTCGCTATACCCAATATGTTTTACTGCTGTTATCGCGTCTATCGTCTCGGATACAGATATGCGGACACCTGCATTCCTGAGGCTATAACAGAAATCGCCTAATATATTTTCCATCTTTGCCCTCTTGTTTATGATAATCGAATATAACCATAAGTTACAGCCATCACTTCTACCGTATGATTATAAATTTGAAAATAAAATTCTGAGTAGTCCTCTTTTACAATCCTTTTGACTAATTGTACCTCTAGTAAATGATTTTGCAATACCATACTGTTTAATTTGGCAGAAATAAGATGTAGGGTATCAAATGAACCATTTATTTCTTTTTTTATAACTTCCCTGATTCCTAGTGCTATGGTTGCTGTCCCTTGAAGTATGACTCCCGGCAAACCCACAGATTCTGCGAAAGCAGGTGATGTATGTATAGGGTTATAGATGCCTGTACACCCATCATAGATATAAGGTAATTCGGGCTCAACAGCAATCAAATCTGATTTCCATAGGACTTCTTGAGGTATTTCCTTTATTATTTGCGGATAGTCAGGAAGAGTTTTTTCGCCACCCTGGCAAAAGACATCTCTTAAAATACATGTCATGTATTCGATATGGTAAATTTGATTTTCTTCATCGGTTACAGTAAATTGAAAGGCTACCTCTGTTCCCTTTCTATGGGGTCTAAGCTGAGCAATCTGACTGTTGATGACTAAGCGGGCCGGTGTCTCAATCATCTTATGAAAACCAATGTAGGTACTAAAGTGTACAAGCTGTCCAATGATTTCCTTTCCTTTGGGTATATCAATATAGTCTTCAATATCAATAATGAGAGGCCAACCTAATGTTACAGGAAACATAGGATGTGTCTTTAACTTCTTATCCTTTTTATCATCAAAATAACAATCCTGTGTATCCTTGAGGGCTGCTGCATAGTTGGTTGTATCCCTCCAAGTGATATCCTTTTTTACAACTTTCCAGGGTTTCCCCACAAACTCATTACTAATAGATAATTGACTCATCATCTTATCCCCTTTCAATTCATTTTTTTAACCTCATTCAAGTGAGAAATCAAGTAATCGTTCTAAGGTCTCTTTGTAATCCTTTTCTTCTCTTATGACAATAGGATCTGATTTTGTTTGAACAAAACCAATGTCGACACAACAATTTTCGCAGCCGCATATCACTAAAAGTCCATCATAAGCATGAGCATCATCCTCATCAATAGTTTTATAATTGATGCATTGAGATGTTGCTTCCTTTAGTTTGCTAAACAACTGTCCCCGTTCAAAAGTCGGATTGCAACCACCACAAAACTTAATTCCAAATCGATAGATAAATGCCACCTCCTTATGTGTTCCTTTTACTTTCTCCCCGATAATAGAAAAAGCTGCATTAAATTATACAGTCCTCTATTTCATGCAGCTAAAATTGCTTATTCTTTTTCTAATTTGCTTAATCTTTGCCTATCGAGCTCTGCCATGACTTCCTCAACAGCTTTATTACCTTTCTTTTCACTGTCTAGTATGCCTCGTGCTAAGGATACCAACAAATCGTCTACAGATCTATCAATAACGACATCCTTGATTTCCGGAATAGCTCCCATCAACGCAGACTTAACCACATTCTCCAAAGTATCCTGAATGGATGGACAACCACTACAGGCTCCGTAAAATTTAACAGCTACAATCCCATCTTCTATGGAAGTCACTTCCGCACTTCCAAAATGTTTTGTTAGCTCCGGATTAATCTTTTCATCAAGTACCTTATATATTTTTTCCATTTCAATCATAGGTAATTCCTCCTCTTATCTTTCAATTGATATAATAAAAATGCTTTTTCTAAGCATTTTTTATCTGAATTTTACTGCTGTCCCATAGGCTACTATCTCTGCGGCTCCTTGCATAAGAGATGAGCTGGCATAGCGAATATTCACAACAGCATCAGCACCTAGTCCTTCAGCTTCTTCAACCATTCTTTTTGTAGCAATGGCTCTAGCCTCCGATAGCATTTCTGTATAACCTGTTATCTCTCCTCCTACAAGGTTTTTTAATCCACTCATTAAATCTTTTCCCAGGTGCTTTGCTCTTACAGTCGCTCCTTTAACCATGCCAAGCATTTCCAATTCCTTACCTTGAATATAATCAGTATTGACTAAAATCATCGTCATCTTCCTCTCTAATCTCTTTTATTCTTTGTATCATATTATAAACAATCATCAGCATAATCAATAGGATAATGCCAATGACTATAAGCTTTCCTAATGGATTAAACTTAAGAATATCCGCATATAAATTCCCCAAATAAATGGCAGAGGTACCTATTATTATTGTGATGATAACCGTAATAATAATTTGTTTTTTCATAATTATTCCTTAAAATAGACCAGCCTTATACCCCTTGCAAATTTACTTAGATTTTCAGGCCTTAATCCATATATTTTTTCTATTATATTTTCTCCAAAATCTTGAATATCTTCCTTCTTGCCCTGAAGCAATTCTATTTCTAGCTCATTGATTTCTACCCTTTTTTTGCCGGCAAGAATATATCCTTTGTCATATGCAGCTTCTAATTGGCTATCCCTATAATGGAATACCGTTTTCTCTCTAACAAAAATCGTTTCTACAAGCTGAACCAATTTATTGTCAACATTCAGAACATCGAATAAAGGCTTTTCAATGGCTGTCCCCTTAAACCATTTAAGAAAATCTAATTTATCCTTTTCCCTAGGATCTATTTCTTTTTCACATTCTTGCCTTATAAAAAGACCTTTTTCATAGATTTCTTTAGATTTTATGTTCGCTATTACTCGATTATTTTCTTTTCTGCACCGAACGGAAAGACCTTTCTTAAAAAAATCTAAATTTTTCGTATCATAATAATAGGCTTCCATTTGAATGGTCGTAGGATCTGTTCCATGATAAGTTTGATGTAATTTTCTGAGAATTTCATTATCCCCATCTATTATCTTATATTTTAACTCAACTTCCATTCCCTTTTTCTCCTAGCTTCTAAAATTTTAGTTCTTTTATATATTCATGGTTTTCTAATAGTTTGATCTCATTTTCCAGCTTCTTATATATTCTATATTTCGATATTTTTCATCGGCTACCTCTTCACAGTGACACCAAGAACCATCAAGTTCGAGTTCCTCACATGCCAGCTCGAAATGAGCAAAGGCAATTCCCATATCACTATACCGATAGGGTATGACTTTAGATGCTAAGCGATAAGAGTTCCTAAGAGCAAAAAAATCAAATCTGTTTCCCATTTTAATGACTCTCCAGGGTTGATAATTCACAGCAGATGGTGCTAATCTCACTGCTTCCAGCGCCTCTTTGTAATTACCGGCCTCTTCAAAAGTAAGTTCCCTTTTGAAGTCCTCATTAAAAAATAACTCGCTCCATCCTTTTCTATTTCTATCTTTTGTTTCCTCTTCTATTATTCTTTCAACCTTGCGCATTTTTTCACTGGGATAGCCAATAGTTATGACTGCAGCTATTCTTTCGGTCAATTTAAGATTGGCTTCCCTTCGAATATAAGCACCTTTTGTAATATTGGTTACCCAACATGTTCCCAGTCCTAAATCTGTCGCCTTCAATACTACCTTTTCCATATTTAAACCAAACTCTACTAAGGTTTGAGGATCCTTATCTTCACTATTGTTGATAATACCGATAATTAAATAGCGAACCCCTTTAATAAAGCCATATTCATTATTTCTATCCTTATGATTCTCACTGTTTTGAATTGACCTGAATCGAAAGGAATTTGTATTGAGTATAGACATATAGTCTATGAGTTGCCCCTGCTTCTTAAGCTCAATTTTCATAGATTCTTCATAGGTTCGTATAGACTTTCGGGTCTTGATTAAGCTGATTGCTGAATTAATATACTCCATCTTCATTTCCCTCATCCATGAATTTTTTTAGGTACCCGTATCCTTCCTCATCCATTTTTTCATAAGATATAAATTTAAGGGAGGCACTGTTGATACAATACCTCAGCCCACCTTTGTCGGTTGGCCCATCGGTAAAAACATGCCCAAGGTGTGTTTTGCCAAGCTTACTGCTCACTTCTGTACGTACCATGCCATAGCGTGCATCCAGATTCTCTTGAATGGCATTATCGCTAATTGGCTTGGTGAAACTAGGCCATCCGCATCCTGCATCATATTTATCTTTAGAAAAAAACAAAGGTTCCCCTGTTATAATGTCCACATAAATACCCTTATCAAATACATTCCAATATTCATTTGAAAATGACGGCTCTGTTGCATTTTTTCGTGTCACTTCATACTGTAATTTTGTAAGAGTTTCTTTCAATACATCATCATTTGGTTTTTTATATCTTTCCATCGTAAGGTACCTCTTTCTATGGATTCTTCATTATTATATCAAATAGCAACTCTTTTTTCAATCTTCAGATAAACCATCTCAGGCCACCGTGCAAGGTATTCCACTACTCTATAATCACTCTTAAAATATTCCCTTCGTATTCCCTCCCCAGGCTATCAAACTCTAGTAAATCATAGATCTCTTTAATTTTGATGAGTTCCTGCCATCCTTTATAAATTCCATCAATATATTCTTTCCTCCATTGATCAAACATATCCGGAAGAGGACAATTGAAAATATTTTGTTTTTCGATGACCAGTTGTAATTTTTTGTTTTTTATATGCGGAATTAAGGGGTATGTCCTGCATTGTATGGGTCTTAACTTTCTATTGCATTCAAAAGTGCTGTCGCAATATCCATAAAGCAAAAAATCAATTTTTTCTGTCAAATAATAATCTTCACTGTTATGACGCTCTATCTTTTCTTTATTAAAAATAGGATTATCTTCATGTAAGCACTCGTATTCATAAGGCATAAAATATATCCCCATTTCTTCTCCATCGTTACAATCAGGGTTGCAACAGATATAGTTGCAAAGCTCGCCGCAATTCCCATCTAAAACTGCTTCATCCATATAGGCATAGGCCTTTTTAAAAATCTTTTTATATTCTTCAATCATATCTTTGACTTTTTATTCTCCTTTTAATCGATCTTGTATTCTCTATATTAACACTAATCTTGCCGTAATTGAAGTCATTCCTTTCCACATCAAAACAGCTTAAGCTGAGATCTCTCACTGCTTAAGCTGTTTATTACATTCATATGGTGCCCAGAGACGGAATCGAACCATCGACACGTGGATTTTCAGTCCACTGCTCTACCGACTGAGCTATCTGGGCAAGTGGTGGGCCTTCAGGGACTCGAACCCCGGACCTACCGGTTATGAGCCGGCCGCTCTAACCGACTGAGCTAAAAGCCCACTTTCCAGCATTTTTTATATGTCATCTTGTTTGTGCTGAAATCAAACATCATCAGATGAATATTGGTCGGGGTGGCAGGATTTGAACCCGCGGCCCACTGGTCCCAAACCAGTTGCGCTACCAAACTGCGCTACACCCCGATAAGAAAAGTTTATTCAATTGTATTTGGCAGGGGTAGTAGGACTTGAACCCACGGCACGTGGTTTTGGAGACCACTGCTCTACCAACTGAGCTATACCCCTAAATTGTTGGCGGAGAAGGCGGGATTCGAACCCGCGCACCAGTTGCCCAGCCTAACGGTTTAGCAAACCGTCCTCTTCAGCCTACTTGAGTACTTCTCCTCAAACTGGCGGAGGGGGTGGGATTCGAACCCACGGTCCCTTTCGGAATCACTAGTTTTCAAGACTAGCTCCTTAAACCGCTCGGACACCCCTCCATAAATTAAACCGGTGACTTTTTATCTTGGTGACCCATCCGCGATTCGAACGCGGGACACCCTGATTAAAAGTCAGGTGCTCTGCCTACTGAGCTAATGGGTCTTATGGCTGGGGTAGCAGGACTCGAACCTACGCATAACGGAGTCAAAGTCCGTTGCCTTACCGACTTGGCGATACCCCAATATGGCGAGCCCACAGGGATTCGAACCCCGGACACACGGCTTAGAAGGCCGTTGCTCTATCCAACTGAGCTATGAGCCCATATATTTTATGGAGCGGATGATGGGAATCGGACCCACGCTACCAGCTTGGAAGGCTGGAGTTCTACCATTGAACTACATCCGCAAAATCAACAAAGCTTCTGCCAATATAGTTATAATGGAGCGGAAGACGAGATTCGAACTCGCGACCCTCGCCTTGGCAAGGCGATGC
>CAYSBC010000076.1:6514-7648 GCA_964429195.1 uncultured Eubacteriales bacterium | reverse complement strand
GTCCTGTGCTTCTTCTACCAGTTCAATAATTTTACCAAATGTTGTGTCTTCTCCGACTCTGTCTGCAACAATTTGAATTGTTCCATTATCTAGAATTGTCCCTGCGAATACTTTAGAATCTTTTTCCTTGCCTACCGGTACGGATTCACCTGTAATACTTGCTTCGTTAATGTATCCTTCGCCACTCAATACTGTTCCGTCTACCGGTACTTTTGCACCTGTTTTAACAAGAAGAATATCTCCAACGTCTACTTCATCTACTTCTACTTCTTCAAATTCTCCATCTTCCATTTGTTTCAATGCACTTTCCGGTGCCATTTCTGTTAATTCTTTAATGGCTGAACGTGTTTGGTTCAGTGTACGTTGCTCTAAATAGGCCCCGAATAGGAATAGGAAGGTTACGATTGCTGATTCTTCAAAGTTTCTAATGATGAATGCTCCTATGACTGCTATGGTTACCAGTACGTCAATACTGACTACCTTGACTCTTAAAGCTTGATACGCTTGGATAGCTATTGGTGCAACACCTATGATGGATGCTATGATAAATGTTACTTCAAATATTTGCATATTATGCAGTACGTAATGACTAAAAAAACCTGTTGCGATTAAGATTGCACTGAATAATGTTATTTTATTTTTGCTATTTAATATAAGTTTTTGCATGAACTCTCCTCCTAACTTGCCCTTTCCTCTTCTCTTTTCAACTATTGCCAGCTGATAATCTCTCAAAACAGAAGAGGAAAACCTAATCCGTTTTACTGTCCATGGTATGCTGCATCTACTTCTTCTAACATGTTGTATACCGCTTCATAAGCTTCACACGCATCGCCGGGTACTTTGTAATTAGACGTGATTTCTCTTAGTTGTTTAAATTCATTATCGAGTTCTGGTTTGTCTGATCCTGCTTCTTTTATCTTGGCATTCATTTCATCAAATATTTTTTTTACATCATGGAATTCCGGATGATTTGAACCGTGAACTTTTGCTACTATGGGTACAAATTGTACTAGCCTCCCAAGGTTTTTTTCTTTTGCTTCACTAAATGTTGTCATGGTTTATCCTCTCCTTCAATTAATTTATTTTTACTTCTAAATGTATCTTAACCCTTTTCGTCTTATAAAACCTTGACCT
>CAYSBC010000076.1:3503-6414 GCA_964429195.1 uncultured Eubacteriales bacterium | reverse complement strand
TCTAATAGTTTTAATGCTATGGTAGGATATTCTACTAAAAATTCTTGTAGGTCTTCCCTGCTGATGGTACAGCACTCTGTTTCCATTGTAGCTTCGGCAAATCTTTCATAAGTGCCACCTCTAAACAGTGCCAACTCGCCTGTAAACTCACCGGGATTTAAGAAAGCAATGACCTGTTCTTTTCCTGTGGCAGAAAGGCGATATATTTTTACCCTACCTCTTCGTACGACGTAGAGAGTATCTGATTTATCTCCTGCACTGTAGATTATTTCATTTTTTTTGAATTTTGCCTCTTTGATTCTTGGCATGATTTTTTCCATTTGTTCCTCATTTAAATGATTAAATATAGGAACTATGGTTAGACAATACTTGCTCAATGGATATTACACCACCTTAAATAAGTTAGTAGCTAGCTAGGATATTTTCTACCCGAGATTGATTGTGCTGAAACAAATTGCATATATTTTAATTACTGTTATCAAAGAACATCGGTAATTCCGGTGGCTTGATTGTAAACACAACAAACATAACGAATAAAGATACAATGACAATAACCGATAGAATCCCTACCCACTTATGAGGTGTTGAATATTTAAGAAAATGAGATCCCACCATGGGGTTCCTTCCACTAAGTTCATATGCAAAATGAGAAAAGCATGCTACAATTCCAAGCAGTATTGTATATTTAAAAATTTTAATCGTTGAAAAAAAGAATGTGTTTTTCATTTCCGTCACCTCATGACAAAGTTATTATAATCTTATTACAACAACTTATGTCATATCTTAGTAAATTAGACTCTATTCTAATTTTCAGGTTTAGGTATCAATGAAAAATGGTTTCGATAAAACTGGATTGCAGCCAAAACTACCAAAACAGCTATGCCTGCAAGGGCTATGTTTTGCAGAAGATCAAACTGCCCCTTGAACCCTTCCGGTGCCTTTAAAAACTGATAGATTCCGAAATATGCCCATGCAATAGGAAGCAGGAATACAGCATTACGAATTTTCGAGAGTACCATAAGGACCAAAAGAATTGCAACAATCAGGATAATAATGGCCCATATTTCATCTGCAATGCCAAAGCCATTCCATTGCAGCTTGACAAGCATAGCCGCTGTGTTCACAACAGTAGCTATGAATAACCAACCGGTATAGATTCCAAAAGTCAATGGCAACAGCCAGTGCTTTCCATCATTGATCTTTAAGAGATTCTGGCAAATCAAGGATAATGTAATGACAAAGCCCAAAATGAATAATACAGATATCTCAAGCTGAACATAAGAGAAAGCAATAATCCATCCCATATTAAGAATGCAGGAAATGATGAAAAGGGTAGATATCTGATTTACGGCACATTTGTAATAGGGATCATGTTTTTTGACAATCATCATGATGACGGAAATTATCAGCAAAGAGTAGATAACACTCCAAATGCTGAAAGTAGAAGGACTTGGTGTGATAAGGGTTATAAACATATCTGAAATTTCTTTTTGAGAAAGCCCGTTGATCCGCCCTAAAGCGCCAAGGGTATTGATAGCCAAAGTTACTGCGAGAAATAGGCCATTGATCCATGCCCTTTTTCTTGTTTCCATCATGAAACCTCCTTATTTTTTAATTTTAATGTATTTCTTAAATCTGAATCTTTTCCTCATTATAATAACTTCATAAAGTAAAGAGAATCCATCAAATACTGTTGTTGCTGTTCTTCCGCTAGCTTCCAAAGTAAGCGTTTCATGGAAGTTGTTGATTCTCCCATAATCACTTTATCAAGGATCTTTTCAAACCTTAGCCTTGTAGTCTTATCCGATGAATCTTTTAAATAACCCCATACGTGCTGAGCGGCATTTACAGCATCTCCGGGCTTGACCGGGCTCATCATGGCTGCATCGATCAGTTTGTAAAACTCTCTAACAGGATATGCACTCTTGTCTTTCAAAAGCTGCCTTATCTCTTGGTAAACTTTCGGAGAATGTTCTAGAACCAAATACTTATAACGCGCCCATTCATCTTCTAGTCGCTTTATTCTGGGTGAAGCAATTGTATTGATACATTTTATCGCAGACAAATTCTTGTCTTTGACTTCCACCATGATATTCACATCCTGATTAGGAATCCGTTTATAAAATTGTAAAAAAACATCGACATCCAATGTATTAGAATGAGAACCCGGCCGTTTTCCCGCATTCTGCTGTGAATAATGTAGCTTTTGAAGACCGTCCGCCTGTTTCCATGTGTTTCTGCATGCATTGATCCATTCAATCTCTGAATGCTTATTGTTGTGATTCACTTGATGATGAAGATTGTCAAATACAACGGGGATGCCTTCGCTTTCTCCTATAGAAAGAACATCGGATATATCATACTGGCGGTCATCGTTTTCAATCACCAGTCGCTGCCGGATGTTTTTATCCAAACAACGGTATTGCTTGATGAATCGTTTGAGGGCCGATGGCTTATCTCCATATATTCCACCGATGTGGAGAATTATTTTGTGTTCTTGTCCTAAACCCATTGCGTCCAAAAATTGTGCATGATATTTCAAATCTGTTACTGCTCGCTCTACCACGACTTCATCCGGTGAATTTAGTACAGTGTACTGCCCTGGGTGCATTGAAAGACGTATACTATTTTTAAGTGCTTTATTTCCAATTCCCTTTAATTGATCGTTGAATTTTTCCCACCATTTTAACGTATTTACAGGATGTGATCCGAAGGGTATGATGTCTGAACTGACACGAAAGAGCTTAATGCCGTTTTTTATGTTGTAGTCTAATATATTATCTAATGCTTCCAGATTTGATTGAATTAAAGTTGACAATACATCGGGAGTAGCATTTTTTATTGTGCAGTTTCTTAGCTTTGTTCCCGAAACGCCAACAGTAAGACAGGCGTAACCAATGTTCATAGAATT
>CAYSBC010000076.1:0-3403 GCA_964429195.1 uncultured Eubacteriales bacterium | reverse complement strand
CAACTCTATCCAAGAGAATTTCAGTAGTTTTTATCATCTGTGATAATTTGGCTACATCCTTTGAGCTGCTTTCCAATTCAATGATTGCGGAGTCTAATTTATCAATATTTACCATTTTATAACCTCCCTAAACCTATTAAGCTTCTTTAATGAATCCTCTAGAATAATGGATAATGAGGACCTGTCCTCTAACTTTTTATAAGTCTTTATGGCATGTAGTGGATAGCGGTCCATGAGAAACCTTCCTAAAACCTCCCTGTTTTCTTCATCTATACCTTGTCCTATGTCTAAAGTATTTTTATATATCTCATCAAAATCTTTCTCCGAATAATAATCAATGCGACTAAAGGCATCCTCTAATCTCAACTGCCCATCCGTATCATGAAATTGATTGCAGATAAGCCTTATCATACCGCTGACAAAGTTTAACCCTGTGTTATAGCGATAACTCTCTAAATATCTTTGAAGTGAAGGAATGAATCTTTCAGCCTGACCCCGGGTGATTACTGTTTTTATTCTTTCCTTATTACCATCTTCCCTATATTCATAAAACAGCTCAAACCAATTCGCATATTCATCAGGCTTATAAGCGATTTGATCGAGTATGAAGGTTTTATCGGAAAACCTAAAATAGTTTCCAATATATTCTTTCAGATGATTGCTATCTTGATAATGATCACAAATGTCTTTCATGTTTTTTATAGTCTGCCTTCTTTGATAGACGATATTATCATAGTTCCATTTGAGAAGCATTTTCATATATCTTGTAAGAGGCTTTAACTCCTCATCTTTCAGAATGTTGAAATATGTGGCATATCTTTCTTCCTCATCCTGGTCAGGGAATTCCGGATCATACCTCCTGATATAGGTAAATAGGCTATTCCTGATAGACTGTAAGCTATAATCATTTTGAAAAACTCTAATTTTTCCCCTTTCTTCTCCCCACGCCTCCATTGTCCAATCATGAATAAGTCCTAAAATACGTAGTTTATAGATAGCCTTTTCAACCTCAGCTTTGGGGTATTCCTTTGTACATTGAACTAAATCTGTCTTCTTTACAACTAAGAAATTCATCACCCATCTCATGACCTCCAGCTCCCGGTCAATACCCCTATTGCTTTGCAACCATAAAAACATGATAGAACTCAAATCATTCTCAAGGTTCGTACATAAACTCTCTAGGTTGCTCACCTCTGTTTTTATATCAAAAATACCCTCTATAATATCTGTACTGCATTTTTCAGGCTTATAGAGGATATAGCAATCTGCCTTTTCTTTATCCCTGCCGGCTCTTCCAGCCTCCTGATAGAAGGCTTCGATGGACCAGGGAAGTCCATAGTGAATGGTATACCGAATGTTGCTCTTATCGACACCCATTCCGAAGGCCTTTGTCGCCACGAGAAGTGGATACATGTTCGCTTTATATTCTTCTTGTGTAGTTTTCTTTAGGCTCCCTAGGGCACCATGATAAGACTTCACATCCATTTCCAGATCCTTTGTTAATTTCTTTGCAAGATGAATACATCCATTTTTTGTTCCCTTAACAAGGGTAAAGATTAAGCCACATTTTGTTGCATCACCGTCAAGGTCAAAAACTGAATGTTTATATTTCCTATCGATTTCTTCTAGGAGAAGCTTAAGTTCTTCATATTTACTCCTTTCATCGATTGTAATG
Source organism: uncultured Eubacteriales bacterium (assembly GCA_964429195.1). Taxonomy (GTDB): domain Bacteria; phylum Bacillota; class Clostridia; order Peptostreptococcales; family JAAYPU01; genus JBBAFM01. The sequence goes on along the minus strand of CAYSBC010000076.1, from coordinate 1,728 downwards.
ACGTGAAAAACAAGCTCCTCTCTGTTCATGTTCGTCGTTGTTTTAATGTTGATAGCATCTATTTCAAATTCTTTTTGCAAATCATTCAATACAAACTGGGATGCAGTCGCTGTTAAACCTAGCAATTTTATTTCAGGACAGTAATCCCGAATCGTTTTAATGAGAGTAAGATAGGAAGTTCTAAAATCATGGCCCCATTCTGATAAGCAATGGACTTCATCGATGATAGCCAGCCCAAAGCTTCTTTCTTTGCTTATCCTCTGCAAGGATTCCCTGAAGGCCTGACTTTGAAACCTTTCAGGAGAAATCCAGACAAAAAAATATTGTCCCCTTAGAAATTTTTCAAGAACTTCCGCTTTCTCTGCTCCGGTGATATCACTTGTAATATAATGGGTGCGGGTGACGCCAACCCTGTCCAAATTTTCCTTTTGATCGTACATCAAGGATAGGATAGGACAGACAACAAAACTGATACAGGGTTGCAGTAAGGCGCAAAATTGGTAGCACAAAGATTTTCCTGTTCCAGTCGGTAAGATTCCGATGGTATCATTTCTCCTCAAAACATTAACTATGATAGGGATTTGTCCATCCCGAAAATCATCAAACCCAAATATGTTTTTTAAGAAAAACAAAAGATTAGAAAAATCAGAATCTTCACCTTCGAAAATCAACTCATAAGTTATAGGGTCCGATATACTGACTTGAAAATAATCCTGATGATCGTCATTGTCGTTTCTTACATAAATAATATTAGGATTTAGCTCTGCTTCGTCTGACCATCCTTTACACATACTGAAATCAATGGCTAATTCATCTGAAACTTCATCTTCATTATAGGTTTTTATTAATATTTTAGGCTTTCCCAGAGGGAGCTTTATTAATTTACAGAGGTGGTCTAGCCAAAGAAAATTATCTTGTATAGCCAGATGAAAGAATTGTATGAGTTCTTCGTTCCCATTGCAAAGAGAAAATTTCCATTCCGAGTCTTCAAAACTGATTCGATTTTTCTGCAGGAGAGATAAGATCAAAAGCTGAAAACGCAGAACTACATCGTATGCCCCTTTTAGTTCAACCTCTCCAAGTTGTTGCCTCAAAAACACGGAAGGCTTCGTGGGACTACCCCTTTGAAGAATATTTTTAAGCACACAATAGACTCCGAAATAAGGAGTAATTACATAAGAACCTTCGACATTTTGGAAAACAAAATTCCTTCTTGTATGAGTATACGAAGCTGAATATCGTTCCATCTATTCTCATCACCCCCCTTTAATAAAACTATCAACCATATTATATGTTAAATGTAAAAATATTACAATAAATATTAATGTTATCTGACTTATACTCATGGTATTAAAAAAATAGCTATTCTCAGTTATCTGAGAATAGCTATTTCTATTTTTTTTCTAGTATTTCATTTATTTTTTGTTTGCAGCAGGGTCTGGTATGTCTTCATCAATCTTAGCCACTCTCTTAGCATAGCCAACAAACTCTTCAATAGGTGTATGAAGTCTAACAACAAGCCTTGCACCATCAGGAGAACCACCACCGTGCATACAACCCGGTATTCCTCCTCCTACAGTTAACCACTCTGCCACTCTGGCCGCCTTAGCTCTAACTTCTGCCGAAGCCGGCCCTGCTTTAAAGTATTTCTTAAGCTTATCACCATATTGTTTGCTTTGGAAGTCTTTGTAAGATGGGAAGCATCCGGTTTCAACTAAGCCACCGCAA
>CAYSBC010000075.1:0-8222 GCA_964429195.1 uncultured Eubacteriales bacterium | reverse complement strand
GGGTTGCGCAGAATGCGCAACCCCTTGATTGTTTGGTGGAGCTAGGCGGGATCGAGGTTTCCGGCCGACTTGAATGCAAAAGCTGATACAACATTCTGTTGTATATTCAAGCGCTTATCCTCTTCCCATCTCTCTACACCCTGAGCCTATTCGTCTAAAAACTAGCATCGATTTTGTACTAATTCTTGGGCTTAGTTTAGCTAAATAGATGGATTATTGCAATGGGTCATTCAAGCGCATCTCTAAGTAGGTCAATGCTGTACTTGTTACCTAGTGCCTTGCTTGGTACTCGGTTAAGCTTCATGTTCAGCTCAGAAATATCAACTCCTGCCAAGCCGCCATTGTCGTGCAGCCTCCAACGGATCATATTGGTGAGGTCGTTCATAGTGCCGAGAATGCTTCTGTTTCCATAGCTGGTAAAGACGATTTCCTCGATCTCATCCAGCACCTTCTCTATCCCTTCCTGGCTTATCCCCTCGTTTAGCATACACTTGAAGAGATTCTGTCTGAACACCTCATCAAGCATCTGGAAGTCTGCCTTACGGAGTCCCGGTACAAGAAATGAGTATCGCGTAAGGTCGTTAGTGAAGAGGACGCACTTATGCCTATCGAGTATCAGGAAGTTAGCATGCCAGCACCCTAGAGGGAATGTAGGGATAAGAGCATCCTTATATTCCGTAATCTCTTTAAGTTGAGTGCACTGGTAGTTATCATTATTTCGTATACCTACCACTACTAAAGAAAACGCCTCCGATTTCATCCTAGCGCATTCCTGCAGGTCTATGCTGAACTTATACCCAAAGTGTTTACCTGGCCATGTTCAGCGCCAATTCTAGTTCATTGTCATCTAAAGTTATGCTTTAGTTGCATATCATTCACTAGAGAAATTAGGTTTTTCATCTAAAAACAAAAATACTTTAACATTCATCGAATTTAGGTAGTCTTTACTCCTGCTTGTGGACGTAATATATAATGTAACTTCTTCTCCAGTTTTATATTTTAAAGCGAAACTTTCAGGAATGTTTACGATGGCTACGTTTTCACCTTCAACAAAAGACCAATATTTCTTAAGTAGACATAAATGTTTTACGTTGTATTCACTCCAGTCTTTATGCTTTTCCATATCTGAAAGTTTGATCTTAACCAAAAGAACTCTATAATCTGGATCATTTGCTTTGCTATAAACCCAATACAGATAATTTTCTAATTGTTCTTTTGTTTCAGGAGTATCTGAATATTTAATCATTTCCTTTGTATGAAAAACTGTTTCGGCAAAAATCACACCTGTATCATATGTAATTGCCCCATTTTCGAAAGATTTATAATATGATTTTGCAATAATATCGTGAATATCAAATTTATTTTTGTCTGAAAAGTTTTCCCATCTAAAACTTGCGATGGCATTTTCGGCTGCCTCAACAGCCTTCACCAAATCACCCTGCATAAATAAATTGTTTATATGAATTACCTTCTGACTGTTTTCAATTATATCTCTTTTTTCACAAGCTATTTCATTTCCATAGGAACAAGATTTTGAATAATAATCAGATGAAATGAAAGGATTTGTTACTTCATTTGCCCAACCAAGATTAAAGTAAATTTCAGATATTTTGTAATTTTCAGCCTCTAAAGAGGCGTTTTTTAATTCTTGAAGATATTCATTTGCCCGATTTGTTTCACCAGTTGATATAAATTTTTCTACCCAGTTCAGATATTCATCTATAACGGGAATTAAATCATTTGAACATATCCTGTCATATGTGATAGATTTTGGTTGCTTATGAAAACTTGCGTATTTCCTAATCTTTTCATTTTCCAATTTTATTATAAAATCTCTTTTTTCATCGTTTATAAGTTCAACATTGACAGTATAGCAATTTTCAAATTCTTCTATTTTTTTTAGTTCAAGGATGGAGGTTACTTCATTATCCTTTAATTTAATTTCATTTAGTACACTCTTTTCCGTCTTATCGGTACATCCGACTATAAAAACAGTAATGTACATCAATAACAGCCATATAATTTTTTTTACTATTATATCTATCATGGAAAAAGTCCTTATCAAAAATTATAGCATACCTAAAATAATTCATTAATATCTATATGCTCTTAGTTGTCTCATTCTTTCACAAGCCTCTGTGCTGCCCAGGTCACATCCCTTTGAGAATGCTTTAACCGCCGTTTCGAAATCTTGCGTTTGCAATAAAGCCATTCCGATATTGTTATGAATTCTCCCTTGAAGTTTCTTATTTGGTTTAAGTTCAAGTATTTTAAAATACAATCCAACCGCATCGTTATAATTACCATAAGACAAATTCATTCCGGCCTCGGCAAACAATGAATTTATGATTTTCTGATTGTTTTTTTCTCTTTTTATAATAAAAAAGGCGGCAAGTATAATTACCAGTACTATGATTGCTATGCTAACCAAATATAGTTTAGGTGCATTCATTTCCCCTTGGTTTATGGAATTGGTTTGAGGGAAGAGCGGAGTTTCATTATTAGTGCCGAGTGGGTAATATTCTTTGGAATTAGTTTTGAGCACGTCGTTCCCATCCAAAGGCGCCCCAACGCCGCAGGAGGGACAACTTATGGACATGGCATCAGGTATGGGATTGCTGCACTCTAGGCAAAGGTTGTCCATCTGAGGAGCTTGCTTCTCTTCTGAGCCCCCTGTATTTGGTATACCGAGAGGGAATCCACATTGTGGGCAAGATACAGCTTTTTTTGAAATATTGTTGCTGCACTCAGGACATTTCGTGAGTTTCTCCTCTGCTTCGTTTATTTTTTTGGCTACATCTTCTTGTATGAAAAAATCTTCCTGGGGTGGTTGATTTGTATCAATTTGAAATTTGTGTTTGCATTTTGGACAATTTACTGTGATTAGTCCAGCTGGTGGATCTGCTTGTTTTGAATAGCTACATAATGGACATGAAATAATCATAAATTCACCTTACAAAAAAATGATGGCAACGAGAAGGATCAATATCAAGACTGGGATCAATATTACCATTTGTATAGTCAATGATTTTGATTCGTAACCAGCAGCACCGAAGAAAAACAAGGTGGTGATAGGTAAGACTATTATGGTTCCCCATTTAATTGAGAGGATTATACCTATCAAACAGCCAAAAATTCCACCAATAATTCCTCTTGTAAGTTGAAATTTCTGACTATCTTGTTTATGCTTTTCTCCTTTATAATTGATACTAGTAAGCTCAGATTTATTACCTTTTTTATTATTTTGTCGCTGACGAGGCTCATGTTTGAATGAGAGAGCTATCTGAACTCCGCAATGCGGACAGTTGCGTGCCCTATCTGAAACGTCTTTACCACATTGACATTTAAAAAGCGCCATATTATCTTCTCCTATCCAACCGGAACGCAGACTATAGTCCGTGGACTAGATCGCACATGCCCAATAGGATGACTTCCATCAGGAGGTTTATCCTTGGAGCTAGAATTAGCTTTTGGGCAGGTGCTTAGGGACTACAGACAGAAAGCGGAGTTGTCGCAAGAGGCTCTTGCTTTGGCTTGTGATCTTGATAGGACATATATATCCCTCCTTGAGCGTGGCCGCAGGCAGCCAACCTTAAAAAGCATGTTCAAGATATGCAGGGTCCTAAATGTGTCGCCTGAAGATTTCGTGGGGAAGGTAAATGAGTTGACCCGCAGCAGGAACCCCCATCCCCAGCGGCATTAACGTAGCATTTAATTATTTTAAAATCTCACACCTACCATTAAATCCCATGCCCGCCATCCTGAAAATCTTTATCTAATTTCGTGCTGATTTTTTATTATTCGGCCATAGGCTCTTGTATTCGCATGAATAACATTCCACCCCTTTGGCAGCGAGGATGTTCTATAAAGGGCGTGGTGGCTAAGCATCCGGTTGTAATATTTCTTCCCATATGGCTTTCTGCCCCTCTTGATTGAATGCATTTAGACCAAGAGTCGTGAGTAACCTGACTCATTTAAACCTTTAGCTCTTTTGATAAGGCTAAGTAGAAAAAGCTAACCCTTATCGATTAATATCAATTTGAATCGACCAGCCAACCACCATCCTCTTCCGTTAATGAATACAATTCTTCACAAACGAGCTTTTTTTCATCTTTTAAAACACAAGTCACATCTTTAAATCTTGGCAAATCTGGAAAAGGCAAGTAATCAAAGTCCATTGAAGGTGATGCTAAATCTACATGTTCTTTAAATTTGTCTATAATCCTGATGTCGTAGACAACCCTACATGTGAAACTAAACGACTTATCCATAGCTTGAGTTTTAATAATCCTAATATTTTCAACGGTATACAAATTTTTTGACTCATCGCTTATGCTATCATACCCATTCTTTTTTGCATTATCCGTCAAATAATCATGGCTAGAATTAATTGTTAGCTTGCTATTCAGATATCCATTAACTGATTCAGTTGCCATTTCATAAGCTGCCTCCTTGCATCCTGTTAAAAACATTGCAAATGTCAAAATATTGAATATGAACAACTTCATTTTTTCTCCTGGGTCAAAAGAAAGGGAAGTACTTTTCTCCGGTGATCAGTGTGTTGAGGCATGCATTAAACCTCCCTAGGCGCAGCTTAGTGAAGCTGAATTAAAAGGTCAAGGAAAAGGAGATTTGGAGAGCGAGCATCAACAAATTCGTCATAGATATGCAGCCACCAGGAGCATCTACAGCATGCATACTGATGCATTTGCCTTCCCTTACCAGCTCCCCCAATCTCTACAGCATGACTCGATGGCAGGGACCCCTTAAGCACTTGGGTTAGCACTTCCTGCTGGTCTGAGGTTATCTCCAGTGCTACGGCAATGCATTCTCCTGTGCTTGTATATTGGTCTGCTATATCGTATAGGAGGCTAGTGGATTGAGGGTGTTTGTGTGTTTCTCCTAGCATGAGGATTTGAGTGCTTTTAAGAAGGTGTAGGAGCTCTTTGGTTATGCTCTGAGAGAGCCCTTGTGAGGCTGTAAGGGTTATCAATAATGATGTGATCATTTCTGCCTTCTGAGCTCCTGAATACGTGAAAGTAGCTCCTCTTGAGTGATGATCCCCTTGGCAGTGAGTATGTCTATGAGTGCTTGGTTGATTAGCATTTCGGCTTGGAGTGCTTCTTCAAGGGATACTCTCTCGGGAGATGGTGGCTTGTCTTTCATGCGGTTCATTTGGCAATAGCCCTTCAAAGAGGCCCTGTAACTGGCCTGCAAATGCAGGAGGAATGATCAGGAGGCGTAGTGAAAAGGAATTTCATATAAACCCAGTCAAGGGCATTTCAGTCTCTTTAATATCGTCCCTAACGGTCAATCCCGCAGGAGGATCGGAGTCCACCTACAAGCTGCCGGAGCTCATATGTTTGTTGTAGGATTTTCTGATATTAGCAAGCCAACGACGCAATAATTCGCCTTCGTTCTTCGTAAGATTTTGGCCTTCAGTTCTAATAAACTCCACAGAACCATCTTTTTTGATAGTCGCTATCACCTCAGAACAGTGCTCACCTCGCCGGCAAGCTTCTGCAGTTACAATACTGTTCTCTCTGTCAATCCCACGTATCTCCCAACGGTAATCAGAGAACGCCTTAAGGACTGCCCCCATAGATTTTTGTTGTATTTCACCACTCTGTTCAGTCGAAGAAGATTTAGGGTAAATGACCAACGGTTTATCGACCAAATATTGAGAGGACGAACACCCGAACATTAAAACAGAAACCGACAAAATCATAAGATTTAACTTCATCTTAAGCTCCTTTTTTGATACCAGATGGGGGCCGACTACAAGCAGGTTCTGCGGCACAAATCAGCAGAAATAATTACTTCTGCTATGTGGATCCGCTTACAATTAGAATGCCCTCAGTCTAAGGCCTACATGTGCCACAAGGCCTATACCCTCTCCCGACAGCCTCTTCTTTACTAGCCAATACATCCGTGCAGTTCTTGCAGTTGTAGTGCTTGCATGTGCTCTTGTGAAATACCATACTACTAGTGTTGCCGTGGTAGACAGTGCCCGAGTGATCCTCCTGGACAGAGTGCTTGGCTTGCGGCTCTTTATGCTGATTCCTCTTAGCAGCTCTCCACTCCCACGGCGGCATAGGTTCCTTATCTGCCCATAGCCCTCTCCTCGCATTCCTTGCCTCGGCCTCCAATACTCCCAGGGAAGCGTCCTTGCTATACTGCCTATACCACCAGGCATAACCTGCCTTGACGATCTCCCTGTTCAAGCTCCTTCCATCTGGAAGGATTACTTCCCCTACTGTCCTCCCATACCGATCTGTATCCTTGACCTCTACAGTGACTATCTTCTGTGCTGCTAAATCAAGGACGTATTGCTTGGCCTTCTGGCCGTGGGGCATGCCTTTCTCAGGAGCATCTATGCCATGGAGCCTGATGCGCTCAGCCTTCCCCTCTTGCAGCACATCTACTGTGTCACCATCGAGGACCTTGACGAGCTTGCCCGAGAAGTTTGCCCAGGCTGTATTTGCTATTAGCAAAACAAAGAAAAATACAAATAGTTCACTCCTGAAATAGGCTTGCATTTGTCTCAACTTCCAATGTTATAATATCTGTAAATAAAATCTTAGGCCTTTTTTCAGTTGTGTTTCCGAACTTATCTAAACGAGATATAATGCCTTTCATTATGCATTTTGAAAACAGTGTATTCTTATATTTAACTATACTTCCCTTTGCTGGATAACAAGTAAGAATATGTCCATCGTACCTGAAGCCAAGACTGTTTGAGTTTTCATTACCCCTTGTTATATCACCCTCAAGAGCTACTTGATCACCATGTTTCAAATCTGGAAATAGCTCTTCATCATCAGAAACATCTATAAATATGCCTTTATGTTCGAAGCCGATTTTTACTTCTTTGATTGATTCATCTTCTACAAGTCCAATTACTAATGTTCTTTTTTCTTCTATAAACCGAGCTAGATCCTCCAACATCTTTGGACTTGAATGTATATAATTGTCGAAATGTTCTTTTGGGACGAACAGGTAATCATTATTTGGACTAGGTATTCCTATTTGCCTGTTTGATTCGCTAAATTTTACTTTATCAAATTTCTTATTAACTATGCTGCCTGTATGCTTACCAATTTTTATAATCCATTGCAGGCTACTAATTGCTTTTCCAAATGATTTTCTGACAGAAGCTTCTTTGAAGTCATTCTCTGCCATCTTTGTTGCTGCTGTAGTTAGATATGCACTAAAGGCGATTCCAGATCCTGTCAGAATCCACTCCCCAATAGTCTTGGGAATTAGTACCTCCCAGGAACCTTTTCGTATCCTTACAGGTATTTCATAATTCATCACCTGAAATTCAGGATGATCTTTATCAACAAAATGCCTTAGAGCCGAATCAATGCATATCAAAGCAGCCGCAGACTTCCTCGCGTCTAAAAAGCCCTCCTCTACCAAAGCCCCTTCATATCGAAAGTATCCAAGACTTCCTTCGTATCTCATTGCAAACCCCTCCATATCCAAGGACTGCTTAGCGGCGATTTCCTTATCTGCCATATTCCTTTAAAACAGAAAGAGATGTTAATTGCTAAATAGCAACTTATACTTATCTTTATCATCTATATAATCAGCTACCAGAGTATACAATTAAATCAGACCCATCTACACGTCCAATTCTTTTAGTATCTAAAAACCTCACCTCAATTATGTCTCTTATTCCTCGAATTTCATCATTGAAGCACCTTATAAACTCGCACAACCTTCCCCTGTGTTTCATGTTTTTCTGGTTCAATGGTTCAACTTTGTAAATATTGCCAGCTATCAAAATTACCTTTCGCCATTCACCACGGTATCTTGATTCAATAACTAGTTCCTCCATATTCCAACTCCTTACTATCCTTGTATTTTGATAACTAGTTGCTTGTAAACATCCCGTCCACTGTAGTCTCTTTTCTCAGCCATTAGAAAAATACCCTTACCACCACTCCTGCTTGCCCACAGCTCTCCGAGCGCCTTCTTTTCTTTAGAATCATCATTGGTTACGTAAGCATCGCCCTTGTACTCCACAACCAAGATGCGACCGTCCTGAAGCTCTGCGACAAAATCAGGATAGAACCTATCTGAGGATGTCAGCAGCCAGAATGAGTGTTGCGGTTGCAGCTCAAGATTGCGAACCCAATGTTTAACTTGTGGTAAGCCGTCTAGGGCCTGGGCACAGTCAAACTCTTCACCTGACGACTTCAACTCCCCGACCATTG
>CAYSBC010000074.1:1361-8246 GCA_964429195.1 uncultured Eubacteriales bacterium | reverse complement strand
AAGAGCTTCCTTCTCCATTTTCCCCTTAGATTTACTGCTATACCAGGTAGGCGTCAACACACGATGGTCATAGTCAGGATCGATGCTCCAATAAGCTATAAGCTCCAAGGAGTCCTCTTTCATGATAGTTTTTATAGCCTCTTTATACCTTTCATGACATGGGATACTGTCATCATTATTGTACTTGAAACCTATCAGGGAAACCCTCACCTGTTGATCATCCTCTTGATTTATTTCAATATGAATATCAAAATCATTCTCCTTTTCACCGGACACTTCTTCTGTCCATAAAGAGTAATATTCATAAGGGCTTTTTGTCTCAAGCAATCTCTTATGAGTTGAAAGACTGGCAATGTGACTCTTATCACAAGTAATCCACCTTCTGCCACATTTTGAAGCTACAGCAGCCAAGGTTCCTGATCCACCAAAAAAGTCTGCACAAAGATCACCTTCGGCCGAACAAGCTTCAACCATTCGTTTTATGAGAGCTTCCGGCTTTTGTGTCGCATATTCTACCCTTTCACCGGATGTTCTTCCCACCATATCGATAGACCATACATCCTTCATGTTGACAACAGTATACCAACCCTTTTCATCTTCGTATTCTTCTACACCTTTAAAATGATAAGGTTTTAAGCCTCTATTATAGGATTTTTCTTTCAAAGGATGAAAAGTGTATTGGGGGCTTTTGGTGTAAAACAAAATGGTATCATGTTTTCTGGAAAACTGTTTCTTACTGGATCCACCGGATTTATAGCTCCATATAATTTCGTTTCTGAAATTATTGTGCCCAAATATTTCATCCATAAAAATTTTTGCATAGTGAACGCTATGATGATCAAGATGCAGAAAAATACTACCCTTTTCATTCAATAGGTCTTTCATCAAAAATAAGCGGGTACACAGCATGACTAAATACTCCGTCAAGCCTTTATCCCACGTATCCCTGTACACTTTATGCTTAATCGGTAATATCTTAATATTCTTGGATAGGGTTTTAATTGAAATGTTGTAGTCCGCATTGCTGAAAAAAGGCGGATCGATGTAGATGAGCTGAATTTTATTTTTCATCTCTTTAAAATTGAGAAGATAGCGCATGACTTCCATGTTATCGCCATGAAAAAGAAAGTTATTCTTTTCTGTTAAACCCTCAGGTCCTGTTATGCATTCTTCCATTCTGAGTGGAATTTCAGAGAAATCAGTGATACATTTTTCATATTGCTCTCTACTTATTCTTAATATTTCTGGAATTTCTTTGATGATACTCATTCTTTCTCCTATCTTCCGGGGGAACCAAGCAATCCTTTCCATAACCGATTAAATCTGTTCTGCCGGCTTTCTCAAGTGCTTTTCTTACCATTTTGAAATTTTCTCGCCTATTGAACTGCAACAAGGCTCTTTGCATGTTTTTTTCTTCTATAGTTTTGGGTATATAGACTTCCTCCATAGTTACCGGATCCATACCGGTATAATACATGCAAGTCGATAGAGTCCCAGGCGTCGGATAAAAATCCTGTACTTGTTCAGGTATAAATCCTGATCTTTTCAAGTATATTGCTAATTCAATAGCATCCTCTATCGTCGATCCCGGGTGGGATGATATAAAATAGGGGATAATATATTGTTTTTTACCGATTTTTTTATTGATTGAATCAAATTTTTGCGTGAACCTTTCATAAACTTCTCTTGAAGGTTTTCCCATCCTTTCTAGCACCCTGTCGGATATATGCTCAGGGGCAATCTTCAGGTGTCCGCTCACATGGTGTTGGCAAAGTTCTCTTATAAAGGTATGGTCTTTATCATGAATGGCGTAATCGTATCTTATCCCTGATCTTACAAAGACCTTCTTGACGCCCTCTATCCTGCGCAAATCTCTTAAAATATTCAAATATTCTTGATGATCAATAATGAGGTTATCACATGGCTCAGGAAACAAACATTTCCTATGGCTGCAAGAACCTTTTTCGGCTTGCTTTTTACAAGCAGCTTGCCTGAAATTGGCTGTAGGACCTCCCACATCGTGTATGAAGCCTTTGAATCCTTTTCTCCTAACGATAGACTTGCCTTCTGCCAGAATCGATTCTTTGCTCCTAACTTGTACTACATCGCCTTGGTGAAAGGTCAAAGCACAAAAGTTGCAGCTTCCAAAACAGCCTCTATTGCTTGTAATACTATACTTCACTTCTTCAATGGCGGGAATGCCACCTTGCTTTTCATAACTGTCATGATATGTATAGGTATAAGGCAGCCCATAGACTCGATCCATCTCCTGCTCTGTTAAGGGGTCTTGGGGTGAAGTTTGCACCACATAACCATTATTTCCATAATCCTCAACAAGGGTTTTTCCCTTGTAATGATTCATATTATTGTATTGAATTAAAAAACTTTCGCCGTAGGATTTCTTAGATTGTAAAATGGTTTCGAAGGAGGGCAACATCCTATATTCTCCTATATCTAAAAGATTCTTTCTCTTAAAAACCGTCCCTTTAATCCATGTTATGTCCTCGATAGCAATTCCTGAATCAAGGGCTTCAGCTATTTCCAAAATTGCTTTTTCGCCCATTCCATAGGATAGAATATCTGCTTTGGAATCAAGCAAAATACTTCTTCTTATTTTACCATCCCAATAATCATAGTGGCCCAGTCTTCGCAAACTGGATTCTATACCACCCAAAATAATCGGTACATCCTTATAGGCCTCTCGGGCCCTATTGGCATAAACGATGGCGGCTCGGTCAGGTCTTAATCCGGTCTTGCCACCGGGAGAGTAATAGTCTTTTTTTCGCTTCCTTTTAAAAACGCTGTAATGATTGACCATGGAATCCACATTTCCCGATGAAATCAAAAACCCTAGCCTTGGTTTCCCAAGCCTCTTAAAGGCCTCTGCACTCTTCCAATCCGGTTGGGCGATGATACCAACCTTGTAGCCTTCTGCTGCTAAGACTCTCGTAATAATAGCATGACCAAAAGAAGGATGATCTACATAAGCATCCCCTGATATGAAAACGAAATCTAACTGATCCCAACCTCTGTTTCTCACTTCTTCAATTGTAATCGGTAAAAAGCTCATTAATATCCCAACTCTTCCTTTATAAGATAGACTTCCACTTTCCCATTTAAAGGTTGTTTTTCTAATACAACTTCGATTCTACATATTCTATCGGGAGAATCACAATCCTGACACTTGCCTGTATAGCGGCAGGGCGTATCTTTATTAAGCCTTTTAGTATTTTTAGGGCTTGCCACATTTTTTATTCTCTCGATTGCTTTTTCATGATCCTTAGTGATTTTATTGATTCCACATACCAAAATGATTTTTTTATGCCCCCAAAATATATTGGCCACACGATTACCGGTCCCATCTATATTGACTATTTTTCCATCTTCAGTCAAAGCATTAATACCCGATAAATAAATATCTGCAGAGGCAGCTTTTTTAAGCGTTTCTGCTTTCTCCTCTAATGGACATTTCTGATGCCAATAAACTTGACCTTTTCTTTCTAATAACGCATCATAAATTCCAATCTCTTCTAATGTTATGGATCCTCCCATTCCTACAGATTCATTCATCGGTATATTTTGAAGCATTTCCATCAGAGCTTCTTCCTTTGTTTCAAAAAGCTTAACCGGAAACCCGTTTTTTTCTAAACTTTCTATTGTTCGATTCACATGATTTTCCATTGACATGAACTCCTTTTCCTTTTTATACAATATTTAATTATCTGCATTTATTTTATGATTAAATCATATCGATCTGTTCGCCTGTGTTTTAGTAAAGGTAATTGATTTCTAACTTCCTCAACATAGTCCAAATCAATTTCGGAAGTAATGATTCCCTCTTTTTCATCGCCTTGACTGATTACATCGCCCCAAGGGTCTATAATCGAAGAATAGCCATAGGCTTGATAGAAAGAGCTACAATCCCTGGCCGGCGAAGCTCCAACCATATAAACCTGATTGTCTACCGCCCTTGCCCTGAGTGTTAAATTCCAATGCTTAGGACCTGTAGTGGTATTAAATGCAGCAGGCACAATAATGACTTGACAGCCTTTTAATGCAAGGGCTCTCATAAGTTCAGGAAACCTTAAATCATAGCATATGGCCACCCCAATTTTCCCAAACTCTGTATCGATTGTAACAATTTCATTGCCTTTGCTCAAGGTATCTGATTCCTTGAAAGTTACTTTATCCTTAATCTCTATATCAAAAAGGTGCATTTTTCTGTATCGACCTAACAGTTCCCCTTTTCTGTCAAAAATGAAGCATGTATTGTAGATTTGTTTTTTTTCCTCTTCATGGATGCTTAATTCAGGTATGGTTCCACCGAACAAATATATTTTATGCTTCCGTGCCCATTGTGATAATTTTTGTGTAGTCTCCATGCCAAATTCCTCGGCATAGAGTGGAAATGCTTCATTTTTATAAGGGCAATTAAACATCTCCGGCAAGACAAGGATATCACAATTCTTCTTAGATGCTTCTAGAATCATATTTTCTGCCTTGGCTAAATTCAATGCTTTATTTTCCCCCACGGCCATTTGACAAAGTCCAATCTTAAACTTCAAATCATCCACCCCCAATAGTGCTAGATGTTAATAAAGCTAGCATTTTATCAATGCTAGCTTCTTTATAGTCATAGTCCTTTATTCTTTAAAAAAATTCTTTAATTTATCACCAAATAAATCTCCAATAGTTGAAATAGGCTCACTGGCTTCTTCTTCCTCTTTTTCTTTTTCTGCAGCCTCTCTTGCTGCTATGGATTCCCTGACTCTTCTTGCTTGTTCGACCTCTTCCTGTTCCCTGACTCTTCTTTCCTCTTCTGATTCTTCTCTATCAGACCAGCCATCTTCTTCATCGACCTTTTTTATACTTAGACTCATCTTCTTGTCTTTTTCGTCTAAGGTTAATATGACTGCTTCAACCTTATCGCCTACTTTAAGAACATCAGAAGGCCTTTTAATCTTTTCTTGAGATATTTCGGATATGTGCACTAAACCTTCGACACCTTCCTCGATTGAAACGAAGGCACCAAAGTCCACAAGACGAACTACAGTCACCTCAACAATATCATTCACTCTATAATAATCCGACACACCATACCACGGATCATCCTCAACAGATTTTAAGCTAAGGCTTATTTTTTCAGTTTTAGCATCGCAGCTAACCACATAAACCTCTACTGCATCGCCTTCCTTGACCACTTCAGATGGATGTTTGACTCTGTTCCACGACAAATCATCAATATAAATCAGACCCTCAATACCACCTATATCTACAAAGGCACCAAACTTCATTAATTTCGTAACGACACCCTTTAATTTTTTGCCTACGACCAATGAATTCAATGTTTCTTTTTTCTTTCGGTTCCTTTCTATGACTTCAACGGCTTTTCTTGAAAAAACAATTCTGTTCTTTTTCGTATCAAATTCTTCCACTTTGACTTCTAATTCTTGTCCAACATATTCGTTCATGTCCTGAACATATTTATAGGATAAAAGAGAGCCGGGTATAAAACCTCTTATATTTTTGTAATAGGCAGTAACTCCTCCTTTTATCACTTCTGCTACATTTATGGTTAGATTGCTTTTCTTATTATAGGCATCCTCAACTTCATGCCATGCAACGATATGCTTTGCTCTCTTTTCAGAAAGTAAAATGTTGCCCTCTTTATCATGAGGATTAACGACATATAAAGATAAAACATCTCCTTCTTTTATTTCATGACTCTCAAAATTAGTAATTTCTGATTTGTCGATTATTCCATCTGAGATATGTCCTATGTTGACAAGTATTTCCGTATCGTTTACCGATATGACCGTTCCCTTTACGATATCTCCCTTGTTTAATTCTTTCATACCTGTTTCAATTTCATCGATAAATTTTTCCATTGAATAATCGGCATCATTGATCATAAAATTTTCTTCACTCATTAACCTTTTTCTCCTCTAAATTGTTAAATCATATTTAACTGCCATGAAACATTATATCAAAACAATATAGTATTTTTCAAGTTCCTATCATCATTTTGTTCATATTTCTTGCTTTATTCAAAATCACGAGAAAATAAGAGAAAAATAGAGAAATTCAATAAAATCTCTTGCTCTATCCGTAAATGCCTGGATAATAATAAAATATGACAAAATTTAGACTTTGACTTTCTTTGACTTATCCCGTAAAATAAGGTTAAATAAAGCATCACTTTGAACGGGTGCTGTGAATAAAAATAAAATAATCCTGTTTATTAAAAATATTGTGGAGGTGTTGTTTATGTTCAATAGTTTAATTCCGCTTACTAGAAGTCTACAAAATAGTGAAAATTTTTTTGACAGATTCTTTAAGGATGATTTTTTCACCAATGCAGTATCACCTATGAAAGTAGACATTAAGGACACAGCCGATGCTTATCTATTAGAGGCTGAAATCCCCGGTATCGAAAAAGAGAAGCTCAACATTGATTATCAAAATAACTACTTAACAATCAGTGCAAATCAGGTTGATGAACTCAATGAAGAAAAAGAAAACTATATTCGAAGAGAACGTCACAGTCAGAAAATGAGCAGATCCTTCTATATCGAAAATATTAGCGCTGATAGGATTGATGCAGAATATAAAAATGGTGTACTGAAAATCACCTTGCCTAAGGATGATGTCAATGCTCAGAAAAAAACAATCCAGATAAAATAATTTCCAATTTAAAACCCTTTCAAAATAGCCGGACTCTCTTGCCTGGCTATTTTGACAATTTAGAATGATTATCCCCATACTCCCTCCAACAGAAATAAGTAATTGAATATCTCAAATGGGATTGACAAACTTTTCTTTCTTGATTATACTTAAATTTAATGATTTTGATAATCACTATCATTTATCCATTATTTTATCCAT
>CAYSBC010000074.1:0-1261 GCA_964429195.1 uncultured Eubacteriales bacterium | reverse complement strand
TACTTAAATTTAATGATTTTGATAATCACTATCATTTATCCATTATTTTATCCATCATTTCACGTGAAATAAAGAGAATCCCTCCCCATAAAATATGGTTATATGTATTGTGTATTCAAAAATTTACTTATTTATTTAGAGGAGATAATTTATGAAAAAAACTAGATTTTTTAAACTAAGTGCTATTATATTAACCTTTGCTTTGATGTTGTCAGCTTGCTCTGGTCCAAGCAATGAAACTGATGCTGATGGGCAAACAAACGGATCTTTAGAAAATGAAACTGTTGAAATTATAGATTTACATGGCAGTGTAACAGTTCCTGTTAACCCTAAAAATGTTGTCGCTTTAGACAATAGAACCTTTGAAACTTTATCGGATTGGGGAATTGCATTAGCAGCTGCTCCCAAGGAGGTCATGCCCGCGGACTCCCCTTACGTAAAAGATGAAGCCGTTCAAAATATAGGGAATCATCGTGAACCTAATCTTGAAATTATTGCGGCAGTCGATCCTGAGCTCGTTATTATCGGGCAAAGATTTGCTAATTTTTATGATGATATAAAAAAATTAGTTCCTCATGCTGCTGTTATTGATCTTAACTTTGATGTTTCAGAAGTTGCAGATACACCCGGTGAAAACTTAATCAATGGACTCAAGGATTCCACTGTAATTTTGGGGAAAATCTTTGATAAAAACAAAGAAGCTGAACAATTGATTTCGGATTTCGATTTGGCTATCGAAAATGCAAAATCCTCCTATAATAAAACAGATACTGTGATGAGTGTTATCGTTTCTGGCGGTGATATAGGTTTTTCAGCTCCCGGTCATGGTCGGGTTTGGGGACCCATGTATCCTATCTTTGAATGGGTTCCTGCACTAGAGGTTAATAGTTCTTCTTCTAATCACCAAGGGGATGATATTTCTGTTGAAGCTATAGCGCAAAGCAATCCAGATTGGCTTTTTGTGTTTGATCGCGATGCCTCGGTGTCTTCTGTAGCAGATGCAAAACCTGCACAGGATGTTATCAACAATTCACCTGCCCTTCAAAACACAACTGCACTTATTTCAGGGCAAATAGTATATGCCCCAGATGATATTTACGTCAATGAATCCATACAAACCTATCTGGAATTATTTGATGATATAGCAAAAGCTTTAGCTAAATAATGATTGAGGAGTAAAATTTGTGGTAAGAAATACAATTCAGAAAAATCATAACTACCGGCTCAGCCGGTAGTTTGTTTATGCCCCTATAAGGGGCCT
>CAYSBC010000073.1:0-8272 GCA_964429195.1 uncultured Eubacteriales bacterium | reverse complement strand
GGTGTTCCGTCCTTCATAGAATGTACACTGCTAAGGATACCCCCTAAGACCATCCAAGAAAAAAATAATAAAAAGGGTATTTGAAAATAGTAGGCTTTCATTTGCCTTTTTCCTATCGACTCTAATGTTCTAAATTCTTCCTCCTCATCAGTTTGCAGATCCATGGCTGCTGAACCCTTTTTCTTAAAATAGACATGTAAATTAAAAGATTTTGTTGCGTAGTTCCAGCCTACAGATTGGCATACACTTTGAAATTCCTCTAGTTCTTCCTTACTCTTTTTGGTAAATGCTGTCTCAATTTCA
Organism: uncultured Eubacteriales bacterium; assembly: GCA_964429195.1. Classification (GTDB taxonomy): domain Bacteria; phylum Bacillota; class Clostridia; order Peptostreptococcales; family JAAYPU01; genus JBBAFM01. The sequence continues at coordinate 7,969 of CAYSBC010000073.1, read as the reverse complement.
TAAGGAGATATGGAAAAATCTAATTCTTCTGGATGTATTTTTTTATAGATAAAGATATTTCCTAGAATTATTTTATGAATTAGCCACCCTTCTCTAGCCATCTTTTCCAAATGTCTCTCTATGGAAGGGTAATTGCTGATATTTAAAAAGTTATTTTCTATTTTCAAATTCATGCTCATTACCTCCTAGAACAAATTCTGCGTCCTTTATTAATGTTCTTAATCTTTTTATTTCTTCATCCAAAGCTTCTTGGCCCAGTGATTTGATCCAATATACTTTTTTATATTCCTTATCTGAAATCATTTCTATATAGCCATCCTCTTCAAATCTTGATAAAAGAGAATATAATGTTCCGGGGCCAATCTTTACCCGACCCTCGGTAAGCCATTCCACATACTGCATTATTTCATAGCCATGTCGCTTTTCTTTTAAACTTAAAAGTATGTAATACATGGGTTGGGTTAGAGCTTTGATTTTTTTATTGCCCATATAAGGACCCCTCCTAATATATCGTATCCCGTTATATCGGATATCGATATAGCCTTTAAATGTTATTGTATATCGAGAGCCGATATAAGTCAACAAAAAACAAAAAACAAAAAACTCTCAATTCTAAAATAAATTGAAAGTTTAAGCACTGAAATGTGTCGCAATGAATGGCCAATAGAAATTTGAAGATGTTGATATATCCAATATTCCAACAGATGTTTCTTGCTTTATATTTTGGTTAGATTGAAATATTAAATTGCATTACCCTATTTAATTTGTTCTTTTCTTTCCATTTTCAAGATTAATTCTTCAAAATATTTTCCTATCTCTAGCATTCGTTCTTCCGTCAATTGGATTATCTCTTCACTATGCTCACTAAATTCTTCTCTGCCTAATTCCTTATAGTTCGGAGCAGGTGAAAATTTCTTATCAATAATTTGATTTGTATCTAAATCCATTCTAAAATAAACACCAGGACCATCCAGGGCCCCTGTAACACTTCCGGTAGCTTTAGTCATGCTGAAAGTGAGAATATTTTCATCCGTGTTTAATGAAACACTGCCTTCATTTGAAGAGCTAAACTCATCAAACACCTTTAGCCCCGCAATATACATCCACTTTCCCTCAGTATGGTAATCAAGATAGTTTGCAATTTCACTTTCATTAACCTCATAGGATAAATCTACACCGTCCTTTACGGGCGAACCCGGATTGGAGTTATCTGAACTTGCTAAAAGGCTAATACCAACAGCTGAAGCAATAATGATTGAAAAAACAATAACCCAAAACCTCGGATTTTTATAATTTAACATTTTTTTAACCTCTCTTTCACAGTGGATAAATATCACCTTTAATTTCCCTAATCTTTTTATAATATTAATCAGCAATGCACTTTACTATTGATGTTCATTTTATTGTGCCTACATTAGAGGCAATGGTCAGTACCCCCATTATATAGTTCTATCCATGCAAAGCTCTATTAACAAGATGTTTTGCCTTTTCAAAATCCTTTTTATGAACATAAACAGCATATTGTTTCTCGTAATCCATATTCATTCCAAAACTTCCAAAGCTACTTCTTCTTGAACCCCGTCTTGACCACTGGCCTGAACGGTTTACTACTTTATAGGAGTATTTAATTTTCTCCTTTTCAAGAGTGTTTCTCACCTTTGACAGTTCTTCCATTGAATATCCTATGTATACTATCTCTTTATTGAAAACAAACATTTGACACTCTCCTTTAAATTTTTCTAACCATAATTCGATACTTGGAGGAAGCGGTTTCCTTAAAAGTACAAACTAAATACTCTTTATTGTCTCCGCAAAGCTTCATGCCCTCAAGCTCTGCCCCGAAGTTCATGTTTTTTTCTTCCAGGTTATAGAGGTTCTGATCTAGTCTGTCTTGCCAATAGACATTGCCGCTTAAGACCGAAAATTTTTCTATTTTACCAGTTGCATTTGATAACTTTCTAAGCACTTCCTCGCCGCCCCCACCCATTATTTGATGCTTCTATCTCCAAAATTTTTGATATTATATCTGGTGTCGTTTAGCAGGGTAGTGGTGCCATCATCATTAAGCCTGATCAGATAATCGGTTCCCATAGTGGCCCCTCCCTGGTGATAGGCTAAAAAAGCCTGCCCGTTTTCAGCGTAAAGGCTGGCATAAACAAGTGTTTTTCCGTCCACATCCTGCCACCCATAGGTCAATAACGGAAGCTGATATACTACCTTTGTGTCGGAAGTATCGGCTAAAGGGGCCTGGATAATCTGTCCTTTATCATCTTCATAATAAGCAATATATAACTCATTATAGCATGTTCTTCCATAGACATGACTTGAAGCCGGCAAAAAAGGTACTGCAATTATAACTTTAATTGCAATACCCGTTTTCTATACTTTATGTGGCAAACAAAGCGTCTCTACGCCACCCTTAGCCTTCCAACAAATTTTTGTACGAAGATAAAATGGATGTTGTTTCTAAGTTTGATCTACATTTCCTGTAGGATTCCTAAGCGGAAACTGAAATTTCATCCTCCAAACTTTACTTCCACACTTCTTCTAATCCTGCTACTTTAAGCTTTTAGCTAAAAAATGAGCAAATTTTCAACTAGTGTGTTGATATTTCGGAATAAAATGTAATTAAAGACCAAATATGTTCAAAATTTCAAGTAGTGTGTGGTTTTCTAAAAATAAACCACACACTATTTGAAATTTTGCTCACCAAACTCCGAATTACTTACGCAGTAGAAATCTACAAATCAAAGATTTGTGATTTCCTTGCATCAGTTCACCATCAATTTGCTTCACAAATTGGGGTGAGCTTAGAAATGTAGGCGAAGGTAGGACAGATGTCCTACCTTCGCCTCATATCATTATCCATCTTCTAATTAATTATGACAAACATATCCTCTGGGCTAGATGACATGATACTTTTTGCTAGTTCTTGCCTTAATTGCAATAGCTTTTCTTGATCATCATCCCTCATAGGTACATTTTCTTTTCTACATTGATGTGCTAGCTTTGAATAAACGATAAATTCTTCTGAAATAATACCTTCTTTTAAATACAGCTTAACAAGCTTCTTCTTGTATCCTATTTCGAAGTAGTATCTACCGCCACCCGGTGCTATCTCACCTGGCTTATCCTCAGAATATTCGATATTCAATCTTAGTTGGTCATTGGTCTTGACACGCATGACCATTTCACATGCATCAATAATACCTCTCCCATTTTTTCCTATACCACTGTAAAAACTAAAGTTCCCTCTCTCTGGTATTTCATCACATAGTTTTGGAAAAGTCATTAGCATAATCTTGAAGGCAAGGGCTACCCCACCTATCATTTGCTTTCCGTGGTATTTCAGTAAATCTTCGTAGGTGATTTCAATGATAGCATTGTTGTCTTTTATTCTTAATATTTCTACTTCCATCTGTTACACCTATTTCCTAATAAATAGGTCACTTGTGTCAAAGGCTTCTTCAATCATCTTTGTTTCATACATGAAGTCTGCTATATTTTGGAACGCTTTATAATCATCTTCTGTCACTTCAATATTGAAATCGTATTGAATAAACATCTCTTCAACTGCTGTTTTATCTAAATCAAGCTCTGTTGCGACAATATCCATTGCCTCATCGTGATTTTCATTGATATATTTAATAATGTTTGCTTGAGCATTCATCAATACTTCCATTTCTGCCTTGTGTTCATTATAAAAATCTTCCCTAACTGCTACAGCAATAACTGCATCTGTTAACCCTTTGCCATTTGTTACTAAGTTGTATCCTTGTTGTTTTGCTTGGTAAGCAGTAGGCCCTGCTACTAAGGCAGCGTCAATTCTCTTCCCATCTAGCCCTGCCTTTGCATCTGGAATTGACATGTTGACATAGTTAACATCTTCAATAGTCATATTGGATTCCTTAAGATAAGCCACTAATAATTGGTGTAAGTTTGTTCCCATAGGTCCAGCAATTGTCTTTCCTCTCAAATCTTCTGCTGATTGAATAGACTCATCTCCTGAATACAAGCAAAATGCTTCCGGAGATCTGGAATACATGTTTAAAATCTTGATATCAGCACCATTAGCCGCAGCTAAAATAACCGATGTTCCTCCAACAGCATATAGAACATCCACATCTCCTGATGCTAAAGCTTGAGTCTGGTCTGCTCCTGATGTAATCTCTGCATAATTTATTTCAATTGTCTTACCATTCTCGCTAAATTCTTCTGCAAATACATTTTTATTTTTTTGTATAATACTTGGGACATTCAAAGGTGATGTAACATGAGTAATTGTAAGCTTATCTAATTTTAACTGTGATAAATCTCCATTTTCTGTAGTGTCATCCGGTGAACTGCTTGACGAACACCCTACCAGAGCTGTGATCATTACTGCAATTGTTAACATTAATGCTAAAAATTTCTTTGATTTCATTGTTTATTCCTCCACTTATATGTATTTTTTTAAATAATTTTTAAATCATTTATGATTTGCTTTTTTAAAGTTACATATTGATTTTCCAGTAAGTCTCGTTCATGATTTTCCCCCTCTATTTCATACTGAGACTTAATGATTCCTTTGTCTAAAATTACTATTTTAGACCCTAGCATCAACGCTTCATCGATATTGTGGGTAACAAATAAAATGGAACACCTTGTCTTTTTATGAATCTTTACTAGTTCTTTCTGCATCTGTTCCCTTGTAAAAAAATCTAATGCAGAGAATGGTTCATCCATCAGGATGAAATCCGGATTATAAGCGAATGCTCTTGCTATCGATACTCTTTGTTTCATCCCTCCTGATAATTGATTGGGATAAGCATTGCAAAATTCTTTTAGATCCACCATTTCAATAATCTCATTTATTTTATCATAATTGATTTCTTTTTTTTCGAGACCAAAGGTTATGTTTTTTTTGACATCTAGCCATGGCATTAATCGATCTTCTTGAAAAACATATGCTTTTCTTTTTAAATTAGCCCCTTGGATTTCACCTTGCCCTAACTCTTCCAGGCCTGCAACAAGTCTTAATATTGTGGTTTTTCCACAACCACTTCGCCCCAGGACAATGGTGATTTTACTAGCTGGAATATTTAAATTGATACCATTTAATACTTTAAGCTCATCCTTTTCAACTGTATAAGACTTGTATGCATTGACTAATCTAATCCCATCCACTATTCTCTTTCCCTTTCAATAACTTATCGATTGCAAATGCAAATAGCCTGTCTGTGCTATAACCTACTATCCCTATAGCTAAAATACCTGCAATTACCTTATCTGTCCTAGACATTTGTTGTGCAAATAAAATCATATACCCTAATCCAGCTGATGCAGCAATCATCTCTGCACTAATGATGGCTCGCCAACAAAATCCCAGACCAGTCCTCATACCTACTAATATATCCGACATGGCATAGGGTAATCTAATCTTAAAGAAACTACTTGCTTTGGAATAGCCATAAACCTCTCCAACTTCTAAGAGCTTTTTATCACAACTTACAAAACCTTTCACTGTATTCAAATAGATTGGGAAAAATCCAGTTAAAATAATAATTCCTACTTTTGTAGTTTCTCCTATACCGAACCATAAGATAAATAATGATATCAAACTTAGTGGTGGAATATTCTTTAAGAAAAGAATAATATTTTCATAGTAATCATTGCACCAAGGCAAAATAATTCTTACCATTGCAAGTAGAAAAGCAGCTATTGTTGCTATAAAAAAACCTTTCATAACTCTAATAAAGCTGATGTAAATATCTTCAAATATCTCACCAGTAAGAAGCATCTTTAAAGAAGTATCTAGAACTTTAGCTGGTGTTGGCAATATATAGGTACTCACTGTTCCCATCTCTGTCACAAGCCACCATATAATGAGAAAAATGATTCCTGATATAGCTGTTTTAATTCCTTTGCTCTTATTCATCTATCAAAACTCCATCTCCATTGTGGCAGCCATTATAGCAGTATAACACTTCAACCAATTCATATTGCTTATGAAGGTTTTTCTTAAAATAGTCTTCTATCATTTCTTTGCCAGAAATACTGCTTGCTTTTGCGTTTAAAGACTCAAAATAGCCCGGTGGAATAGGACTTGCTTCCAATGATCTTACTTGAAGCTTTCTATCAGAATCTATCAATTTCAAAAATGTCTTCCAACTTATAAACTCTGTATCTTTTAATCCTATCTTGTTTCCATAGCTTGCTAAACTCTCACAAGGTGTAGTAATTATCTTCTTTCGATCCTTTAAATCCTCCCTCTCTGACAGTTCTATAGCACAGTGTATCAAAATTGGCTCAATAGAATGTGCTAATACACTAGCATCATCTATGTAGGCACTTACCATTTCAATAGTTTTCGGGCAACGTCTATCTATGATTGTTAAATTTGTATCCTTCAAAAGTTCATTGTATTTTTCTTTTACTATCCCATGCCAATCTGTTTTTACCTCTACCCTTTGATATCCTTTCTGCAGCAATAGCTCGTTTAATTTTCTTTTTTCATGCAACTTGTCCACAACAGGATTTATAAAAATATACTTCATAATTTCCACTCTATTCGGAGCCTCCATTTGTTATACAAACTTTAACAATCATTTTCTAGTTATCATATGCTAACTGTTTGCAAAGTAATCATACATTAAGGTTTTTTAGTTGTCAATACTATTTTTTAAAATACCTGCTCATCTATATACATTGTATAAATAAAAAACCCCACACAATATATTGTTAGTATGAGGTTCTAATTTTTTTAAATTATGTATCTACTTCAGTGTTCAATAACTTACAACTTACGTGCCTGCACCAGATTTGAGAGTGATAAAAATAATTAAAGATAGACCTTCAGCAACCTGTTGTGACTATATTTCTGGAATAATTAATTGTTCTTATATTTTTGTATATTTTCTTCACTTAAAAATTCATAGGCATTCGTTATCTCATTAAACATCTGGGCTGCTGTTGGAGCCTTGTTCAAGTCGGGATGGTATTCTTTGGCTTTTTTTCGATAGGCCATTCTAACTTGATCTCTATCGGCATCATAAGGGACGCCTAAGACTTCACAGCTATTTTCATATTTGTTTTTAAACTCAAGGTTAGGATTGATATAATTTGATCCAAAATTCCACTGACCACCGTAGTAGTCTCCCTGTCTCCCCCAAAAACTTTGTTCCCATTGTTGCCTTTGTTGCTTCATTCTTTCTTCCCACTGTCTTTGCTGCTCATTATAAGATTCCTGTTCTCTTCGCATGCGCTCTTTTTCTGCTTTCTGATAAGCAATTTTATATTCCTGAAAAGGTTTATATTGATAATTTGCTCCATCTTGAAGATAGTTAGCTAAATTATAGAGATACTCTGTTGTTATATATTTTAAGTATTTTAGATAAACAGCAAATCTTGCTCCTAAGATGGGGAACAAAATCAAAAAGGCTATGGTAAAAAACCCCCAGGGACTGGTCAAAATTGCCATTCCAAAAGGTCCAACCATAAATATAACGAATAAACAACCACCCATACTGATAAAGGTTGCGCAACCTCTACCAATATTTTTTGTTAAAACAACCAGTGTAGCTAACAATTGTATTAAAACTTCCATTGATATCTCTAAGGTCCTTGCCACTCCATATACAATTTTACCTGCTACTCTTTCTATAAAAACCATTGCAACAATCTCCTCTTTGTAAAACTATATCCATTTTAGCATTAAAAGCCGAGAGTGCTAACAAGATATTTTGAATATCCTATGTATACTTCCTCTCTGTTGAAAAGAAACATTTGCAATACCCCCCTCTAAGTTTTCCTTATGAATACTAATCATCTTTGCCTACCCCATCTTCTACTATTTTTCATTATAACATGTTTCTCCATAGACCGACCAGAAGCAAGAAAAAAGGGGTACTGCATTTTAAATTTAGTACAATACCCCTCTCGGGACCAAGCAGAGCCTCGCTCCTGTAATTTTGATACTTCCCCTCCAGCA
>CAYSBC010000072.1:0-8369 GCA_964429195.1 uncultured Eubacteriales bacterium | reverse complement strand
CGCAGACCCGGATAATGTGCTGGATGAAACGGATGAAAGCAACAACACGCTGACAAAGAACATTCAGGTGAAGAACGTTCCGGTGTCCATAGTGGCCGACCCCGACGATGCAGGGATGAAACAGCGTTATACGGTGTATGGGCTGACTGGCTTGCCGACAGCTACTTCATCCTCCTACCATACATGGCAGGAGGTACGGCTAGAGAACGGTAGTTATATTACAAAGAGCTTCTATACACGGCTGACAACAGCGTTTTCCATACTGCCTGATGAGCGCATCGCTTATACCGACAAGCCAAAACAGATGGAATCAGGCTTCGGGTTTTCTGTACAATGCACTACCACCTTAACGACCAACTATGACCATCCCGAAAAGCTTGTCGGCGCGCAAATGGTTTGGGTACGCTATCCTGAGAGCGCGTACGGTCAGCTATCAGCATGGCAGAACGTGCGAGATGATTTGCATGTTAAAACAGGTACAGCGGGAGGTCTAATAGCCACATGGCAGCTTGCTGTCAATCCGTATTCGGTCACGAGCAGCCGCTTGCACTACACGCCGATTTGGTATCCTGACGGAGAGTATATCGCGTGGGCACAGGCGTTTTACGCGTGGTCACCGGTCGGCCAGCTCTATGAGCACAAAATCGATACACTGATGATTAAGGGCGATATGTACGACAGGATTACGACGATAAAGCGGTGACGATGAATAACATGCCCTATGGTTTAGGCTTATAGGGCATGTTATAATATATCGAATATGGCCTCTATATATTATTAATGAGACGGGAATCTGGCAGTCATGAACTGTTGATTATGAATATAATATTTACCTGTTCATATTCTTGCGAGTGGTATATAATGTCTATAATGTTTAGGTCAAAGTTAATTTTAACAAATTTTATATCATCAATTAATAAGGAGAATGTTGTATGCGATTAGTTAATTTGAAGATATACAATTTCAGAGGAATTAAGGAAGCAAATTTATTCTTTTCTAACGATACCGTTTTAGTTGGTGATAATAATAGTGGTAAATCAACTATTTTAGAAGCGATTGATTTAGTGTTAGGCCCTGAGAGACTAAAGAGAAAGCCAATTATTGATGAACATGATTTCTATGCTGGTCAGTATTTATCTGCAGAAAATTCACCCATCGATATAAATATTGAAGCTACAATAACTGATCTAAATTTAGAACAGCAGATTCATTTTCGTAATCATCTTGAATGGTGGGCATCTAATACTAACATGATTATTGATTCGCCGCCAGCTGAGCAAACCGACCAAGAGGGGGTGCTTTCTGCATTACGTATTGGGTTTCACGGTTACTATGATGTTGAAGAGGATGACTTTTTGGGAGAAACATTTTTTCTTTCTCCCAAGATTGAGGATGGTACAGTTGAACGATTTGGAGCAAGAGACAAGCGAATATGCGGATTTCTTTATTTAAGGACAATGCGTACCGGGTCTCGCGCATTGAGTTTGGAACACGGTTCTTTATTGGATATTATCTTGCAAATCAAAGAACTTCGCCCTCAAATGTGGGAAGACATTCTTCGGCAATTATACAATATTTCTGTTGCAAGTGACCCTGAACTTGGCATTAGTGATACATTGCTATCTGTTCAAAATGCTGTTCGCGAGTTAGTCCCTATCGAATGTGCAGATGCGCCTCAAATCAGGGTTTCCCAGATGACTCGCGAACATTTGCGGCAGATTCTCACAGTATTTTTGGGAACCGGCTCTTTAAAAGAAGATGGTTCTGAATATGCTGCTCCATTTCACCATCAGGGGACGGGAACGATTAACACACTAGTTTTAGCACTGTTGTCTATAATTGCTGAACTAAAACAGAATGTCATATTTGCAATGGAAGAACCTGAAATCGCGCTTCCGCCTCATACTCAAAAAAGAGTTATAAATAGTATTATTAGTAAATCTGCTCAGGCGATCTTTACATCTCATTCTCCATATGTATTGGAGGAATTTGATCCTTCACAGATAATGGTGATTTGCAGGCAAAACGGGAACTTAACCGGTATTGCGGCTACTTACCCTCCTACGGTAAAGCAAAAAACATATAGAGATGAAATAAAAAGACGATTCTGTGAAGCACTTTTGGCGAGACGAGTCATTATTGTTGAGGGGCGCACAGAATATGACGCTATACCCGCTTCTGCTAATCGTCTTTCAGAGCTAAAGCCAGATACTTATAAATCATTGGAGGGAATAGGGATAGCGGTAATAAACGCAGAAACTGATACGCAAGTTTCTCCTCTCGGCGGATATTTTAAAAGACTTGGTAAAGTAGTATATGCTATGTTCGATAAACAGACAGAAGAAAGTTTAACCCAAATACAGGGAAGCGTTGATATCGCCTTGGAAGCACAAGAAAAAGGATTTGAAAACCTCATAATTAATGGTTCTGATAGTGTGGCTCTAAAAAGATATGCACTCGCTGTTGTTTCTTGCGGTGATTGGCCATCTCATTTAGCTGATATTCAACCTTGTGAGGAAACTTCAGATAATGGTATCAAAGACGCTCTCCGCAGGTTCTTTAAAAGCTATAAAGGTGAAGGTATAGCTGCCAATTTTCTTGAACAATGCGATGAGTCAGAGATGCCTGATTATATTAAAAATTCGCTTATTCAGATTGTCAATCATGCCTGTTCTAAAGCTGAAACACCATCTGAAAAAACGGAAGATTATAGCAGGGAAGAAGATGTTGCAAGTATAGGTGAAACTGATGTTTGAACTTAGCGAACAAAAAAAAGAGCTCCTCGAAACGGACGGTAACCTGCTTATTATGGGAGGGCCTGGGTCAGGGAAAACAACAATAGCTTTAATTAAAGCCAAATATATTTTAGAGCGAAAGGACTTGCTGGCCGGGCAAACTATTTTGTTTTTAAGTTTTGCGCGTGCAACAATACTTCGAGTTCAACAACATGCCAATGTTGTTATTCCTTCTGAGTTAAAATCACGAATAGACATTACCACATATCATAGTTTTGCTTGGACATTATTACGGAGCCATGGGTACCTTCTTAACAACAATGCTTTACGTCTCTTGCCACCTCATGAGTCCGCTTCAAGACTAGCGGTTGTAGATAACAAGGAAAATGAGAAATGGCGGTTATTTAACGAGGAGGGATTGATACATTTTGATTTATTTGCAAAATTGTGTTTTTGTCTATTTAATGAAAGCCAAGCTATTGCGAAAATAATTGCAGCAGCATATCCTGTAATTATTTTTGATGAATTTCAAGATACGAACTCGGAAGAGTGGGAATTCATACAAGAGCTTGGGAAACGCAGTTGTTTAATCTCTCTAGCTGACCCAGAACAGCGTATATATGATTTTCGTGGGGCAAGCCCTGCTCGAATCAGACAGTTTATAGAAGCATTTAAACCGGCTGTTTTTGATTTCGGACAAGAAAATAACCGAAGCGCGGGAACTGATATAATAAAGTATGGTAATGATCTGTTAATAGGGAAAAATAAAAGTGAATCTTACAATGATGTTCAATGTTACTATTATCCGCCCAGAAAAAATAATGCACAGCTCATTAATTTAAAATCATATATTTTGAATGCTTATAATCGCCAAAAAAAGGCGGGACGAAATAATTGGTCTATTGCAGTATTACTCCCGACAAACTCATTAATGATTACCGTATCAGATTTTCTTGACAGCCGTCAACAATTATCCAGCGGTCAAGTATTACCTCAAATACATCATGACCTTGCCGTTGAGACAGCTGGTCCTTGTATTGCCGGTGAATTAATCGCGGGATTATTAGATGGTGGTTCACAGAAAAAAGCTTCAAAAGAAGATCTAATCGAAAATCTTTGCTCACATATCCTTGGCAGAAGAGGAACAAAAGCTCCTTGTAAAGCTGATATCGCGTTTGCATCGTGCCTAATGCAATACAATAAAGGAATTTCTGTAAAAGGAAAAACACGCCAATGTGTTATTGATGACTGTAGTTGTATTATTAAAAAGTGCAATGATGCTAGTTTTACAGGTGATGTTGCTGCTGATTGGGTTATGGTTCGCGATATCATAGCATCCGCTTTAAGCGAATATCTTATAAAAGTTGCGAATGATGCAAAGTATCTAAAATTACTTCGAAGAGGCTCAATCCTTAATGCCGGTTTAGGGCAGTTATGGAAGCGAAGCCATAATTATATGGGGGCAAAAAAAGCAGTTCAGGATGCTCTTGCCCAAGAACATTTTTCAATGTCCACTCAAGTTTGGAATGGCGTAAGTGTTATGACGATTCATAAAGCAAAAGGAAAAGAATTTGATGAAGTTATAGTCTATGAAGGTGCTTTTCCGGGGCAGCGCATCGTATTTAATCCCCAAAACTTGGATCAAGCGCGAATAAATTTAAGAGTGGCAGTTTCTAGGGCAAGAGAAAAAACTATAATTATCACTCCGAAAAACGATCCTTGCTGTTTGCTATAAAGAAAAAGATGTATTATGGCCATATGTATTAATAAAAGGGGCTGAGATAAATGCAAATGGATGAGGCCATATCTCAATGTAACAAATACATTAATAAATTTATTCTAAGAGGACGAGGTTTTGTTTGGTATGCATGTTTTCGATATGGCGATGCATATTTGCATATAACAGGAGAACCAGATGAACGATTTGTCGATGACTATCAATATTTCGTCTTTACAAAAAGTACGAAATCTTTAATTAGTATACGTGAACTTTTATGTTCGGGAAAAACAGAAGATGTTTTGATAATATTACGAAGCATGTTCGAAGGATATTTAGCTAGCAGATATATTGACGAAAGCTACGAGCCACAAGTGTTAAATGATTTTTTATTTATACCTCAACTAATTGCACAGAGAAAAATAATATATGATGGAAAAGTTGCAATAGAAAGAGAAAATAAGAGTGAAACTCCATTTAATCAGCGAGCTCCATCAAAAATGAGGTTAGGAAAAGACAAAGATTACTTTTACGATTTTTATGAATACTTATGTAATTATTCTCACTGCAATTATTCTATTCTTCCATGTTACTTAGATAATTATGGTATTTTCACGTGCGAGAAAGAAACAAATCCCCTATTAACCAGAGTCATGGTATTATTTGTGTATACAAAACTCTTTGAAAATATTGTAACTATTGAAGGAGAGGACTTCCTTAACTCAAGAATTGAAAAGGAATGTTATAAACTACTCAAAGAAGCCACAATCTTTTTGTATGATATTTTAGAATGCTTTAGTAATAACAATTCAAAAGCTAATGATAGGCTTAACAAACATATGAAAAATATGTTTAGAAACATGAGAAAATCGCTGAAAGAGAAAGTCGGAAGTATGAGCAAAGATTTTCTAAAATAGAAATGGATGCTGCAATTACAGAATAAGTTTATTTAACTAAGAGGAGAACGATATGACAAAAGAAGAAGAGTTAATGGATTACTTGCATAAAAATGTATTTAATCCAGTTTTACAGTCTTCAAATGCATCGAAAGAATTAAAAGCTGGTATAAATCTAACTATTATGCGTATGAAGCAACGAAAAGCCGAAGGAATGAGACAATATTTCTGGTCAGCCATCATAGGCACGGAACGTAGTATTGGTTTTTCGAAGCAATTGAAAGACGCTGGGTTTACAAGGTTCGAAGAAGTATTGGAAGATTTTAGGGTTAAATTCGACGATAATTGGCTTAAGAGTTAACCTTCGATTATCAATATTAATGGCAGATCTACTGGATAGGCGCAAATACTTTTAAACTTATTAGATAAGGAAAACGAGCAAGTGTCTGACGAAAGGATGTATGCATTCATAGATGAGTGCGGCAATACAAGTCTTGAATTAAGTAAGCATGGTACCACAAGCCATTTTATTTTGGCTGTAGTTATAGTGCCTGAAAGCAAGAGGCAGATGCTTGAGCAAAACATTGAAGCATTCAGAAAAAAACATTTTCAAACAGGAGAAATAAAATCAAAGAACATTAAAACAGATGATAATCATAAAAGACGAAAAAAGCTTCTAGCGGAGTTGAGAGATATTGGCTTTTCATTCTATACTTTTATTATAGACAAATCAATGATATGGGAAACCAGCGGATTAAGATACAAGAAGTCATTCTTAAAATATTTACACGATAAACTCTATTATGAGCTTAGCATGGCCTATTCGAAACTATCCATTTATGCTGATGAACACGGCTCAAGCGATTTTATGCGAGGATTCAAAGCCTATATTGAGAAAAAGCATCCATATACATTGCTCAGCATGATTGAAGGTGGGGATTTTTATTTTCAGTTTATTAAAAGCGAAGACAGTGTTTTAGTTCAATTGGCCGATTTATTGGCAGGGACGATTTCTTTCGGATACGAAAAAGGCAAAATTACATCGGAATACATGACATTCTATGGGTATCTAAAAAGCAAAGAAATTGGGAAAAAAGAATGGCCGACACGGTATGAACGGCTTGAATATGAGATGGTAAACAATGTTAGTGAGTGCGATCAAATTATTGCACAGACAAGTATTAGGCTAGCCAATGATTATCTTAACCGAAATCGTAATGATACTGATATTGAGACCAGAGAAAAAGTAATTACTATCGAGTATTTACTTAGACAGCTTGATATAAATCATGGAGAAAGGTATACGAGTAGTAAGGATCTGATTAGGAACACTTATGAAAAACTGAGTATTGTCCGAAGTAACCGATACTTTAAAACGAAGATTATTGCAAATCTTCGGGATAGCGGTGTATTAATATCAAGTTCCAGTAAAGGCTATAAAATACCTCTAAATAAAAACGACATGTATAGATTTGTTAATAGAACAAATACGATTATTTTACCTATGTTTGAGCGGCTTTCAAAAGCACGGGATAAAATTAAACTCGCTACTGAAGGCCAATTTGATATTTTGGATCAAGATGAGTATAAAAAGCTAAAAGACTTTCTTGATAAATAACAAACTCGGTCTTCTATGAAAAAGCTCAAGCCTGAACGGTGACTTGAGAAAGAAAATTTGCTGTGATCTTAGCGAAACGACTGCCTAACCATATAACTCAACTAGCAATTGTAGCAAAAATGGGAAACTCATAAACCAAAGGAAGCTTGGAGGTGCACACATGTCGCGTGGGAAATCTGTAACAAAATTACTGCTGGATTCATCTCAAGCCGCATTATTTGCTGGTATTGAGATTCATAATAAACCACATATTGATTATAGGTATCCATCTTCTTCTATTTTAATCATAAATGCATGGGAGCTCGCCCTCAAAGCGTATGTGTACAAATATATTGGTAAGAAGAAAATATACGAAAAAGATGGGAAACACACTATTTCTTTTTCAAAGGCGCTTATCTTGGCTAAAGACCATATAAATACTGCCGAGAGGAACAAGAAATTTGCGGCAATATATGATAATCTCGCTCTATTAAATGAATATCGTTGTTCAAACGTTCATTTTATAGAAAAGGAACTTGATCCCATTATATTCATGCTGATTAGCAAAGCTGTATTGAATTATGATGTATTTGTAAAAAAATATTTTAAAAAAGATATTACCAAGGATGACAATTTAATTATTCTTCCGATTGGTCTGAGACTGCCTTTTGATCCTGTAGATTATTTGAAGCAGAACTATAGTAATGTACATAATGATTTTGTTAATGATGTAATTCAGCATATTCGTGAATTGGATAACGATGGTGTGCAAGAAAGTATTGTTGTCGGATTTAATCTCGTTACAGATAAAGTTAGAGACGTTAAGAATGCAGATATAATTGCCTCACTAAGTAATTCCGTAGATTCCGTTGAATTGAGAAGAGGAATTCGCATTACCGACGATCCAAATGCGCCAGTATTCCGCATTGAGCCAGATATTCCTCCGTTAAGATATGCAGATCTGCGAATGAGAGCAAAAGAAAAAGAACCAAATATTAAGTTCGGCATTATCTTCAATCATGCAATGAGGAAAATTAAAGAGGACAAAGTATTATGCCAAGTTCGATACCTTGACCCCCAAAAAAAGTCTGGTCTCAAGACTGAGTTTTATGCAGAGAGAGCTGTTGATGTCCTGATTCAGGCGTATCATGAATGTGAAGAGAGACAGCAAAATGGGATTTAAGAATATGTAATCATTTATAAGTTTCCTCTAATGTTTATTATGGGTTAGTGGTTCATCTGCACATTATTCTAAGTCAATCCATATAATGGTGGATATGCCTGAGTTGCTGAACTGTACAGTATGAGCATAATTGAGACTTAAAAAACAAACTGTCTATGAGGTAATTTAATATGAATACAATCCTTGGCATCCTGATGGATGCTTTTTTTATTGCCCTTCTCGCATGGTGCGCATACACGGA
>CAYSBC010000071.1:0-8402 GCA_964429195.1 uncultured Eubacteriales bacterium | reverse complement strand
TGGCGAACTTATGCAAGGAAATCACAAAGCCTTGATTTGTAGATTTCTACTGCTCTTTTTAGTATATTCTAAGGAATTACAAGTTGTGTTTCAAAAAGGGATATTAATTGAAGGTATTGTTTTATGACCCTTATGATTTGTAATGTGCGGGAATTATAGATTGCCCATGGTTGTAAAAAAAAATGATTAATGATAAAATAAAATAGAAAAATAAACGATTTACTAACTCAGAGATGGAGTAATGGAGGGAAATATGAGGGTCATATCAGCGAAGTTACAAGAAAAATATCAACACTATTTTAAGTATGAAGTTTTAAAAGATGTTAATATTTACTTGATTAATGCGCCTGTTAATTCACCTGGTCTAGAGTATATATTCTTATCTTTCCTCATAGAGGATAAAAAAAATAATAAAAATATTCTTATTGAAGTGGGACCCGGTTCATCTTCAGCTACTCTGCATAGGACAATTGAAAGTATTGGGGTTCAAAAGATCGATTATATTCTATTAACCCATATCCATGCAGATCATGCCGGAGGTATAGGACATCTTATAAAATATTACCCTGAGGCGATGGTTTATGCGCAAGAAAAAGGAAGGAAGCATTTAATCAATCCTGACAGATTATGGGAGGGCTCTATTAAAGCATTGGGCAAAGAGCTGACAGATGCCTATGATAGAATGCTAGGTGTTCCAGAGAAGAATATACTCCATGAAGAACCGAAGATAGAAGGTTTAACCATATTGGATACTCCGGGTCATGCTTCACATCACAATTCATTTGTATTGGATAAAGAGGGAATACAGCTTATTTTTTCTGGGGAAGCTTGCGGAATGATTTATGGAGATGAAGAAAGAAAACTAGTTATTAAAGAAGGAATAGATGCTAAACCTGCTTATACCTATCTGTATCCTGCTGCAATCCCAAGGTTTGAATATGCTATTTATGAAGGGTCATTGAATAAACTCATCAATATAGCTCAGGATAATTGTTATATCTTTTATAGTCATTATGGGGTAGCAATGAACGGAAAAACAATGCTAGACTTGCATAAGAATCAGATAAGATTATGGAGAGATATAGCTATCGAGGAAACCAAAGAGTATATCGATTCCGGCCATACTGAGTTAAATGATGCTTTCATTAAAAAAGTAACCCAACGCATCTTAGAAGAAGACCAATTGTTAGAAGATTATAAAAATTATAGACAAGAAGTTCAAAGGTTCCAATATACTTATATCTATGGATCTGTTCATGGTTTTGTAGATTGGGCTATGCGGTTTCACTTAGAATAAAATTAAATGATGGTGAGGAGTGGACGAATGTGAATGGATATGCGGGCAATATCTTAGATATTAATTTAACGACTAATGAAATAAAAATAAAAAGATTGGACCCACAATTTGCGAAGAAATACATTGGCGGAATAGGGTTTAATGCTCGTTTTTTGTACGATGAAGTTCCGGCAGGAGCGGATCCTTTAGGCGAGGAGAATATTTTAGTTTTTAGTACGGGTGCATTGGTCGGTTCTCCATTTCCAACAACTTCCCGAACAGAAGCTTCAGCGAAGTCTCCTCTAACCAACGGATTTGGCACATCCAATTCAGGTGCTTTTTGGGGAATGCAACTCAAAAATGCAGGTTATGATTCTATTATCATCCGGGGAAAGTCAGATAAGCCTGTTTATATCAAGATAATAAATGATAATATTGAGATATTAGATGCTGCAAGTTTATGGGGTCACGATTCATGGGAGACTGTCGAGGTCCTCAAGAAGAAATACTATGGCTGTGAAGTGGCCCAGATAGGGCAAGGAGGCGAAAATTTAGTTAAATTCGCTAATATAGAGAATGGCTATTTTGGTGGATGGGGTAGAACCGGATTAGGCGCAGTTATGGGTTCTAAACTTTTAAAAGCCATTGTAGTTAAAGGGACTAAGGGAATAAGACCAAAAGACCCGAAAGGTCTTTTAGAAATATCGAAGGAAGGTCAAGATTTAATAGCTTCAGCTGGGTCTTATCAGGCATTTTGCGAATATGGAAGCATGAATGCGGTGATACCTTATGGTAACTTTAAGGCTTTGGCTGCCCATAACTTTACAAAAGGCGTAGTGCCGGATTGGAAAGAAAATTATGGTAAGCAAGTATGTGATGAATACAGCAACAGACACATTGCTTGTCAATCCTGTAATATAGCATGTGCCCATTGGGTGGAGATAAAGGAAGGCAAATATAAGGGGCTTAAAGTAAAGGATATGGAGGTAACGCCAACTATCGCCTGGGGTATCAATGCAGGCTTACCGCTAGAGGATACAATAAAATCAGGTGAACTCTGCAGAAGGTATGGCGTTGATATGGTAAGCTCAGCAGGAGCAATCGCTTTTGCTATGCAGATTTTCGAGGAAGGTATTTTAACAACAGAAGATTTGGGCTATGAACTGAAATTTGGTGATGCTGAAGCAGCCTTTAAATTACTGGAAGATATCATTTATAGAAGAGGCATAGGTGATTTATTGGCGGATGGTGTTAAGATTGCTTCAGAGAAGCTATCGGCTGAAGAATATGCTGTTCATGTCAAGGGCCTGGATCTACCGCAGATGGATGTGCGAAGAAGATGGTCTGTATGGGCCTTTGGAATGCTTACCAATATCAGAGGCGGTGACCACCTAAGGTGTCGTAATCCGGTAGAAAACCTAAGATTTAATGAGAATACACCTGACCTGGCTAAAGAAAAATTTGGATTTAAGAAGCCTATGTATGATAAGTTGGATATGCCGGAAGATTTAAAAGCGGAAGCTATTGATTTAGAATCGGATATGACGGACATAGCGAAAATGTCTAAATGGTCAGAGGATTTAATCAATCTATCCAATTCTATTGGATTATGTATCAGGCCACCTGTTATGGAAAAGGTAGGGCCAACCATTTTATCCAGAGTCTATCAATTATATACGGGGATAAATATAACACCAGAGGAATTAATGAAAGCCGCTGAACGTGGATGGAACTTAGCAAAGATGTTTAATATCAAGCATGGGGAAAAGTTTGAAGATATAAAATTCCCTGAGAGGTTCTATAAGGAGGAGCTTTTTGGAAGTGTATTGGATAAGGAAAAAAGCAATAATGTTTTAAAAGATTATTTGATAGCCAGAGGATGGGATACAGAAACATCAAGACCTACAGAAGAAAAGCTAGCTGAACTTGGAATATCTTTTGAAGGAAAGGGGATGTAGGATGATGAATAAGGAAAACTTTATTGTTGTTGATTATATGAAATGTGTAGGATGCGGAACTTGCGAAATGGTATGTTCATTGTCTCATGAGGATATATGTTCTCCTACCCTTTCAAGAATGAGAGTGGTGCGGCAGGAAAGAGAAGGGTACAATGTACCAATAACCTGCTCCGAGTGTGAAAAACCGGCTTGCTTAAATGTTTGCCCTGTTGGGGCTATCAGTAGAGACAAAGATTCAGGCATGGTTGTAGTCGATGCCTATCACTGTATAGGCTGTAGACAATGTGTTAGGGCCTGTCCTTTTGGTCACATGAGTTATAATTTTGAAAAAAAGACGGCTTTCAAATGCGATTTATGTGGTGGGGATCCACAATGTGTGCGGTTTTGTTGGATGAAGGCCATCGAATATAAGCCCATGGATCAAATGTCAGGTGAGAAAAGGCTTGAGGCAGCTATTAAAAAAATAGAGGCAATCAATAGAGATTAATACTGTGAACAGGTTAAATGCTTGGAACTTTAAATTTCTTTCATCGTCTATAAGTTAAGAAAGAAAAACCCGAATAACTTATCAAAGAGAGGGAGAGAAAAATGAAAAAAAGTTATATTTTTACTGGAGTAATTGCTATAGCCTTTGTGATTGGTGTTGCACTGGGACCTGTCTTGAATTGGAACGTATTAGCAGCTGAAGCTAACGATGCAAGCAGCATTTCAGTTTCCGGACAATATTCCATAGAGGTTTCTCCGGACATAGCATATGTAACCATGGCTGTTGAAACAAAAGAAAAGGTGGCTAAGGATGCCCAGACAAAGAATGCACAGAATATGCAAAATGTATACAAAAAATTAAAAGAGATTGGCATTCCGGAGAAGGATATCAAGACGACGAACTATAGGATATATCCAAACTATAATTGGACTGAAGCTCAAGGGCAGGTTTTAACCGGATACACTGTCAGCAATCAGATTAATATACAAACAAAGGATTTAACCAAGGTAAGCAGTATACTGGATTTGACTGTAATAGAAGGTATTAACAGGGTGAGCTCCGTATCCTTTGGTTTATCGGATGAAGTAAGAACAAGGGAGTATAATAATGCACTCAAAGAGGCTGTAAAAAGTGCTCAAAGTAAAGCTGAAGCTATAGCATCTGTCCACGGCATAAAATTGGATAAACCTTTCCAAATAGTGGAGGGTGGCGACACAAACTACTCTTACAGGGTTTATGCTGAAATGGATATGGCTAATAGCAAGGAAATGGCTTCCACTCCAATCAGCCCTGGGGATGTGAAGGTGAACGCTTCAGTTCAAGTAGTATATAGATATAAATAAGTCAATTCTAAAAAAGAAGTTGATAGAGGACTATGATAAAATAGAATCATAGTCTTTTATGTTGCAAACAAGAGGAGTTGAAATAATGGCAAGTATTATACATTCAGTAAAATATATTAATTTTAAAGAAGAGAGTTTCGATAAAAGCATAATAAGAGAAAATCTTAAGGAGGCTACTCAAATCAATGGAAGTTTAATAAAAAATGAATATAGGATAGCTTATTTTTTCATTGATCCCTTGATGAATAGCTTTGAAGCAGCCAATAATTTTTATTTCGATTTATTCAATAATAAAGCATCTATAAGCAAAATAAATACCTATAGGAGCGGTGCAAGCCCGATCCAAGCTTTGTCGGATGCAAAGGAATTAATAGATAAAGATTTGTACGATGCTGTTTTTATTTTTGGCTATGATCCTTTAAATGAAAACAAGATGAAGTACGGAAAAGATGCATTCAAAAAGGCCATGAATATTTTTGAAGAGAAATCGTTGATTGAATGCTATAACCAGTTAGCTCAGCGATTAGGTGAAGAAATAGGCCTAACAAAGGAAGAGTTCCATTATATTGCAGATCAGCTTTATGAAAACTATTACAAGACCTTTACCAAAAGAAGGAAGGAGCCGGTAGCTTTTAAAAGAGGACCTTTTTTAGAGGATTTAAATGCGGATTATTTTAAATTAAGTGACTGTGCAAATCCAAACATTAATTTTGTCGGAGGAATCATTTTAGCCAATGAGAAAGCAGCTGATTTTTTGCAGGTGCCATTAAAAGAGAGAATTAAGGTTTCCGGTGCAAGCTACAGGATGGTTGAGGGTATTCCTGGAAAAATAAATGAAATCGTTGGTCACAAGAATAATATTTTTCCTCATTTAAAAGAGGCTTTACTTGAAGCTGAGATGCAATCTGAAATAGACATTAAGAAGGAATTTAAAGATAGAAATTTATTATTAGAGGTCTATACCTGCTATCCGCCTATACCTTTAGCATTTTTGTTCGTTACCGGCTTGGTCTCTAGCTTGAAGGATATGGATGAGTTATTGAAAAGCTATGAACTCACGATTACCGGTGGGATGAATATTGCAAGGGCACCATGGAATAATCCAGCACTGAATGGTTTGATTGATATGTATCAATTATTAGTCAATGAAGATGTACCCTATGGCTTGGTTCATGGGAATGGTGGAATAGGGGAGGTTCAAGGGATAGCTATTTTATCCAAACATTCCTAAAGAAAGCTTAAGCCTTCTCCCAATCAATAAAAAATAAAGGAAATAGTCCTTAAGAGTTCTATTTCCTTTATCTATATAATAAATCATTCGAGTTTTACAAATTCTATTATTTCATAATCACAAGGCCTATTCCAATATTCCTGTTGATTAAATTCCATATAACTTGATTTAAATGAAACATAAATGGGAGCATAGTTTAAATCAGGGTTTTGTTCAAAGAGCTCCTTTTCACTATATTTTATAGCTTGCAAGATGCATGGAATTACAGTAACAAATACTTCATAGCGTATACAGGCAAAACTTTCGGGCCACTTGTTTCCTACATTACAATAGAGATTAAGCGAATAGGATGATTCTAATGGCTTCCATTCGGCACGGATGGCATCCGAGTCATCCTTATTAAAATAATCTAGACCGATAGTCAGATTTAGCTCTGGAATAGACTTGGAAAATGTTAGGGTATACTTCCTTTTTGCTATGGGGGTTGTTTCATTTACATCATCTCTACATTGAATACGGAGAATCTTTGCCTCTTTCGATTGTGCATTCTCCATAAATGTCACATCCTTTAAGAATAATATTTGTGAATAATTGATGGTAATATAGTTTATTATAGAGAGATGTTATATGTGATAATCAAAATGCCCTAGACATGATTCATATGCCTTTTAATTTTTTTGGTTGTTGTCCTAATAAAATCTTCCTTACGTATAGAAAAATCCCGAATTCGTTTATAGAGCGGAAGCTTATCATTCAAATCATGTATCAAATTTCTAAATAATTCATATAAATCTTTTTCAGCAAGATTTCCAAATTTCTCATAAATAATATCAAGAGCAGGCTTGAGCTGGGCACTGACTAAGGTTTCTCCTGTTTTTGCATTCGTTATACCGGTAACCAGACTCTCTTCAATGATATCATGCATGTTTAAATAGAACTCCACTTCTTCAGGATAGATGTTCTTGCCATTTTTTGTGACAATGACATTCTTTTTTCGCCCTGCAATATAGTAAAAACCTTCTTCGTCTTTGTAGCCTAAATCGCCGGTATAGAACCAGCCATTTTTTAATACTTTTTCTGTATTCAATTCATCTTTATAGTAACCTAACATAATATTAGGGCCTTTGCATATTATTTCCCCAATGCCATCTTCATTAGGTTCAAATAGTTCCACCTCAACAGTTGGCACAGCAATACCCACAGATCCTACTTTTCTAGCTGTGTCAGGTGTTCCGGTAACTAAGGGAGCACATTCTGTCAGACCATAACCTTGGACTACCTTAATACCAAAGTTTTCAAAATCACGGATAACAGCGGGATTAATGGCCGCTGCTCCTGTCACAACTAATCTTAATTTTCCTCCGAATTTCTTATGAATATCTTTAAAGATTTTCCTTGATAAATCGATATGGGCTTTTCTCATAAGATTCGATATTTTAATGCCTGTCTTCAGGGATTTTTCCTTACCGACCTTTTGAGCCTGTTTCCATATTTTTGAATGAATGGATTCAAGGATTAAGGGAACTCCTATGAGAACAGTAGCCTCCGCTTCTACAATGTTGGCAGCTATATATTTAAGTCCCTCACAAAATGCGATAGAGGCCCCTTTGTATAAAGGTAACAGGATTCCAAGGGTACATTCAAAAGTGTGGTGGATAGGGAGTATCGATAGGGTGCGATCACTTTCGTGTATTTCCACTATCCGGCATGTTGACATAATCACGCTGCAAATATTTTTATGGCTTAAGACGACACCTTTTGCTAAGTCGGTAGTTCCTGAGGTAAATAAGATTGCGGCCATCTTTTCAGGGTCAATCTGTCTATTCAAATAATCCGTATAACCATGATCCAAGAGGCCATTACCTTTTTCAATTAAATGAAAAAGGCTCAGCTCATCATCTCTGAGTTCTTTTGGATGCATATTGATTTTAAAGGGGATAGAGGTAGGCTCATAGTTTGATGAAAAGGAAGGATCATAAATAATAGCGGCAACTTCTGACCGCTTGATTAAATTAAGCTGTTCATCTAAGGGTAATTCTTTATCCAAGGGTACAACTACACCCACGCCATTGATAACGGCTAAATATGAAACCAACCATTCATAAGAATTCTCGCCTATAATAGCTATGTTAGATCCTTGTAAGCCAAGCTCCATAAGGCTTGAACCAAGGGCATCGACATCTCTTTTCAGTTCACGAAACGAAATCTCAGTATAGGGTTCACCTTTTCCCTTTTTTACTAGGCAAGCCGTTTTGCTTCCGTAAAGATTACAACTGCTTTCCAGCATATCCTTGAGTGAGCTAATAAATCGGGTTTGGTAAAACTGAATCTTCTTTTTCATATTTAACCACCTTTTTTGAATTTTATATTGCCATTATATCTGTTTTGTATTATGTATACAAGGCAATTTTCGGAATATTGTGGCCCATAGATAGAAAGCCCTTGTTCCTATTATGAAATGAATTAGAATTTATATTCCAAAGGCTTATTTCCATCCGATAAAAAAAGGGGCTGCTACAAACTAAGAAATTAGTTTGTAGCAGCTCCTTTTTTTATTTTAAGTCATTCGGAGTTTGGTGAGCAAAATTTCAAGTAGTGTGTGGTTTAT
>CAYSBC010000070.1:0-8661 GCA_964429195.1 uncultured Eubacteriales bacterium | reverse complement strand
GCACGTTTCATTATGTTTTGTGCCTTTCGCAGAAAGGAATGGTCATATAAATGAATAAGAAAATAACTGAACACGGAAGCGAGGTGTCCGAATTCGCTATGGACATAGCTAATGAATTGGAGCTGTGTCTTTTTTATATTGCACAGGTTGGCTTAGCAGCACAGTATCATGATATCGGAAAAGAGTATATACCCGAGGCTATTCTTAGTAAGCCAGGCAAACTCACAGATGAGGAACAAAAGGTTATGCGTACGCATACGACTATAGGCTTTTCTCTTTTAAAGTCTGCCTATGCAGACCTGGGCGATATTACTGCCGAGGTTGCGCTAAATCACCACGAAAACTACGACGGTTCAGGATACCACGGAAAGAAGAATATAGAGATTTCAATGGCTTCACGCATTATCCGTGTTGCTGATGTGTTTTCAGCCTTGACTACTGACAGAGTGTACCGGCCTGCGTGGAAGATTGAAGATGTTATCAATTATATCGGTAAAAATTCGTGTAAACTGTTTGATCCGATTATAGTAATGGCTTTCTTTTCGGTCATTGAAGGGTACGCCGATAATATGCGTGAAAAAGCAAATAAAATAAAGGAGGCATATGGATGGAGTTAAAATCGATTCTGGCAATAGCGCTATTGCTATTCATTGTCGGAGGTTTGGTATTTCTAAAAATCAGATCTAAGAGAAAACATTGATAGCGGTGTGAAGATATGGCGGCTGAGATTGTCTTAGCCGCTTTTTCATACCCTAAAAGGAGAAAGAATAATGAAGATTACATATTACACGAATGGCAAGATAGAAATACTTGTTATGAAAGACGATGTCGGGGAAGTCATAAAAAAAGGACTATATACAATAGGAAACTGCTTTGTCGATATGCTGTACGGTGAAAAAATCATTTGCGGTAATTCATTGTTAGATATTGAATGGCAATTTAAAGAACAGATTACAAAGCTGCTCGAAGAGTGCAGCGACCATCTGCATTACAATATCCCTAAGATCATAGAGAAGGATTTCGCATTTATATTCGAACAGAAATATATTTTTCAAAATGTGTTCATTGAGAATAAGCTTTGCAGGGTTTATATGATGAGCGATTACTATTCTCTTATTTGTTTTTTGATTTCTCAAATCTATACTCGGAAGCTGATGTACAAGCGATGCAGTTACTGCAACAGGTTCTTTGCTACGAACTACATAAAGGCAAAATACTGCAAAAGAATTGCTACGAAGAACGGAAAAACATGCGGATATGCGAGTTCGCTTAAGAGAAAGCAAAGTGCGTAATAAAAAAATGGTCTCATTTTTTGATAATTACTCTGCTTGATTTATGATAAGAATATAAGAAAGGATAAAGGAGATTGAATCATGGCATATATTTTGAGCAGAGTAATTATTTTTATTGTATGGATACTTAAATGGGCTTTGATCAAGACAAGATTAATCTTTCCTGCAATTTTTGCTACGATAATTCTTGGTTTCTTTGATTACTGGTACAGTGCAAATGAAACTTTGGCTCATGCACTTTTTGCTGTGATAGTTGCCGGAGTAGCGGTTAGCTGGATTGTAACCCTGATCAACACGGTGAAAGCCAGCAGGCGCTGGCATAAACGTGATGTCGCATATGCATATCGTATAGCTGGAGAACCACTTGCAGCGACAAAACGAGTGAACGGATAGTGAATATTTAACTTAGGGTTGAGTATTAGCCGGTAAGGATCGACTTATCGGCTTTTTTATATCAAATTTATGGAGGGAAATATGGGGAACAATATTAAAGAATTGCCAAACGGATACACACCTATGATTGCATACAACGGATATGTGCTGGCTGAGAAAGATTTTGAGTATAGTGAGTCAAAGAAGCAATATGTTACATGGATACAGAATGACCGAGGATTTACTCTAGGGCATTACTTCACAGACAAAGCTGCCGCAGAAGAGGACTTCGCTGTACGGACTGGACTGATACACCAAAATAAGCTATTTAATGCTGATGAATTGGCAGTTTTATATAAGGCGCTTAATGACTACGATGCTGTTGGAAATCTTGATTATGATAACAAAACTTTGTGTTCCTGCATAGAAAGCGCCAGAGATAAACTTGAGAGTATTCCAGGCGTTGATATTGAGAAGTATTCAAAAATAAAGGTTTTAATTGTTGAACCGGGGCAAGAACCAAGGCCGGTAGAGATTATAAATGATTTATACACACTTCAAGACATTATTGAGGGATACATTGAAATAACGCATCCGAATCAGGATGGAAGTGTAGCCGTGATTTTCAATGAGGAAGGTAGATTACGTGGTTTGTCGCCGAATAGAGAGATAAACGGTAATATGTATGTTGGAAAACTTATTGTTGCAGGCTGTAATGAAAATGGAGAGATTTGTTCCCTTGATTCCATTCAGAGTGAGACGTATAAACAGTTGTTAGGACTAAAGGGAGAGTTAAATCAAAGCCAAAAACAGATTCAGAATAATAGTAGCGGTATAGTTCTTTAGCACGATTGGTGCTATCATTTATTCTCTGAATATGGTAAATTAAAACAAAGCATACACTGTTTAAATAGCTAATAAGTTCAAATAATAGGATTTTTAGGTATCTACACTAATATAAGTCCAAAAAAACGTACTGCAAAAAAGTATAATTAGTTTAAAGATAGCTGAAGGTATAAGAGGGGTGCTGGAATGCCGGGAAATGAAGATTGTATTTTAACATACTCAAAGAATGAGGTGAATCCTTTTAAGATTCAGCCTGAGGATATTAACATTGAGGATATAGCACATTCATTATCTATGATGACCAGGGCAAATGGTCATTTTAAACACTTTTATTCTGTGGCGCAGCATTCTATCAATTGTTCATTGGAGGCAAAGAACAGAGGGCTGTCTAAACGTATTCAGCTGGCATGCCTGTTGCACGATGCAGCAGAAGCATATATTGCGGATGTTCCAAGGCCTGTAAAGAATAAGCTTATCGGATATGATAAGATTGAAAAAAAGATATCAAATGTTGTTTATTCGAAGTTCGATTTGAAAGAACTTACAGATAACGAACATAAGGTCATAAAATAAATTGACGACGCACTTTTATACTACGAATTTAAGGAATTAATGGGTACTAGAATCTCTGAGCATGAGCCCTATATATCAACAACTTTAGATTTTTCATTTATAAGTATAAATAGAGCTAAGAGTGACTTTTTATCTTTGTTTTACAGCCTATTAGAAAAGGAAAGCTCCAAATCTCCAAATATAAATCATAAAGTAGTAGGAGTTGATGGATGCCGAGCTGGTTGGGTAGCTTTTACGATAGATAGCAGCGGGCATAGCCTTAAGATTTACAACTCAATAGAAATGTTGTGCAGAGAAAATGCAGATGCTGAATTGATGATCATTGATATGCCAATAGGTCTTCCGGAAATCGGGAATGATATAAGGCCCGAAATAGGAGCAAGAAAAATACTTGGGAAGAAAGCTTCAAGTATTTTTAACTGTCCATGCCGACAAGCAGTATATAAGGATAGTTATAAAGAAGCTAATGAAATGAATAAAAATGTACTTGGTAAGGGTTTGTCTCAACAGTCTTATGCAATCTGTCCTAAAATAAGAGAAATTGACAAGTTTCTAAAAGATAATGAAAAATATAAGAATAAGTTGATAGAAAGCCATCCTGAAATTTGCTTTGCCAAATTTAATGGAACCCCAATATTCGAAAACAAAAAGACTCCAGAAGGAATTAAAAAAAGAATATCAGTATTATCAGAATATTACAAGGAAATAGAAGAGATAGTATATGAAAGTAATATTAGCAAAAAGGAAGCACAGATTGATGATATTCTTGATGCGATCTGTTTAGCTGTAGTTGCCAGGAATGGTCAAAAAGGCGAACTAAAAACTATCCCAGCTGAACCACAGAAAGATAACTGCGGATTTTTAATGCAGATGGTTTACTCTGAAGGGAGAGGTCGAAATTAAAAATAAAAGCAAGTTCTCTTGGACAAAACTCTATATATTTAATAAAGTAACGCAAGGTTTATCAACAAATAAAACCGGTGCTGGCTCTATTATTGCAGTTGTGATTATTGTGGGCATATTCATACTTGGATTACCTTGGTGGCTGTGTGTAACTCTGATTGTAGTTAGTGTTGTAGGTTTAGCATTTGGTATATCAAATAGAAAAACCTAATTTACTACAGGAAGCGGTTATATTCAATGTGGTTAATGGTTGGCATAGTATTTTTAATTATAGGACTTTTACTTAGAAAAAAGTAAATGCTTGTGAGTTGAGGAGAGGGCTGTTTATATATTTAATGTGGCAAGGATACCGTGACAGTGAGTACCAAAAGAGATTTGAAGAATTTTTACAGGGTTTTGGGTTTAATCAGAAGATGCTTCATACAAGCGGTCACGCCTCAATAAAGGACATAAAAAGAATAATAGAGGAATTGGAACCTAAATTAATAGTACCGATCCACACAAAATGGAGCCAAAGGAGTTTGTAGGCTTATCAGGTAAAACGAAGCTTTTGGATGATGGAGAAGAGTATACTGTTTTTTCTTGATATAATATTTGCTGCGAATGCTCACTTTTAGCTAAAGATTCTTTCTTGAGGAGCGATATCACTGAATGATCAACCGGTTGACAAATATAGTGGTATTATGTTGTATGATAGAAAAACTGATGTTGCTTAGGAAGTTATAAAGGTTGTAGATATCAACAGCTAATATGTAGCAGAGCGGATGTTAAAAAATGATTTAATAAAATGACGGAGAATATTATATGGAAACTATTAGAAACTTATATGAGGACATGCTATTAGACTTAGACTATCAAAAAATCAAGAGGAGAGGTATGAAAGGAGATGAGAAACTAACAGCACAATATACTTTGGTTGGGGAAGATTATAGAAACTGCGAAAACCGATTGCTTTTCATAGGTAGATCAGTTAACGGATGGGAAGCTGATTACTGCTGGGATATATCGCAAGATTTCAACAATAAAAGCGCACATTTGAAAGCTAATGAAATAATAGAGTATTGGAATAAAAGTAACTTAGAGTGGGTAAAAACTCCTTTGCCTGGAAAGAAGAAAAGACGAGAGAGTTACCCATACTGGTATTTGGCAAAGAGCTTAACTAAGGTTCTTACAAATGCTACAAATGATAATTGGATACACAAGCTGGCATGGTCGAACCTATATAAGATAGCACCAAGAGATGGCGGGAACCCATGGGGGTCACTTTGCGCTGCACAGTTGCAAAATGCTAGAAAGATATTAACTTATGAGTTAGAAACTCTAAAATCAACGCATGTAATCTTTGTTACTGGCGCTGATTGGTTTTCAGATTTTGAAGAAGTTGTGTCTATAGCAAAGGATAGATTGGGATTTAAAAGCGTAGTTGTGAGTAGACCAGAAAGACGTGATGCAAGACTCAGCATTTTTAGAAAAAAGAAAATCGCAGAAGCGTTTGGGGTAGAAATATAAAAACTTTAGGAGAAAAAGTATAACGTGAACGCTGAATTAAAGATTAAGAGGTATATTAAAAAGACAAATAAGGTTTTGAATAAAGTAAAAAAGATCGAATCACAATTATCTGAAATCACTGGTAACAATGATGTAATATGTGAAGATTTTGATCGTATAAATCTTAGTTTAAGAGCACTTAAAACCGATCTTTACGCAATTTGTGATTTGATAGCTTACGATAGAGAGTTTGGTGAGGAATAGATTGATTTGCAGTATAAATTAGTGTTAAAAAAACTAAATGACATTATAAAAAACGGTACTTTTTGAGGGAGCCTATATGATTAAGATTGAAAGCACAAAAAATCTAACAGGAGTAAAAATAACAGGCAGCTTTGATGACTTATATGAGCTTGTCGAAGCATTCTATAAAATCTCAGTAGACGAGTTTTCTGAAAAGCATAAAGAATATATTCATGTTTCAACTCGCATGCTTGGCTTGAGTTATGATATCAGGCATGCATATCAAGGGGATAGAGATATAGAACTGATAGATAATGGCATGGACAAAGAAACCATGAAATTGCGTGGGGAAATAACTCCTAATAAGAATGTTGTTTATTCATGTAATTACCTTTACCCTGAAATGTTCTTTTGCATGGCTGTAATAAATGAACTGATAATTTTGAGAGTAATGGACATTACAAAAACCAAGTACATATTCAACGAAATGTTTCATCAAAAAGTAGTATGGGATAAAACAATATCTGTTCTTCGTTCCTTCCAAAGTGCATTTGCTGAATGTGTTAAGAATACCTTATCAGAACAGAGTTATAGAATGTGGCTTAAAGCAATGACCGACAAAGATATTTATATTACTAATATTCTTCGTCAGTATGTTGATCTGGCTAATATCGACTATATAAAATTGGATAAAGAAAAGCGGATTAAGAACTTCTTGAAATTCACCAGGAAGATTACTAATTATAATAGCAATAAAGAGTATGCAGAAATAGAAGAAGAGATATATGATTATGCTGCTGAGCATGATTGCGATGTTAACAGCATAAGAATCGGAGAATATCCTGAGGTTATAGAGTGGTAATAAATCTGTATAATATACCGATGATGGAGCGTGCTAAATTCACATAATAATTGGGAGTTAATGATGCCATTTAAAATAGTAAGAAACGATATAACTAAAATGATGGTTGGAGCAATAGTTAATGCGGCTAACACGTCTCTGAGGATGGGAGCAGGTGTGTGCGGTGCTATATTTTCAGCTGCAGGGTCTAAGGAGCTTCAGAAAGAATGCAACGCTATTGGCGGGTGCAATGTAGGTGAAGCGGTAATAACAAAGGGTTATAATCTGCCTGCAAAACACATAATACATACTGTCGGTCCAATCTGGGAAGGTGGCAATAGCGGTGAGCCTAATCTGCTTAGGAATTGTTATATAAATTCTATGAAGCTGGCGAAGAAGCAAGGATGTAAGTCGATTGCTTTTCCGCTTATATCAACAGGCATTTACGGATATCCAAAGGACGAAGCATTAAGTATAGCTGTTGAAGCTATAAAAGATTATTTAGAAACAGATGATATGATGGTGTATCTGGTTGTTTTTGATAAGAAATCATTCGCTTTAAGTAAGCAGCGTTTCTCTGATATTGAGAAGTTTATAGATGATAATTACGTTGATAACAGTAAGTATGTTAGATATAGAAGCAGTAGAAACCAGAACGAGTACATTGATGAGATTGATTCTTTAAGTCTGAAGCCACTTAAAGTAAATCGAAGTATTGAGGACGTGGTGAACAACCTTGATGAAACTTTCTCGCAAATGCTATTAAGGCTAATAGATGAAAAAGGTGTGACGGACGTACAGACGTATAAACGTGCTAACATTGATAGGAAGCTGTTTTCAAAAATCAAGAGCAATAAGGACTACAATCCAAGCAAAAGAACCGCAATTGCGTTTGCGATAGCTTTAAAGTTAAATAAAGACGAAACATTAGATTTGTTGGAAAAAGCAGGGTTCACTTTATCTAGAAGTAACAAGTTTGATGTGATAATAGAATATTTTATTGAGCAGAAGAACTACAATATCTTTGAAATAAACGAAGCTTTATTTGCCTTTGACCAGCTTTTGCTTTGTTCATAACTTGTCGCTTTGAATGCGACCATACCTCCCTTGTAACTTGTTATACTGAAGCTAACAAATTACTGGAGGTAAAATATTATGAAGACAAATATAACAGAGCTGGTATTTATATTAGATAAAAGCGGATCTATGTCAGGGCTTGAAAGCGATACAATAGGCGGGTTTAATTCCATGCTTAAGAATCAAAAGGCAGAAAGCGGTAAGGCGTTTGTTACAACTGTACTTTTTGATAACAACTATGAAATATTACATGAAAGAGAGGATATAAGGGACACACCATTTATCACGGATAAAGAGTATTTTGTTGAAGGTTCCACAGCATTGCTTGATGCTCTTGGGAAGACCATAAATAAAGTGGTTAATGTTCAGAAAAACAAAAGAATAGAAGAAAGAGCCGATAAGGTTTTATTTGTGATAATTACAGACGGGATGGAAAACGCAAGTAGAGAATACACTGCCGAAAAGGTTAAAGGATTAGTTGAGCTTGAAAAAGAGAAATACGGATGGGAGTTTATGTTTTTAGGAGCAAATCTTGATGCGGTTTCAACTGCAAAAAGTTATGGTATAGATAAAAATAGAGCTGTAAACTATCGTGCTGACTCGAAGGGTACTCAAACCAATTTTAAGGCTGTTAATCATGCAGTTAGTGAGCTGAGAAACCAAGAATTCTTATCGGATGACTGGAGAAAGACGATTGATGAAGACTATAACAGTAGGGGATAGGGGATTTGTCAACCTAAGCAAATGTAAAAACTAAGGATTTTAATAGGTCGTATTTCCAAGTATAGAAACCAGGAATCTCAACGTTCCGTACCCGCCCCCTAGTTATATACGCTTGCCGTATCGGCAGGCGTACTTTTCATAACTTAATAATAAACTATATGCTATAATGGCTTGGGGTTACATAGATGAGCAAGAGAAAACACAAATTAATTATAAGAAACTTAGGCTTGATTCTTTTAGTCTTATTCGAGAGTGTATCAGAAATTGTGTAAACCTTCATTGTCAGATAAAATAACAACTGAC
>CAYSBC010000069.1:0-9051 GCA_964429195.1 uncultured Eubacteriales bacterium | reverse complement strand
GATCATTATAGACACAGTCTTCCGAAATATGATACAATAAATTGTAATAAAAAAGACTTGAGAGGAATTACGACTTTGAAATACACATTACGTTTTATTATTTATCTTGCAGGTTTGTTCCTCCTTGCAATAGGCATAAATCTGGCAATTACATCTAATCTTGGAGTATCACCCGTTTCATCTATTCCCTTAGCTATAAGCAAATCGATAGATATAAGTCTTGGAACAGCGACAATTGGTGTTTATGCTTTTTATGTTTTACTGCAGGCGACCATCTTTCGCAGAGAATCCAGGTTAAAGAATTTCATGCAATTATTGTTTAGCATTCCCTTTGGCTATTTTGTCAATCTTACAGCTGGATTATTGCAGGGTATTGAAGCGAATAGCTATCTTATGCAGTTATTATTGATCCTTTTAAGCATTGTGATGACTTCCATAGGGGTTATCATGTTTCTTGAAATGGATATTGTATCGAATGCACCGGATGGACTCGTACTTGCCATCAGTGAAAAAACTAAAGCTGATTTTGGTAAGGTCAAGATCATGTTTGACTTCATTTCAGTCATTGTAGCCATCATTATATCCTTGTTGTTTGTAGGCAATATTTCAATTATACGTGAGGGCACAATCCTTTCAGCTCTTTTGACAGGGAAAATGATGACCATCATTTCAAAACCTTTTTCTCCATTCCTCAAAAAAATAGCCTTTGATAAGCCTAAGGAATAACACATAATAACATATATAATGAAACCTTTTATTCATATATCAGCTCGCCCAATTTTTACAAATTGATGGCGAACTTATGCGAGGAAATCACAAATCTTTGATTTGTAGATTTCTACCGCTTATGAGTCTAACAAAAGAAAACTCGAATGAGGGGAGGATTTCAATGAAGAGAAATATTATCTTTTTTATAGTCTTACTTATGTTGCTTACTCTTGCGGCTTGTTCACAGGCAAAAGAGCCGCCTCAGGGGAAGAATCACCCCTATGATGCTGAGGCAGTATTGCTAGCTAAGATTATGGATATCAAGGAATCATCTATCTTGTTGGCTAATATGACAGAGGATGCAGGACCGGCAGATATTTACTCTATTAACGGTGGCGGAATTGAAGTTATGTTGGAAGATGGGCGTATAGGCGGTAGGACAGCTCTTAAGAAAGGGATGCTGGTAGAAGTAGCCTTTGGAGGAGAGGTTCTGGAAAGTTTCCCTATGCAATTTGGCAATATCGAAGGGATCATTATAAAAAGTCAGGGCGATGATATAGCAGGACTGTATAGAACAGTCATAGATGACCTTTACAAAGTAGACCCAGGGTTAAATAATAATATTAACATTCTGGCTTTTGATTTTACGGAAATTTCTAATCTGACAGAATCTGAAAAAGCAGCATTGATCCATATGATTGGCGGAGCATATAACATGGAAACCGTTACGGGTACCTATGAAGAACTGTCAGAACAAGGCTATATTGACAAAGAAAATTTATATTTTGAAAAGGGCCTGCTGTTTACCATTTTAGATGAGCCTATGTCACAGGATAGTTTCACTTTTAATGCAATAAAATGGCGAAGCGGCCTCGGAGCATTCTTTTACAATAATTGCATTGCAAAAAAATCCAAGATGGGATGGAATTATACTATTGGGTCTGAAGCGATATCATAAGGTAATACAAAAAAATAGAGAGGTTCTCTGTTTTTTTTGGTATAATGGGCTTAAGGAATTATTGGTAACACTAAGGAGGAAATTCAATGCATCGAAATACTTCAAATTCAATCGGTATCATTGGTGGAGCAGATGGGCCCACATCCATCTTTATAAGTGGAAGCCTAGGATTGGCTATTATACAGATAATATTAGTCTTGCTCATAATAGGGGTCATATTTTTTGTTATGAAGAAATCACGTAAGCAGTAAGCAGGTAATGAGGTGGCGAGAGAATGAAAAATCCTCAGAATGAAACCCTATCCTTGTCCTCTATAAGAGATAAGATTATAAGAACATTTCGTGATAACAATAGTGTCTTAGGTGAATGTTTACTTACCAATATCCGAAGGCTCTATTATTTAGCGATTATTGCTATTCCATTACGTATCATCAATATTGTGTTCTTTATTTTTCCAGTCTATAAAAGTGGTACTACCTTTACCATATGGCACCAAGGAATAGTTTTATCCCATTTTGTGTTGCTCATTTTTATGATAGGATTTTTTTTAATCACGAGCAAGCTTAAAGATAGAACAAAAGCTAATACAAGGATGCTCTTCCTGCAATATTTAGCTATCATTGTTATTATGGCTTCCGGTATTGTCATAGTCACTTTTGATCAATTAATAACGACTAATATTACACCCTTTATATTAATTTGCATGATCATCGGAGCTGTTTTCTTAATAAGACCATTCATTTCCTTTCTGTTGTATGCGGTTACGTATATCTGTTACTATTTTGCAATAGAATTGACCATAACCAATCAGGATGTGTTGCTTTCAAATCGAGTCAATGGAATTACCGCTGTTGGAATAGGCTTTTTTCTTAGTGTTATGCTTTGGCGGTATAACTACACCAATATCATTCAGAAGTGGCAAATTAAACTTCAATACGAGCAATTGCAGAGAATGGCCTATCATGATTCCCTAACGGATTTACCAAACAGACGTTTATTTGATAAAGTGGTGAAAGAAGAAATTGCATCTATACAAGACCTCGGACATGAATCTGTTATTATCATTATAGACATTGATGACTTTAAAAACATTAATGATACATATGGCCATCCGACAGGTGACACTATACTTATACAGTTTGCCAATTTTTTAAAATGCAATGTAAGTGAATCCGATGTTGTATCCAGGC
The DNA here is from genome assembly GCA_964429195.1 of uncultured Eubacteriales bacterium. Lineage (GTDB taxonomy): Bacteria > Bacillota > Clostridia > Peptostreptococcales > JAAYPU01 > JBBAFM01. The sequence goes on along the minus strand of CAYSBC010000069.1, from coordinate 6,195 downwards.
TTGGGGGCGAAGAATTTATTATACTTGTGCGCCAAATTTCTTTGGATGAGGGATATCAATTTGCTGAAAAGTTGAGAAGATTAATTCTTGACAAACCATTTATAGTAGGGCTCAATCAAATTAAAATCACGTGTAGCTTTGGTGTTGCCTTGCTGCTTGATAGCAAGAGCAATCGTTCGGAGAACTACTACTATCGTGCGGATAAAGCGCTTTATTTAGCTAAAAAATATGGTAAAAATAGGGTTGAAAAAGCTTTTTCATAATGGAGGTAGCCATAAAAAAGAATAGTCTTTTTATGGAACAAATAAAAGTTATTTTGCGTCCTAAAGAATGAGCAACTAAAAAAGGAGACGAGTTGAGCAGTAGTACATATTAATAAAGAAATAAGGAGGCTATTATGAAGAAAAAAATATTGGCGATGATGATGGTTTTATTACTTGGGATAAGTGTTTTTGCGGCTTGTAATAATCAGGAGCCTGATCCAGATCCAAACGAAAACAATGACCAAGACATAGAGGAAGAGGTTGTTATTGAAAATGATGCTTTCCGAATCTATGAACCAGCTCCAAATACAGAGGTTACGGATAATAAGATTGTTGTAAGAGGTCAAGCTCGTGTTTTTGAAGGAACCATACAATATGAATTTGAAGATGGTCATAATATTTTAGATGAGGGCTTTACAACAGCTTCAGAAGGTGCTCCCGGATGGGGAGACTTTGAAATAACTATTGAATTTGATGAGGTAGCTAATGATACCGGTACCATTATTCTTTATGAAGAGAGTGCTAAGGATGGATCCAGATTACATGAATTAATCATTCCAGTGACTGTTAAGAAATAAGTAAAATGAAGTTAAGGAATAATTAACAGCAAAATGGGCATGACATAGAAAGGGTATTTTGTAAAATACCCTTTCTTAATATAAAAGAAAAGGTGATGCAAGAGATGGCTAAGAAATTTGTATTCGGATCTGTTTTAATCATGTCCATTTTCCTTGCTTTATCAGGATGTTCTATGGACATCCATGATGGCGAGAAACATAAAAACAATGTGTCGCAGCAAGATATAGAACAAGAAATAGATCCAATTAAAGAACAAATAAAGAATATGCCCCTCGATAAAAAAATAGGTCAAATGATCATTGTGGGCCTTGATGGTACTACCTTAGATGAGAATGCTAAGGAATTGATTAACAATTATTATGTGGGAGGATTTATACTATTCAAAGATAACTTGGAAAGCATGGAGCAGATTTTAATGCTTTTGAATGATTTGAAAAGTTTGAATGCTAAAAATAATATACCTTTATTTTTATCGATTGATGAAGAGGGTGGCAGGGTTAGCAGAATGCCCGATGAATTTGTAAAATTACCTTCCAATAGAGTGATAGGTCAAAAGAAGGATAAAGCATTATGCTATAAAATAGGGAGCGTTATTGCAGAAGAAATAAAGTCTTTTGGCTTTAATATGAATTTTGCCCCTGTACTAGATATAGACAGTAATCCTGATAATCCTGTCATTGGAGACAGGTCTTTTGGCACGGATGAAAAGATTGTAAGTGAATTAGGCATAGAAACCATGAAAGGGTTGCAATCTAAAGGTGTTATTTCTGTTGTCAAGCACTTTCCGGGGCATGGGGATACAGCAGTAGACTCTCATATGGGTTTACCTATCCTTGATAAAGATTTAAATAGCCTTTACCAATTAGAACTGGTTCCTTTTATAAAGGCTATTGAAAATCATACAGATGGAGTCATGGTGGCTCACATTCTCTTTAATAAAATAGATTCTGAAAATCCCGCTACACTGTCTGAGTCTATTATGACAGATCTCTTACGGAAGGAACTTAACTATGATGGCTTGGTGATAACAGATGATATGACGATGGCTGCTATTATGGATAACTATGAACTTGATGATGCAGTGGTAAAATCGATAAAGGCCGGAAGTGATATCATCTTAGTATGCCATGGTTATGAAAATGAATTTAAAGCATTGGAAGCCATAAGAAATGCAGTAAAAGATGACATAATATCCGAAGAAAGAATAGACGAAAGTTTATATCGGATTTTAAAAACTAAGGATCAATACGAACTTAAGGATAAGAGTATTGAACATGTGGATAGTGATAAGATCAACGAAGAAATAGGTAATTTATGGACTACTATAAAATAGTGGTCCATATTTTTTGGAAAATGAATATTTTTGTTGACAGTTTGGTCTACAAGTCGTAAACTGAATTTATAAGGTTTACAATATGTAAACCAATCACGGACAAAGGAGGCTATCCATTGAAACTTACTGAAACAGAAACTAAATTTGCAGAAATTATTTGGAATAATGAGCCTATTCCATCAGGAGACTTAGTAAAGCAGTGCGAAGCAGAGCTTAATTGGAAAAAGTCAACCACTTATACCATGTTAAAACGTGTTGAAGATAAGGGAATTTTTATGAACAAGAATGGCATTGTATCCTCTGTTATAAAAAAAGATGCCTTTTATTCTGGGCAAAGCAAGCAGTTTGTAGAAGAAACCTTCGAAGGTTCATTGCCGAAATTTTTAGCTGCATTTACAAAAAATAAAAGGTTAAGCGACAAGGAGATTACGGAATTGCAAAACCTTATTGATAAACACAAGGAGGAATAACCATGGATCAATTGTTTATACAAATCCTTAAGATGAGCATGACAGCTAGCTATGCCATTTTGTTTGTTATTGTTGCTCGTCTTTTGTTAAAAAAAGCACCTCGATTTTTTTCATATGTTCTTTGGTCAGTCGTGTTGTTTCGATTAATATGTCCTATTTCTATTGAAAGCATGTTCAGTTTTCTACCTGTTAGTGCAGGATCTGGGGCACAAAATATAATGAATTCAGAGACACTGAACATGAATAGTGGAATAGCTATGATTGATCAAGTAGTCAATCATTCATTGCCTGCACCGGCTGTCGGTGTCAGCGTCAATCCCATACAAATATGGATATTCATAGGGGCCATAGTATGGTTGACAGGAATAATAATATTGTTACTTTATAGTATTTTTACCACCTTTAAGCTAACAAACAGATTAAAATCGGCCTCTGTTTTAGTTGACAATATTTACGAGACGAACTCCATAAAAACACCCTTTGTTTATGGCATCATGAGTCCTAAAATATATCTTCCTATCGGTTTATCTGAGACTGAAAAATCTTACATCATCAAGCATGAGAAGACGCATATCAAGCGATTCGACCATGTGATAAAGTTTTTATCTTTTATTGTATTATCGATTCATTGGTTTAATCCTTTGGTTTGGATTGCTTTTTTTCTGATGAGCAAGGACATGGAATGTTCTTGTGATGAGGCGGTGATCAAAGAAATGGGATATGGGATTAAAAAGGATTATTCAAATTCTTTGTTATCCTTGGCCGTGGGAAGAAGAACTGTAGGCAGTTCCCCTTTAGCCTTCAGTGAAGACAATCCGAAGGAAAGGATAAAGAATATTTTAAACTATAAAAAACCTAAGTTTTGGGTTGTCGGTGTGGCAATTGTGGCAGTTATTGCCATAGCAATAGGTCTTATGGCTAACCCGGTAAAACAACAATTGACCATTGAAGATTATGCCAATCAATTTATGAAAGAACAAATTACTTATTTAGAAAGCTTTGAATCCACTGAATATAAAATAGTGGAGAGCAAGATTACAACACTTGAAAGAGTAGGCTCCTTTGATAATTTTTTCAATTATCCTGTGGAAATATGGCTCCTTGAATATCGTTTAAAACCTGATGATATGAGCAAGGTTATGCTGGCAGGTGGTATGAATGAAATCGATGGATGGCTTACTGAAGAAGCCAGTATGGGAAAGCCCATGCTCATTTTTTCAAATGAGACCAGGGGACCCAAGTATTTAGGATACATAAGGCATGGAGAAATTGAAATTGACACCATAGCAGGGCAGGAAACAGCATTGCGTGCATTCCTTGAGGGGAAGGGGTTATTACCCAGGGAAACTTATGCCGGAAATCATGTTGTCGTGAAGTTTCCTCTGTCAACAGGAGAAACCAGTCAGGTTCTCCTATCGCAGCCGGTTATCCAGGGCGAAGAAGGAATATGGTGCCCAGAGCGCTGGATGGATGGCAATGGCAATGTCTATTACATTACACCGAACACAGATGGTTTGATATCGGATTATTATCAAGAATTACAAAATGACTATGACAATGGAGAGAAAATAGGACTTGGGGAGCCTTTGCGTGTTGCACTGGATTGGATCAACAATGATTTAGGACAGCATGTTTTTCTTGATGAGCTTTCACCCCAATATTCCGCAACAATCAATGACTTTATGGAGACACCAGAAAGTTATTTTATAGGCTATATCTCCAACTTTAGAGTGGATGAACCGCGACCTTCTTTCCATTTGGACCTGATTGAGTGGTTGACAAGGGATGATGTGGATAGGCTTAAAGAAATAGGTCTTACTCCTGATGAATTGCCTAATGGATTCTACATTCATAACCCTGATCATTATCCGATGTATCATCAAGTGACTGAAAAGACAGAATACCATATTATTGATTGGGGAGAGTCCATTGCTCATAAAAATGTCACGATAGAAGAGTTTGTCAAGAGCATGGAAAAATATGAAACAACTCCGCCCTATAGGGTTATAACAAAGGATGGCTACGTCAAAAGCATTACAGAGCAATATATACCTTAAATATAAAATAAAATGAGGCCTCTTGTTTAGCAACAGGAGGCCTATAATTTTATAGATTTGTTTCTACAAGGTATGTCATCCTAATAGACGCTATAGCCTTTATTTGGTGTCATATAAAATATCCTTTTTCAATTCATTTGCAATGTCTTCGTTTAAGAGGTATTTTACAATTTCAATAGCGAAATCTACTGCAAGGTAAGGTCCTTGGGCTGTTATGATATTGTTGTCTCTTACTACCTTGGTATTCATGTAAATGGATCCTTTTAGTTGGTCTTCTAATCCAGGATAAGATGTTATGTTCTTCTCCTTTAAAATTCCGGCCTTATGAGGAACAATGGGTCCGGCACATATGGCAGCTACCAACTTTTTCTCTTCATGTGCAGCCTTTACGAAATCGATAACTCTTTGATTATCTCTTAGGTTAGTAGCACCCGGCAGGCCACCAGGTATAATAATACCCTCTAATCCATCAATACTGTTGATGTCAGACATTTTTTTATCGGCCATAATCTTGATAGCATGGGATCCTTTGACAAGAAGTTCATCTGTAATTGACACTGTTTGAATGTCAATTCCTACTCTTCTAAGATAATCAACAACAGTTATTGCTTCTACTTCCTCAAATCCGGTTGCAAGAAAAAGTATAACCTTCATAAATCATCCTCCTTTTCAAAAGTTAATTCCAATAAGTTAGGTGCCTGTCACCGCTTAGAGTTATTGCCTAGAGGTCGTAATAATGGGAGAATTCAGCCGGATGAGGGATTCTATTAATGGCCTCGGCTTCTTCTCGTTTCATTTTTATCCATCTATCGAGCAATTCTTTAGGGAAAACGCCTCCGCGAGTTAAATATTCATTGTCATTTTCTAAAGCATCTAGTGCTTCATCCAGTGTTCGAGGTAAAGAAGTCAGTTTCTTTTGCTCTTCTTCGGAAAGATTATAAAGGTTGAAATCAAAGGGACCCCATCCATTTTCTTCAGGGTCGATTTTATTTAAAATACCGTCAATACCTGCCATCAGTATAGCTGCATAGGCGTAGTAAGGATTGCATGTTGCGTCGGGATTTCTAATTTCAAAACGTTTTGATTCCGGAGATTTTGCATAGGCTGGAATACGAATAACAGCACTTCTGTTGGAAGTAGCATAGCCAATGGTTACCGGTGCTTCATATCCTGGTACAAGCCGCTTATAGGAGTTTGTAGAAGGATTCGTTAAACCACAAAGGGATCGGGCATGTTTAAGTAGACCACCGATAAACCAGTGAGCCTCTTTACTAAGTCCGGAATATCCTTTTTCATCATAAAAGACAGGTTTGCCGTCTTTCATGAGCAGCATATGCACGTGCATACCATTACCTGCTTCTGAAAAAATTGGTTTGGGTAAAAATGTAGCTGTCTTATTTTCTGCAACAGCAGCATTCTTAACAACATATTTGATAATCATGGTCTTATCAGCCATTTCAGTCATTTCACCGAGTTCAACTTCGATTTCAAGC
>CAYSBC010000068.1:0-9223 GCA_964429195.1 uncultured Eubacteriales bacterium | reverse complement strand
CAACATCTAAGATTACAGCCAATCCATTTGAAAATGTTTTGTCCTCATTGAATGCAGCCCAAGAATCAGAGAAAAGGAATTAGCCCTTTGAATTAATTCTTTCTTACGCTTTTATCTATATCATTTAATTCTAGCAATACTAAAACTTTTTAGTGACTCGCAAGTTTCCCATTACCATTAATATATTAAACATTATATAAGCCTATTAAAAGTAGACTATAAAGTACAACGTAACATATATTTATAATTAAACCGAATATAACTTTCCCACTAAGATGTTTTTTCTTCCTCTGTGCTGCTAAATATATGATACTGATAATTGGCAGTATAGCTGAAATATAATAAATATAATAATAAGATAGAATCTCAGAAGTTGATTCCGAAAAAATAAAAACCAGTATCCAATTTAAAATACTTACTATTAAATATAACATTTTCTCCTCCCCCTTAATATCCATTTATAAATAACAAATCTATTAATATATCTGATTCTTTATATCCATCTAAGCTATCTATTCTATTTATATATCGTTGGTAGTTTAAAAGAGCTTGAGAAACATAGTAAGCACCTCCGCCAATCCTAGATCTTTCAAGAGAAGTGCTAGTATTTCCCCATTTATAATATGGATCAACATCATATTTGCTATGTTTTAATACATTAGAAGGTCCATAGAAATTATACGTTCCAAGATTTTCAGAATCATGAACTATACTTCTATTTTTATTATATATAGCTTCAAAGTGTTCGCAACCTGAAACCCATTTTGTATTATATATTCCATCTTCACCATTCATATGGAATGCAGAGGACATAGGGCCTAGTTGTTTCCATTTTAAAAAGTCAGGCATTATACTATTTAACTTTTCAAGTGTAGTATAATCATATTCTAAATTGAGTTCATTTCTAGAATAATGGATATTTTTATCTATTGTATCTGGTACCGAATTATATTTATCTATTAGATTTTGATATTTAGCCGATTTTGTCTTTTGATAGTTATTATTTCTAAAGTCATCAGCTTCAGCATGAATTTCGTCTCTTCTATCTTCATTCAAATACCATTCATAAGTTAAATGCATTAAATATGTATATGCTCCTGGACTCATTTGTCCATTATGATACATATCTATTTCTTCCTCTTTAATGTGCCCACTTGGATCTATATACCTTATCGGATTATTATAACAGTATGAGTATAGATTTAAGCTTAGTGGTTCAGATAGGAATCCTTTGATACTATCCTCCGATATAAACCTCTGTATGGATGGGTCATAGTATCTAGCCCTGAGGTAGTAGTTGCCTGTTTCTTCATCAAGATATTCTCCTGCATATCTGAAGGGGTTATCGATTGCTTCAATTTCTTCTTGCCACATGGCGGTGAATTGCTTGCTGCCAAAGGCAAGGTTTGGCTCTGGCTTTTCCTGTCCAAAGGCTTCATAGGTATAGTCTTTAATAATATTTGCCTGTTCATCCAGTAGCTTGATGACATCACCATGGGCATTATGAAGGTAATAATATTGATCAGCTTCCGTCTCCCTGTAAATCAGCTTACTGTTGTTACCCCTGATATTTTTAGCTGTGATGCGATAATTTTCATCGGTTTCTAGGATAATGCTACCCCTATCGTAATAATATTGTATCGCTTTATCTCCAAAGTCTTTTTTCGTCCTTAGTCCATTGCTGTTATAGGTGTAGCTTATCCATTGTTCATCAGTATCTTTTACATAGGATACCTGGTTATAGCCATTATACAGGTAGCTTTGGGTTTTACTGGCTGCTAGATTTCCATCATGCCTGATGACCTCTTCTTTTTCAGTCATGTTGCCTTCTAAATCATAGGTAAATCTTTGCTGTATTTCTTCTGCTGAGTTTCTTGTATCTTTTAGAAGTAACCGGTTATAGATATCATAGGTATAGGAGCTTTCAGTTATGTAGTTTCCCTCTATCTCTGTTAGTTCTTTAATGTTATTCAAGTCATCATAGCTATAGTTTTGAATGGTATCTGGATCAATGACTGTTTTGAGTCTATTTAAGGCATCGTAGTAGTAATGGGTTGTTTCTTTGCCTTGGATTTTTTGTATTTGATTTCCTCTTTTATCATAACAGTATTCAAAGACATTTTCTATCTCTTTACCCTTAACATGCATTAAACTTTTGAGATTTCCTGAAGGATAGTAGCTATACTCGGATTTAATCCCTGTGACTTTATTGGTCTCCTTGATTAATCGCCCTACTTCATCATAGGTATAGAGGATTTTTTTACCCTGATCGCTGACCTCTTTGAGTCTGCCCAGTTGATCGTAGCTATAGCTTAGACTCATTTCTTCGGCACTGCCTTGCTGGACTTGCAGCTTCGTTATACGGTCTGCCTTATCATAGTCATAGGAGGTTCTTACCCCATCGTTATAGTTGATTTCTTTTAGTCTGCCTAGGTTATCATATGCAAGGTCTCTTCTTCCCGATTCATCCATAATGATAGCCGTGTTACCCAGTTTGTCATAGGCGATATTCACTGCTGTCTTAGAACCATCCTTGGAGTTATATTGATGAACGAGCCTGTTGAGGCCATCATAGGTATAGGTGGTGACGACTTCATTTCTGTCCAGGGTTTGGATGAGGTTATTGTTGTTATCATAGCTATACTCTGTTTCGTTACCCCCTTCATCAATGAAGGTTATCAATCTATTGAGTTCATCGTATTGATAAGATACCTTGCTATAGTTTTCATCGTTTATGTCATGAAGACCTTTGGTAATGCTCTTGATATTGCCTGCCTTGTCATAGTCTACTTTTGTCAGATATGATTCATCCGAGCTTATGACTTGTTCGATAACCTCTAATCGGTTTTGTTTGTTATAGTAGTGCCGGGTCAGATAGCCTTCAGGGTCAATAATCTTATGAAGGTTTCCTGCACCATCGTAGTAGAGTCTCGTGATGCTGTACTTCCCTTCTTCAAAGGGTGTTTTTTGAAGAATCTTTCTTCCCAGGTTGTCGTATTCAAAGAAGATTGTTTCTCCTAAGGCATCTGTTCTTGCTATGACATTGCCCAGATGGTCATATTCATAGCTAGTCTTATTCTTTTCAGCATCCATCTCTTGGGTGAGTCTGCCTAAAGCATCGTATTCAAAGTTCATTTTTTCCGATGCGAAGTTTATAGCCTGTATTTGATTGCCCAGATAGTCATACTTAAACTGGGCGATGTCTTCTTGCTTTCCTTCCATTCGGCCTTGTTTGACTAGCCTGTCAAAGGCATCAAAGTAGTAATGATTGACGATATCCTTGGAATCTCCTTTGTTGGTTACCGTCACCATAAAATAGGTGTTTTCAAAGCGGTCCTTATAGGCCTCTTCGTAGGTGGCCTTCGTCTGTGATAAGAGATTCCCTTTGCTATCAGTATTTTTAACTTCAATGATTCTCTTTAAAGGGTCATAAGTATACTCTTTGATGTTGTGATTGCCATCTTCTTCTAATACTATGTTCTCATTTTCATCATAGGATAGCCTTACTAAGGTAATATTTTTAACAGGCTCTATAACCTTCATAAGTTTACCTAACTTATCATAGTAATAGACAAGTTCATTCTTATTACCATCGGTTATTTTTAGAACATTGTTTTCATCCTCGTAATCATAAGTGGTTGCCATATTGCCCGGTAAAACTTTTCTGGTTATTCTGCCTAGCTTATCGTAGCTATAGGCGACTTTCTGGTTATTACCATCGGTTTCTGTCAGTTTATTGCCTGTAGAAAAGTCATAGCTATACCCTTGTTTAATATCCCTGGTATGGCCATCCGCATCCACCACGTCCTCAAAGATAAGCTTGGTTAAATAAGCCCCTTTATAGTTATTGCTATATTCATATTGAGTCGTGACCCAGGTTCCCGGGTTTTTCTCTGCTGAAAGGGACAAAACATTGCCATAAACATCGTAGGTAAAGGCTTTATTTGAAATAAGGTTGTTATTGCTATAGATTTTCTCTTCCGTTACCGCCTTTTTGTCTTCCCTAAGACTGTACTCAATTTCTATATTTGTATTCTCATCCTGCTTGTACCGTTTGCCGGTGAGAAGGTTATATGGATAGTCATAGGTATAAAAGGTCTTATAGGCATCTAAGGCTTGCCCTTCCCTGCTTAAGGGATGGTTTTCTACAAGAAGGTTTCCTCGGTGATCATAGTCATAGCTACTGATCTTTTCTGAAAAGTCTTCTTTTTCATTAAAGGTCTTGCTTGTTACCTTGATAGGCAGATTATATTTGGCATGATAATCTGTTTTTATCTGACTCAATAGCCGATTATCCAGCTGCTGTTCTTTTAAATAGCCTTGATGCTTTCCATTGTACATGTATTTCGTTATTATACCGTTGCTATCCATGACGGTTGCATAGTATTGATACAGTTCGTCTATAGCCGATACTTTGTATAAAGGATAGCCATCCGGTTCATTGTAATAGTTATAGGAAAGGAGGTTATATGTTTTATCCCCGCTTACATCACAGCGCTCTTTGACTTTGAAGTATTCCATAAAACCGCTGTTGCCCAGGTTTTTGATGCTTTTGTTATAGGTATATTTCGTCTTAGCTCCTGTCGGGTAGGTGATATCCACCAGATTCACATAAAGGTTATTCGCCGCTGTTTTCCCTAGAGCATCAAAAGCAGCACTATCAAAGCTATAGCCATATTTTGTTTCTCTGCCCTCTGTATCTATAAAGGAAGATAGATAGTATTTACCCGTCTCCCCGGGGATAGGGGTTTTTATAAGGCTTACAGACCGATCCCCTGATTGAAACAGGGTAACCGTATCGTTATAAAGGATATCAACACTGCGCCCCACCGAATCCACAACTTGAGTCAATAAGCGTTTACCACCGATCTCCTGCCAGTAATAGCTTATCTTATTATCAAATCTGTCCTTTTCTAGAATAAGCTCTCCCTTGCCGGAGAAGTAGTAGCTATGACCACTGATGTAGTAAAGCTTATAGGCCGACGTATCCATTCCATTGCCCGATGAGGTATCTTTGGTGAAGATAATATCCGTCAGCTCATAATCTTTTAAGCCTACTCCATTACCAAAGTCAACCTTATAGGTTTGTCCATTAGGAAGATGGACATAAACATCCTCTTCTCCATCCACATCCAGGCAAGGCATATCTAAGCTCCAACCTTCACCAAAGATATATTTTGCCGCTGAAACAAGGCTCTTTTCCCTTGGAGTGTTGATTATATTGCCACTACTTAAAATAGAGGTTCCCGTTTCATATTGCAGGTAGCCGGTAAATACCCATTTCTGAGAATCGATGGTCACTTCCGTTAGTATAGTCGGTTCACCGGTGGTATATTTCAGTGCACCTGTACGCAGCCAATAATGATTGCTATCAAATACATCGTAATAGGCTATAATGTTTTGGCCATAGTTGTTTGCAATGGAGGCGCTCTTGGTTCCTTCCTCATAAACTTTAGCATCTCGGCTTCGATATTCTAGGTTAAGGGATACATCCATCCCCCCTCGCCCGGGAATATGGAAGATAGAATTTCTGACAATAACTTCTCCCGTTTCTGTACTGACACTCTCCCTAACCCCGCTTGTTTCCTTAGTGAAGGGAGCATTCAAATTCATGTTATAGACTGCTTCTTTTTTCTCTTCTTTAAGCACTTCCATTAAGGCGGATACGGTTGTAGGGGTATGAGCAAAGGCTATATTCTTAAACCCAAATAGTCCGATAAAGAGGAAAAGCAAGAGCAGTGTATAGATTTTTTTCACTGTTCTTCATCCCCTTCTTTATCCATAGAATATTTCTGAATAACCTCTTCCCATTTTACCCCACTTTTTTTATAGTCAAGTATTGCATCCATGGAAGCATCTGACTTCTCAGAAAGCCTTATAGCGTTTTCTATTTCATGTTGATTAAACCCTTGATTCTTATAGTTTTCATAAGTTTCAGTTGAAAGATTATTGTTAGGCTTAAGGTCTTCGTCACTCTTCGAATCTTTATCTTCCTTCTTTAACTGGTCTGCTTTCCTATTGACTTCTTCTACAATTTCTTTGTAATCCTTTCCCCTTAAGGTTTCAATATTCTCACCTTTTTTAATCTTTAAAGAGATTACCTGAGCATCCGGGTATAAGGTTTCTTTTAGCTCGGCTTCATCCCGCTTTGCTTCTTCATCTACTATCTTTAAGGCTTCTTCTATTCGAATATCTTTTTCCATGGCTATTTGATCGGCCTCCATAATAGCATTAGGAAGGTGCCCTTCAGCCAACCATTTTTTAATAATTTCTTTATCCGCCGGTTGGTATCGTCTATATGTTTTATCAGCCATCTGATCTAATGCATCTGTCAATATCGCATCAAGGGGTATACCGGCATCCAACTGACTCCATACTTCCTCTGCTTTTTTGAAGTCCTTGCCATTTTTATCGATAAACTCATAGACTGTTAGTACATCGATAGCTTTATATTTTTTCAGAGAGTCAAATACCCTGTTTCCCTCTGTACTCTCTTGCACAAAACTGAATATCCCTTTATACACAAAGATATTTTCTTTAAGGGTTTCCCAGTCATGAACCGATTCATATAGCTTATAAATCTTTTCTTCTGATAAACCGGATATGCCCGCCAGATCCTTTGTTATCTTTGCATCTGCTTTTACCTCTGCTGTCATCCCATAGGAAATTGCAGCCATGATAATTAATGTCATCAAGCACAACACCACTATAAAAGGACTCTTATTTTTCTTAAATACTTTCATGATTTCCCTCCTTATCTACGTAAAATACATATCTATTAGCTATGTTTTATTCAGCAGTTACCATTTGTATCATGTAGTAATTAATAAAATCATTAGTATTCTCTATTCTTTTGAAAATAGGTCCCTTATTATATTGACGTCCATTCACCCATTCCATGAAATCTTCTATTTGTTCATCCGTCAAACCCGTAAATTGTTTTAATGTGCCATCAATGAGTGTAACTTTTAATACTGTGCTTGTGATGGTGAATTGATTTTCAACATAGTCAACCTGAACTAGGCTGTTATATTTCTCTGTGGAGGTGTCATGCACTTTCATAGCATAAACTACAGAAAAGGCTTGTCCATGAAGTTTCTCTGTTAATGCCTCCTTGGGTATAGCCCTTAATTCCTCTGCCTTCATCCCCCTTTTGGTAAGAGCAATCCAATTTGCTTCAAGCTCTTCTAATAATGTTGTTGCTACCTCTACCCATGGATTATGCCCTGGCTTATCCTCAGCAGGATCATAATAATAATAGCTATCATGACCGCCTTCATTCAATTTGATGAAATAATAGAACTGGGCGTCCTTAGACGTTATTTCAATGGGATAGATTTTATTAATTTTCCTCCAACTGCTCCCATCAAAATCATGCTCTTTGACAGCGTAAAGCCCCTTGCCCACGTTATGACCCGATGTTTCTTCCTCTGTAATTACCTTGATAGAAGCTAAACTTGGAGTTGTATAACAATCTACGGAAGTGAAATAGATAGCCATGTCCACATGATATATTGCACGTCCGTTATCATAGAGGGACTCAAAGTCACCTTTATTTAAAGCATTAACCTCATCCTTTGTCATCCCGTATTCTTTAAAGTTTTCTCCTGCCGGTATAAGTTCTTCACTGACCTTCACCCATGTTCCATCTTGATAGCTGTACCAAGAGCGTTTACCATCAAAGGATAGTAGGTATCTTTCCGGTTCTTCGACACCATTGATATACTTTACAGATACACCATTAGTTGTTCCGGCCTCATCTTTCGATACATAGGCTATTTTTCCCACTGAATCAGCTACATCAAAATAGATGGTGGCAGTATCCGGAGGATTTTGTGCATCGGATGGGCGTATGTTGATGGATGAATCGGTTTCAGGGTCATAGAGTTTATATTCATAATTTGCATTGCTACAAACAAGTTTACCATCATCTGTTATCTTCTTAGGTGTTAAATTGTCAAGGTTAATCTTTCGCAAGGCCTTTGAAATAGGATCAAAGCTATACCAATCACCTGAACGTAGTACATACATCATTGCGGCATTATTGTTGACAAAAAAATCATTGATACCATTTAAAATGGTACTTTTTCGCCATACACCATCCACTTCTAAACACTTATATAAATTATATTCATTGTTTTCCCTTGCCATACAAAAAACTTCATTATTATCAGTTATGCTAAGTCTCCATAAATCGGTAATGTCAGACAAAGAAGGTTTTTTACCCTCTTTCCAAATATGCAATGCTTTATTATTAGTTGTCCAATATGCTAGATTACCATCTTTTTGTATATCAAATGATTGAATTCGATTATATGCATCAGCAAAATATCTTATGCTATTATCAATAGTATTGTATAAATACAATGCATTAGCAGTTGCCTTAAATGCTGCATAAGTACCGTCCTGATTAACCTTTATGTCCTGTACATTAGAATCACTACTTACATTAATTCTTTGACCCGTCTTTAAGTTAAGTTTATATAATCGATTAACATCATTTGGATTAGCATAATAAAGTACATTACCGTCTCCAGATAATGCAAATATCGTTGGTTTTACAGTATAATCGGAAAAATATAAGCTTTTTTCTGGCAATATATCTGTTCTTTCATTACTGTTAGCATAGTCCGAATCAATGGTAATCTTTGATAGTCTGTCATATGCTAAATCAGGAACATCATTATAATCTTGTCCGGTAATAGCTATTTTTATTTCTTCTAATTGGGGTAGACCTGATCCTGTATGTGATTTTACTTCCACTTTATATTGTAAACGGGTATTATTTAAAATAATATTTTCACCTATTCCTGGTATACTCCCATCTTTGTTAACTTCTTGCCATTCTTTCCATGTAGCCCCACCGTCCTCTGATAATCTCGTTTTTACAAGTAATTCAGTGTCTTCTGAAGCCTCCCAATTTATTTTTGAATCTCCAACAATACCATTTGATGATATATCAATTGAAGGGGAAAGATAATCTCCAAAACCGCCATCTCCCATTTCTACTTCATATACTTGCCAATAAGATGTAGGATTAGCATTTGCTAAGAGCCTCCATTGTTCCGCTTCTATATAAGTGTCAATGAAAAAATCCTGAAAATCAGCCGTTAATTCTAATTGTAATGTTTGAACATTCACCCAATCGCTTCCATTATAGTATTGTAATTTAGTACTAGTTATTCCATTAGAACTATTCCCTAATTGTTTTATTCTGATATTC
>CAYSBC010000067.1:0-9329 GCA_964429195.1 uncultured Eubacteriales bacterium | reverse complement strand
TATTTCATTAAAACGCTTGACACATGAAAAGGTTCATGCTAAAATTAATTATAAATTGATAATGGTTATCAATATCAAACTAGATTTTGAGAGAAGGTGAGTGATTATGGTACTAGCAAAAGCAAAAATAGGTAGCACATATCAAATCGAAGCAATAAATAGTCCTGAAAAAATGAAAAATTTCTTGTTTAGCTTAGGATGTTTTGAAGGAGAAAAAATCACTCTCATATCGAAATTAGCATCGAATTATATCATTAATATAAAAGATAGCAGATATGCAATGGATGAGAATATGGCCAAAACTATTCATTTAATTGATAATTAGATGATACACCTGTCACACAAAAAGAAAGGTTGATGAAAATGCTGGTAAATCTTTTAGTGGGGGGAATAGTAGCCTTTGTTCTTATCGTTGCCCTAAGGAAAACAATTCAGGACGTAAAAAGCAACAAATGTAGCGGTTGTGGGGGTTGCAGTAAAAAATCTCTTTGCAATAAGATAGAAAAAATTATATAATAGATAATAAAACTATGTTTCGTAAAATATCTTTAAAGGATAGACAGGGCAGATTTACAAAGCATAGTTTTTTATATGCTTTTTTGTTAAGGAGAGATAGCCTTGGATTTTTTTTATAGCTTAATAGGTTTTGGAGTTGATTTGTTTTACATATTTTTTAAATTAATTCTATCGTTTATAGCAGGAGTAATAGCAGCATTTAAAGGTAGAAACTTCTTTCTCTGGGCTGTTATTACCTTTTTTGCACCTTATTTATTTATCATCGTATTAATTATGCCCCATAAGTACCCAAGATTTAACAGTTATCTCAATGATGATGAGGCCTTTAAAGGGAAAAATCCGGTGGTGGCTTCTATTATGGCTTTATCTGCGATTATCGCTAAGGCAGATGGAGCAGTTTCAAAAAAGGAAATACTTTTCATCAAGGAGTTTATAGCAACGAATTTTAATCTTTCTCAATCGGAAATGAACGATTATGGTTTAGCATTTGAATATGGGAAAACTCACCCGGGTGAATACCGAGAATTTACTCGTATTATCAATCTCTATTATGGACGAAGAAGAGATGTTATAAGCGCCATAGCGTATTTATTTATCATGATAGGGATGCAGGATCAAACGATAACCGAAGAAGAAGAAATGAAAATTAAGGATATACTTTTTGAATTTAGTATATCCGATTATGAATATAACAGTTTGAAGAATTCCTTTACCCAAGGTAATAGCTATTATGGATACTATGATAGCAATAACTATAACAGTTACAGCAGCTTCAATTATGAAAGTTTTTATGGACGAGAGGATAATAAGGTTAAAAGATACTGCGATATTTTGGGGGTTCCCGAAGATGCAAGCTTCAGTGAGATTCAGAAAGCCTACAGAAAAATACAAAAGGAGTTTCATCCTGACAAGGTGGCATCCAAGGGTTTACCCGACTCCTATAAAGAATATGCAAACAATAAAATTATTGAAGCAAATGAGGCCTACGCTTATCTCAAGAAATTAAGAGGGTGATAGGCACTGCTTAATCAGCTCTGCCAGAAATGCATTCAATTCGAGATAATTTAATTCCTCTTTCCTGCCTAGCCATAAGAATTTTTGGTGAAGAAGTGGGGGAGGATTTTTTATTGAATAGGAAATAGGGAATTCTGAGGGATCCAGGTAGTATAATCCTTTGTCTTCATACAAAGGAAGAGTTAAATGAAATGTTTTCGTTTTAACATCAAAGTTAAAGGTATAGGCTGCTTGGAAATCATAGTAGTCTTTTTCAGGTTGGTTTGCATAACCCAAGGTTCTTAAGGATGCGCCAGAAATTTTTGATTCCGTTATGACAATACCCCTATCAACGTATCTGTTATTTTCAAATAGGATTTTATGCAAGTCATATTTATTTAAAAGAGGTAATATCTTTGTTAGGTTATAGACATCCTCTCTATTATGTAGGAGGATATTTTTTTTATAGGCAGGATTTGCGCTCTTAAGATACTCTTGATAAAGGAGGATACACTCCTTTCCGGAAAGAGTATCCTTTCTTTCTATGCCTAAATAATTTTCAATAGTTTTCAACTTATAATCCGGAAATAGATTATAGCCATATTTTCTTATTATTTGATACAAATCAAAGGAAATGTGTCGAGGGATTCGATATTCTATGCCATAGTAATCAAACCTTTTATTCAAGAAAGGAATATCAAAGGTTGAACCGTTATAGGTGATGAGTAAATCGATATCGGATAGGAAGAGTGCGGCTTCCTTAAGTATCCTTTTTTCTTCCTCTTTCGAATCAGCAAAAAATTGTGTCTCAATGAATTCATTTTCATGAACAGTGAGGATACCTATTAAAAAGACTTTATTAAAGGATGAATTTAATCCTGTTGTTTCAATATCTAAAAAACCTAAATTCAAATTGCCAAAATAGTGATTAAAGATATTGGAAATGAAAAGTGTTTCTATATAATGCTTCTTTATAATATCCATAAACAGGCCTCCTCAAGGGGAATGTACAACTATAGGATATCAATTTAAGGGAAATAAGTGAAGTGCCATTTGAAATTAAATGATGGTGTCTGGGTTAAAGATTGACAAGGTCCTATTTATAGAGGAACATTTTTCAAACTCTCGATTAGAATAATAATAAGATATAAAAAAGGGGTTGAAAAAATGTTTGAAACCAATTGCAACAGTAAAATAGGAAGCATTAAATCAAAAACTACAAGTTTTTTTAAAAATATAGATATACGAATTTGTATCAGTAAAATGGAAGAAGAGATTGAAGAGCTCTATATGGAAATTGGAGAATTAGTGTGTCGTTGCTGCCTTGATTCAGGTGCAGAAATAAGCTCGATGGCTCCTATTCGTCATCGATGCAATAAAATTTATAAATTAAAAAAAGAAATACTCATTCTAAAAAAGAAATTATATTGCGATTGTAAAGGAATTCGATTCTGTGATAAGTGCAATGAATTTTTTGAAGACGATAACATCTTTTGCTCAATTTGTGGTCAACATCTCAATTGAACACTCCTACCAGCTACACTAAAGCTTAGAGGTAGTTTAGAGACAGGGGTATTCCCTCGCAATTTTTGATAAAGAGCAAAAAAATAAACAAAGCAAACATATGCTTGCTTTGTTCAAAAGGGGTATTGGGATTAGAGATTAATGAAATTATCAGGGGGATAATCTCATTTAACATGATTCTAACAAATCATTTGACAAAATACAAGCATTTCTGTCAAATATTTAAAAATATTTTTTAATTCAAATAAAAAAGGATTTTTTTTCAAGATGAAGAAGTAATAAAGGTGAAGTTCTATTTGTACGCAACAGGAGTCCTACTAGTCACTTACTCAATATATAAAATTTTTTATTGAATAAAGGAGGTAACAACAATGGAAATATTAAAAGTATCTGCCAAATCAAGTCCAAATTCGGTAGCAGGCGCTTTAGCCGGTGTTTTGAGAGAAAAAGGTGTAGCTGAGATGCAAGCGATAGGAGCAGGCGCACTTAACCAAGCTATAAAAGCTGTAGCCATTGCCAGAGGATTTGTAGCACCCAGTGGAATAGATTTAGTATGTATACCGGCCTTTACAGATATAGAGATAGATGGAGAAGAAAGAACGGCTATTAAACTTATCGTAGAACCAAGATAAAAAAGATTCATAAGAATAATAGGATAAAATAAAATTGCCGAAGAACAATAACATGTTCCATGTTATTGTCAAGGGCATTTTTTTTATTTGATGTTGAATGCTTAAATTAAATGAGGTATGCTTAAAAAGAGAGAAAGAGGAAGGTACAAGAGAAAGGTGACAGACACCGCTTTAGAAAGGAGAAATTCTTTGAATAATCGATACGAAAACCCCTTGAACACAAGATATACCGGTAAAGAAATGTCAGAATTGTTTTCGGCTGATACAAAATTTAAAATGTGGAGAACTATTTGGATTGCTTTAGCGGAATCACAAAAAGAATGTGGGTTGAATATAAAAGAGGAACAAATAGAAGAACTAAAAAAATTTAAGGATCATATCAATTATGAGGACGCTGAGAGGCGGGAAAAAGAAACAAGACATGATGTGATGTCCCATGTATATGCCTATGGACTCCAATGTCCTAAAGCTAAAGGCATTATCCATTTAGGGGCTACAAGTGCTTTTGTAGGCGATAATACAGACCTTATCGTTATGAGACAGGCCTTAATATTACTAAGGAAAAAGCTTGCCAATCTTCTCTATAATCTAGGAGAATTTGCCAAGAAGTACAAGGACATGCCAACACTGGGATTCACGCATTTTCAGCCTGCACAGCTAACGACAGTAGGCAAAAGAGCGACCCTTTGGATGATGGATTTTCTATTGGATTATCAGGAAATAGAAAATGTCATTCATCATCTTTGCTTAAGAGGCGTTAAGGGAACTACCGGGACACAAGCCAGTTTCCTGAGTCTCTTTGATGGAGACCATGAAAAGGTTAAGGAGCTTGACCGACTTGTTGTCAAAAAATTAGGGTTTGAAAAATCAATCCCTGTTTCAGGTCAAACCTATACCAGAAAGATAGACTATAGAACATTATCGGCTTTAAGTGCAATAGGACAAAGTGTTCACAAAATGACAAATGATATCCGATTATTGCAGCACTTAAAGGAAGTAGAGGAACCCTTTGAGAAGGACCAAATAGGTTCGTCTGCTATGGCCTATAAGAGAAACCCCATGCGAAGCGAAAGGGCGGCTTCCCTGGCCCGATATGTGATGAGCTCTACACTCAATGGGGCCATGACCACTTCAACTCAGTGGTTTGAAAGAACCCTTGATGATTCAGCTAACAGGCGAATCGTTATCCCTGAAAGCTTTATGGCTACAGATGCTATACTGGACATTTGTATTAACATTACCGGTGGATTTGTTGTCAACGAGAAAGTTATCCATCAACGCATTATGGGCGAGCTCCCCTTTATGGCAACAGAAAATATTATTATGGAAGCTGTAAAAAAAGGTGGCGACAGGCAGGAATTGCATGAAAGAATCAGAGTTCACTCTATGGAGAGTGCTGCCAGAGTTAAACAAGAAGGGCTCGACAATGATCTGTTATCGAGGATAGTGAAGGATGATATCTTCAATCTGACACAAGAAGATATGGATAAGCTCATGTCTCCAGAACTGTTCATAGGGAGATCATCAGAACAGGTAACGGAATTTATAGAAGAGCATATCCAGCCCATATTAGCGAAACACCAAGATGAATTAGGATTAAAAATAGATTTAAATGTTTGATAGAGGAGGCGATATAGATGGTATCAGAAGTAGTTAAGAAGAGCAGTATACTTAAAGAACAGGCCAATGCCTTAGGTGAAGCGACGACGAGAGAAAAAAATGAAGCACTTAAAAAAGTAGCTGAAAGCCTATTGGCTAACTTCAATAACATACTTAAAGAAAATGAAAAAGATGTTCATATTGCCAAAGAAGAAGGCATGAAGGAAAGTCTCATCGATAGGCTTAGATTGACTGAAGGGAGACTTCAAGATATTGTGGATGGCATCTATACGATGATAGATTTGAAGGATCCTGTATGGAAGAGCAATGAAGCATGGACGATAGAAAATGGTCTAGTCATAAGCAAAATGTCAGTTCCATTAGGCGTCATAGGCATCATTTATGAATCAAGACCCAACGTTACTGTAGATGCTTTTGCACTGGCTTTAAAAAGTGGTAATTGTATTTTGCTCAGAGGCTCTTCTTCAGCAATTTATTCCAACATAGCCTTAGTAAAGGCTATAAAAGAGGGTCTTGCAAAAAGCCGGATTTCTGAAGATGTCATTCAATTGATAGAAAATACATCCAGGGAATCTGTCAATGAAATGGTGAAACTTAAGCAATTTATTGACCTCATCATTCCTCGAGGAGGCAGCGATCTTATCCAAACAGTAGTAGCCAATGCAACAGTCCCTACGATTGAAACCGGTATCGGTAATTGTCATGTTGTTGTAGATGAAAGTGCCAAATTAGAAGACGCTGTAAAAATTGTTGTCAATGCAAAAGCACAAAGGCCAGGCGTATGCAATGCTTGTGAAAGTGTATTGGTACACAAGGATGTGGCAAAAGAATTTCTGCCAAGACTTGTCAAAGAGTTGAATGGTCTAGTAGAACTTCGCGGATGTGAGAAAACAAAAGCAATCATACCGGTAAAGGATGCTACAGAAGAGGATTGGGCTGAGGAATATTTGGATTATATATTAGCGATAAAGGTTGTCGACAGCTTAGAGGAAGCCATAGATCATATCCGAATCTATGGAACAAAGCATTCAGAAGCTATTGTAACAGAAAATTACACCCATGCTGAAAGGTTTTTAAGAAGCATTGATGCAGCAGCTGTTTATGTCAATGCATCGACCCGCTTTACTGATGGCGGCGTATACGGATTTGGTGCTGAAATGGGAATAAGCACCCAAAAGATGCATGCCAGAGGGCCTATGGGTTTAAATGAGCTTGTAACTATAAAGTACGCAGTAAGAGGCAATGGACAAATAAGAGGATAATAGAGGAAATAAAATGATAAAACAATTGATTGAAGATAGCAGAAAAATAGTTATAAAAATAGGTAGCAACACCTTGTCCAAAGACGAGGGTGGTATTGATAAGAAGGTTATCCAAAATATCAGCGACCAAGTCTATGAATTGATTAAAAAAAATAAAGATATAGTCATTGTATCATCCGGTGCCGGCGCCTGCGGTATTGCGGCTATCAATAAGTGGGCAAGAAAAGATGATGTTCATTACAAGCAAGCTCTTTGCGCAATAGGGCAGGTCGAGCTCATGAATGCCTACAAAGAAGAGTTCGAAAGATTTGGAATACATATTGCCCAGATGCTTTTGACTAGGGACGATTTTAACGATCAAAACAGAATACTGAATATGCGGAATACCCTGTTTACATTGATTGATGAAAAGGTTCTGCCTATTATCAATGAAAATGATACTGTTAGCACCGTGGAAATAAAAATAGGAGATAATGATACACTGGCCGCCCTAACGGCAACCCTCTGGGATGCAGATTTACTTATTATGTTAAGTGATATCGACGGCCTTTATGATAAAAATCCTAAGGATAATGGAAATGCTAAATTTATTGATGTAGTGGAAAATGTAGATACAATCTTAGATGAGGTTGAGATTGAGGGTATCAGCAAATTCGGAACAGGTGGCATTTTAACAAAAATCGAAGCAGCTAAAAGAGTGAATAAATATGGCATTCCTATGCTCTTAGTGAACGGCAAGAAGGAAGATATTATCATCAAACTGATGGCAGAAGAAGAAAAAGCAACTTTATTTAAAGGGAAGTGAGAAAATGAAAGTAGGTTTTATAGGAGCCGGGAATATGGGTGGAGCCCTCATTAAGGGATATTCCAAGTTACACAGTGCAAAAAATGTATTTATTTTTGATAAGGATGCTGAAAAGGCTGAAAGCTTATCACTTGAATATGGCGTCAACTTATGCGATTCTCTTGAAGATGTGATGGCATCGTCAGAGATTATTGTATTAGCTGTGAAACCCAATATCTATGAGGTTGTTTTAAAGGAAATGAAGGAATATAGGAAGGATTCCCATATTATCGTATCCATTGCGGCTGGTATATCCATAGACTTTATAGAGACATGTTTAGCGGGGCCTGCTAAGGTTGTTAGAACGATGCCAAACACCCCTGCTCTTGTGAATGAGGGAATGACTGCACTGTCAAAAAATGCATCTGTATCCGATGAGGAGTTTGAAAATGTTATCAAACTGTTCAAATCCGTCGGCATAACCGAAATAGTTGATGAAACTCTTATGGGCGTTGTAACTGGTATTAGCGGTAGCAGCCCAGCCTATATTTATATGATTATCGAAGCCATGGCAGATGGTGCAGTGCTCCACGGTATGCCAAGAGAGAAGGCCTATACAATTGCTTCACAAGCCGTTTTAGGCAGTGCTAGAATGGTGTTAGAGACAGGAAAACACCCAGGAGAGCTTAAGGACATGGTTTGTTCTCCGGGAGGAACAACGATAGAGGCGGTTGCTATGTTAGAAAGAAAATCCATCCGAAGTGCCATCATTGATGCGGTAGATGCTTGTGTGATGAAGAATCAGAAGATGAAAAAATAGTATGTGAGGATAATATGTAAAAAACAATGTCTATAAGGAGGTGAAGCTTAATTTTTATCGAAGAAACAACCAAAACAGATAGAATATATGAAGGCGCAATCATTAATTTAAGGGTAGATACCGTAAAAACCTTGAATGGTGGACATTCAAAAAGAGAAATTGTCGAACATCCCGGTGGAGTAGCTATTATAGGGATAACCGATGAAAAGGAAATAGTGTTGGTTGAGCAATTCAGAAAACCTATTGATAGAATGTTGCTCGAGCTACCGGCTGGAAAGATTGAAAAGAACGAGCCTCCTGAATTGACTGCAAAACGTGAGCTTCAAGAGGAAACGGGCTATATTGCAGAGGAGGTAGAATTGCTATTAGAGGGTTATTCCTCTCCCGGATTTTCTGATGAAAAGATTTATATCTATCTGGCTAAAAATTTAGTTCAAGGAGAGCCATGCCCGGATGAAAATGAGCATATCGATATAAAAAAATATAAATTAGATGTCCTCATCAAAATGGTATTTACAGGGCAAATAGAAGATTACAAAACAATAAGCGGACTGCTTGCACTTCAAGTAAAGGGAGACTTAGTTTAAAAACTTAAGCTCCTTTTTTTTGGACAAAGTGTCATAAGGTCTATTCAAAAAACATATCTTTAATTAGAGCAATTGATTAATAAGGACAAAAATCTTTATTAGGAAAAGTAATCAAGAAAGCTTTATTTAAGGAGGAAATAGACTGATGAAAAGCAGAAAAAGATACATGAGCGCTGAGATCTTTGGAAAAAACGGAAGAAACCTTTGGTTAATATTATTCTTTATCATACTGGGCATCGCTATTGGAGCTTTTACCGTTAAAATGATGAGCCTAACACAAAAATCAGAACTGTCCATTTTCTTGGATCGCTACTTTAATATTGCTTATTTAGATAATCTCAATAAAAACGAAATCCTAACCCAATCACTTATCAACAATTATAAAATGCTCGGACTTATATTTTTGTCCAGCATACTCGTCATAGGATTTCCTATCATATTTGCAGTTCTTACCTACAAAGGAATCACCATTGGTTTTACAGTAGCATTTTTTATGGAAAAAATGAAAATGAAGGGGCTTGGAATTGCATTATCTTCCATATTACCTCAAAACATAGTGTTTATTCCTGTATTAATCCTAGCCTCATTAAT
>CAYSBC010000066.1:0-9578 GCA_964429195.1 uncultured Eubacteriales bacterium | reverse complement strand
CAAGGGGTCTAGGCCCGATTGAGAGTTGCCCTGCCACAGCCCCCTAGAACGGCTGCAAGTATGATAGGCAGAATAATAGCGATTTCGTTTCTCATGATATGTTCCTCCGTTCAACTGACTATGCGTGTACAAATCATGTATCTATCCTTATTTTAACATGCTGTTACACTTTTTCCCAATTATTTAAATCCTTTTATTTTTTTGCAAGCGCATCCCCAAGCCTCCACTTCAACACCAAAAGCGTTATAAAGTGGTAGACAGTGGATCCTCTTTTGGCGTAAAAGCCTTAACCAGTAATATGCCGGCAGCCGCCATAAGCAGATAATCCCTGAAATAACTGAATGAAATAGATTGGCGCATTACAA
The DNA here is from genome assembly GCA_964429195.1 of uncultured Eubacteriales bacterium. Lineage (GTDB taxonomy): Bacteria > Bacillota > Clostridia > Peptostreptococcales > JAAYPU01 > JBBAFM01. Next base: position 9,213 of record CAYSBC010000066.1, on the reverse strand, counting down.
AAAAGATGCTGTCAGTTTTCGATAAGTCAGGTAATCCAACGTAACCTATCCACAGCTTTACGTATGCCAGGAAAACAAAAACTGCACTCAATATCAGCGTCTCACAGCGAAGATAAATTCTTTTTCGATTGGTGATGATATCAATGATGCGCTCCAGTTGGAATCCCAATATAAATAGTAAAATGCTTAAATTGTGAATGGCCCAATACGCGGAAAGAGACAGTCCTCCATCTGTTCGCCTCCATGCATAGAGATAAAAGAAGTAGCATTCCACCAACAAAAGCGCTGCCAGAAATAGATCAACCAGAAAAAATAACGTTCTGTTTTTCTTTGTAATCATAATATCCCCTTTGATTTCCTCAATATAGAAGAATACATCTTAAACCAAAATGTATTCTTCCAAAGCCTTGTGATTAAAGAATATATAAGACAACAGCGATTGGCGATTATCTCCTTTTAATAAAATAGGGAGAATTCCGACCAGCAGACTGATCATAATATAGTAAAAACCGATACTCAGGACATGGGATGAAAACATATCGGAAAATCCCCAATCAAAATCCATGAAAATATTACCGGCCAAGCTACTTCCGCTGTCCATGCTATGCCACAAAGGGGTATGAGCACATAACTGCGGGGAATAGCTATCGACTAAGTATAGCAAGAACGATCTGTTTTAAGGGACCTTAAAATCATAATCTCGCTAACAAATCTTGGCTTTAGGAAAATACTACCCTATAATTTAGTATTAGAGATAGCAAATTTTCCAATAATAGTTTTTCCATCTATGTCATACAGTGGGATTGTACGAACGACAAGTGTTTCTCCTAATCTTAAACTAGCCATTTTTTCATCCATTGCTTTTGTCATAACAATAGCTTCTTCGGGCGTATTTGGTGCTCCTTCTTGGAGGTCTTTAGAATAAACATACCCCTCTATGCCATCAACGCCAACTGCCGATATTAAATCCGGTTCCTCTTCAGGTGAAGCTGCGTCAGAAGCAGAACCATAAGTCAAGCCTGATTCATTAATCGGATAAGACGGTGACTTTCCATGTTCCTGATTAGGCTGGGCCAAAGCGGTCACAATTGATAGGCTAAGTGCTACACCAAGTATAAAAGCAATAATTGCTATTCTCTTTGTATTCATTTTCTCCTTCTTTGATACTTCATATTCTAGTATATTTGTAAAATATACTTTATGGGTTTAAAGTGGGCGAACGATAAGTAGTATAGTAAGTATATCCGTTTCCGTTAAACGCTCCCGTAATTCCCTGACTATAATAGCCATCATAGGTAGCCGGTCTATGAGAAGCGACTGCACTAGCATGGGACACGACTGCATTACTGTTAGTTGAATATGTGGTTTCAGATACTAGACTACCTGCACTATTATAAAGCCTTCCTTTAGATGCGATGTAACCAGCAGGAACTGTCGTGCTTACGGTATTATATGCAGAGGACTGAGCATTTGCAAATTTCTGTCCTGAAACAACACCAACACTAATGGTGCTATAATTTTTATAACTGTAGCCATGCACAGTATAGGGTTCTTCATCACTTTTGGCAGTTCCAGCTGCAAATGCTGTCGCTGTAAAGGTAGTTAAAGAAAATCCAAATACTAATGCACAAAGTATAATGCTAATATTCTTAACTGATTTTTTTAAATTTCTCATCTTTTCCCCTTTCTCCTTAAGTAGTATATTGTGAAAACAATAATTGATTCTCTTATAAATTACTTTGCGCATAAATACGTCCCTTATCTCCATTATTATTACCACATCGGCTCCACCTCCCTTCTTAACCATTGAATAAACAGTGAAAAACTAACTCATTAACCCCTTTACCTATATATGTGACGAGAAGGCCAAAAAGGGACAAGCAATTTTAAAATATACTAAAATATTTTTCAGGGCATTGATAAAGGAACAGTTAGCAATGCTTAAAAGAAGAAGGTGATAGACAGAAAAAATAAAAAACAAAGAAACGAGATAGGGATGTGGCAATAGAAGGTGCTGCTTCGAGCATTGAGATTTCATGAACCGGCGTGCCAACTCCGTAACAGAGTGGCACGCCAATCCATTTATGTTATTTGGCCGTAACTTCTGCTGTTGCATAAGACTTTGTGTCACCACCGCCGTCTTTTGCCGCCCGGAATGTCACAACTGCGTAATAAGACTTGCCGGATTGGCCAGAGTAGGAGACGAAGCTGCTAATCTTCTTAAGTTCCGCTTCAGACACCGTTCTATAAATGGTACATTCATAGATTCCCACTAACCAAACAGCGCTGTATTGCGCATTGTTTGACATGATATAACCAGTGCCTGAGCCGTCAAAGTGCCGGTCAAGAGGAGGATTACGACACGAGGATTTAATTTACGGTGATATACACAACCCTTGTCTTTTCGTTGGCAAAATCATGATCTATGGTCGCATAGGTTTTGTTTTGGCTTGCGCTTGACGAAGTGAATCTGTGATTCCTGCCATCGCCGCCAAAACATACAGTTTGGGTTTGATCTGCAAGATTTAGTGCAATGATTGTCTTACTCTCATTATCATTGATCAGTAATGTATCATTGATTAGTTCAAAGGAAAATACGGAAATCTCCGCCAAATCATTTACATCGTATAAAATATTATATACGTAATCGTACGCATAAATCTCGTCCTTCTGCTGTGGAAGATTAAATACAAAATACTGTCGGTTTGCTATCGTTCGCATAAAATCTATGTTCTTATCTATAAGGATTCCCTTTATTACTTCTTTGGTATTCAAATCGCAAATATTGATCAAATTATATTGATCGTCATAGACAGTAACATAAGTCAAAACTCCCTCGTTAATATTGGATCTCCTGTAGAGATAGCCCTTTGCTACCTCTATATGCTCTAATATTCCGTTGCTACTGTCGTATACGTAAAGATCATCGCCCGATTCCTCATAGGATGCCTGAAACCATATCATATGATTCCCGTCTGCCGATAACATGGCAGGAGAATCCGCTGGCGAGGAGTCTATCAACGCTATTTTTTCGTTTTTGAAATCGTACCGTTCTATTCTGCGCTCATGCCCTTCATACACCGACCAGAACACGGAATTCTCATTTGCCATTAATTCGTTCAAAAAGAGGCCAGTATCGTTGTTTTCACAGGAATAAATAACCCTCTCTGCATGTGAACCCGTATCGTACTCCACTACCTCCGCGGGCGAGCTGGTCACCAGCTGACGGAGCACCTTGTCCCGATAATAATATATCTTTGAGTTATATGGGAAAACCCCTCCCGCCGACCAGCCCTCGGGAACATCGATATCGTATACTTTAACAGAAAAAGTATCCTTGCTACCCGGCTTAAATGTTAATTTTTCTGAGGAAGATAAGTCTAAAACAGGCATCGTGTCACTGCCATTCACGCTTTCATTCTGACAGGCAGGAAGTAAAGCGAAGCAAAGCAGTATAAACAGAATTCCACATATTTTTTTGTGCATCGTAACATCCCCCTTCATAGCAATCATAGAGGAGGAAAACCCTCCTCTATGATTGGCTGTATAGCTATAACATTTTTGCTGCTAACAAGTATCTGTCAGGCTGGCTTACCGCTGCTTTAGCATCAGCAAGAGTCACATAATGACTTCCAAAATATTCGGATCTCCAATTGCAATCTCTCAACCGTACTGGGTTTGAACTATCAAAGTCAACTCGCTGAACGCAAATGTAATGTCTACTATTATGTCCATTATAATATGATAATTGTCCGGTCATTGCATGAAGTATCGGCGAAACATCATACATTAGGCTGTTAAAAAGCGTCCATTTAAAAGCCAAGTCGGTCATCTCGCTTCCTTTTTTTGCGGATATATACTCTGGGGGGCTATAGTCATCATTCATATGCATTCTAAGATCATATGCATTTGCAGGAGAGGGAACAACGTTTTCAATGGTTATTTGTTTAGCGACATTGTCTGAACCTGCCACAGAACCACCCCATCCCAGAATCGCCTGTAATGCAGAGCATGGACCACATGAATTCTCGCTATATTGTTGTATTAACGGGGCCGCACTCCAGGCCTCCGTCTCCCCAATCCAACTCTTCGGCGTTACTTGAAAGAAGAATTCTATTTGGTTATTTACATTTTCCTCAATCATACGATTGGCGTCCTCAGGGTCTTCATTCAATAGTCTTTGAAATTCAGGGTCATTTGAATACGACTCCCACTCCTGAATTAATAAAGCCTCCCTTAACAGGTCTTTGTCAATAACGGATTTTTCATTCAGTTCAATTATATCTTCCATACTCATATTTTTAAGCATGGACACGTCTACAGTCGGAGGAGTTTCTAATGTTGTTGTATCAATTTTATCATTTGCAAACACGGATAATGCAGATGATAAAATCATACTTACTACTAAAACTCCAATAAAACTTCTATTCATATCTTTTCTCCTTTCTGTTTATTATAAGTTTTCTTCTTTTCTTTAGGCCTAAATACGTCCTGTGCCCCGTTGTTATTACCACATCGGTTCCACCTTCCTTCATACTCATCGAACAAAACGGTGAAAAAACTATTTCACTAACCCCTTTATTTATATATGTGACGAGAAGGCCAAAAAGGGACAAGCAATTTGAGAAAATATTAAATTTTTGCCATGTTCAGAAAAAGCCTGCTACCAATGCTAAATAAAAATCCTCCTTGGAAATAGTTCTATCTATAGAACGTTTTCCGGAGGACATTTTGTAACACGCTTTCCCAATTATTTATTATTTTAGCTGGATAACGAGGGTGGGATTACTAGGCACGGTTTGTTCAAATTACTCCGAACCTTCGGGTCTGCCCCCATGATTGGTTTATAACAAACGGGGTCTGTCCCCGTGATTGCGCGGCGTTTTGATACGGATTAAATTCCTAGGAGGGGTTGCTCTCACATCAAATAAGGAGCTATCTTTCCGGTACAGGCGGTTTCCGAGCGGCATCGATACCGGTAATTACATAGGTTTCCAAAGCCCTTATGACCTGGTCTCAGGGTTGCTGTTGTCCGAACCCATTTGAGCGAGCTGCAGTTTTATCAAGGGCTGCATAACGACAGACTTGTCGATCTCAACCTTAAGTAATACTAAAGTGTCTTTACCAACCCAGAGAGAGATGGGAACAGGCTCCTCCGAATAGGCCAAGGCTGGAATTCCTACTTTAAGCTCAAGAACATCCCCGTTTACAATTTCATCCTTCAGTTCTTCGGAAGATGGATCATCCAGTTCTCGCAACAAATCCATCTCGACATAGCGCTTTCTTAAATACACCTTGTAAGCTTCAATGGCGGAAGATGGAGAAATGGGAACTATTCAAGGGGTCTAGGTCCAATATCAGCGTCTCACAGCGAAGATAAATTCTTTTTCGATTGGTGATGATATCAATGATGCGCTCCAGTTGGAATCCCAATATAAATAGTAAAATGCTTAAATTGTGAATGGCCCAATACGCGGAAAGAGACAGTCCTCCATCTGTTCGCCTCCATGCATAGAGATAAAAGAAGTAGCATTCCACCAACAAAAGCGCTGCCAGAAATAGATCAACCAGAAAAAATAACGTTCTGTTTTTCTTTGTAATCATAATATCCCCTTTGATTTCCTCAATCCCTCAATATAGAAGAATACATCTTAAACCAAAATATATTCTTCTAATAAGTTAAAATACCGGATAAAGTTCATATCCAGCCAAACCCACCCGGGATTCGCAGTAGCCATGTGCCTCAAGCCTCAATTCTGCCAATACAGCATACTCATAATTGCCTACTATCCAAACAGTTCGATTCTGTTCATTCCCCATATTGTGTAAAACTTGTGTGCTCGCCCCTGTCATTCCTCTGGCATTAATGAAATTTCCTGATACAGATCCAGATCCTCAGGGAAGTCTATTGTCAGCCCCTCTGTAGATTTTACTCGTATGTCAGCAGAAAATTCAATCGCTAAGAGCCTGTCATTCTGATTTGTAGTACCCATACAGCGCAGAGATGTAGCGGCTATATCGCCATTTTCCAATGCGACACTAAAAACAATAGAATGGAAATCAATATTCTCAAGTGATTCAATTTCTATATAAAAATGAGAAAGCTTGTCCAACACTTCCTGCCTAATTTTTTGCTCATCCAGAACAAAGACATACTTGTCGCTCTGAATTGATTGCTCCTTAATCATCGATTTGTCAAAATCAAACAGATATATGAAATCTAATTCCGGCTTTGTCTGTATTGGGTATTCCATTTTTACTTTTTCTACGTTTGACATTTCTATATATACGTAGCCATCCCGATAAAACTGTTCGGAACTACGGCGTATGTATTCATCATAAACATTTTTTTCATAGAATTGGGTAAATTGCTTTGTATGTCCTACCATTCCTTCCCCTGCTTTGATTTGTGTGGTATCAATAACTGTTTCATTGTCAATGTAGATTTCACCATCTGCTTTTCCTTTTACCGTATACTCAGCGTAAAGAGACAGGGCACTTAGATTTTTATATTCATTGTACGCTTTTTGATAGTCCTCATACAGACTGAGCTGATTCGCACTATCAGAATTGAGGCCGCCGCTCTCGCAGGCCATAAAGCTAAAGGCATATAGCAGGATGATCATTATTATGATTATTTTTTTCATCTTTACCTCTCACTGTATAAAAAATCTATCATGCAAGTTATTAACCGACATTTCTGTATAAATAACTTTTTCGTAAGTAACTCTATACGGAGATTTTGAAATCTCTTCATTTAGCTTGTTTTCTACTTCTCCTGTATATATTGTCACAGCATTTTTTTCAGTGACAAGAGGCCTACTTTCTGCAAATGAAGCCGATGTGAATAACAAGCACAGAATAAATATCAAGCTGCAAATTCGAATAATTTTAGTCATTTTATTTTTCCCCCTTTTTCTCAGGCCCTATCAACTACCATAAATAATAATATAGGTCACCCCTGAATTGTGCAATCTTATAAATGAGCACTCCATCAACACGATGATAAATAGTACCAGTGTGTGGAAGAATGCCGCTCGCAACGATAGGGCTTCCATCAGGATAGGTATCCTGTTATTTGCCCATCGGCTTCACCTTCTTTCGTCTTTCGTCCATGCTAAGCAAAGCAATAAAAGAACCATTTGCTAACCCCTTTACCTATATATGTGACGAGAAGGCCAAAAAGGGACAAGCAATTTAAGAAAATATCAAATAGCCGTGTCCACAACGAGCCTGTTACCAATGCTAATGAAAATCCTCCTTTGAAATTGTTCTATCTATAGAACGTTTTCAGGAGGACATTTTGTGACACTCTATTAAAATTATTTTTTCAGGTACGCTATGCTTTCGGTGATGGCAATCATGTCTTCCTTTGTGCGTTATACAAGTAGGCTTAATCTCTTTCATTCTTGGGTAACGGAGGGTGGGATCACTAGGGGCGGTTTGCTGAAAACTAATTACCCCGTTACTTCGGGTCTGCCCCCATGATTGGTTTATAACACACGGGGTCTGTGCCCGTGATTGCGTGATCAAATAATCTTACCCACACGGTCTTAGGGACGGTTCTTCGTCACAGTTTAATCCATCTGTGCGTGCCAAGAAACCGTCCAATCGTCACCTTATTCACTCTTTGAACACATCGCAAGTATCTTTTCCCACTGCGCAGAAGACTTCACTTTGCCCAATGCATAGTAATTTGCCCCATTTGCACCATGGTACTGTCTTTCGGTAAAGATAGTAATACGTATTTGATTTTCGCTGCTGCCGGTAGGTTCCAGTAAATTAATATCCATAGAGACTAACGACCCCCCGCCTGTTCTCAATGCAGGAACAGCTTTAAGTCCATTAAAATAGGATATGGTCTCCGCAATAACTTTGGCATCATCTAAGACCCAGGCTTCTTGGCGCTCTCTGGTCACTATAAATTTAATATTGGAAATATCTTCAGCTTGAATTCCCTCTAAGCCAATCACGTTTCCCATAGTTGGCAAAGCCGCATAAAATATCATTGCTGCCATCACCGAAATACCCAATATGATAAAAGTAATTCTTACAGGTTTCCTATCCATCATGTTAACTCCTGGATACAAGTATTCAATTTTCTCTTACTTCTCAAAATAGCACCAAGCATAATCTCCCAGTGTAGATGCGGAGAGAGCAACGTATAAATCCCCATCGCTGGTACTTGTAGTATGGAGGATAATGTAATCTCCGTCTATAGTTGAAAACATGTACCCCACCCCAGTCATCGCATGATCGCGAAATCCATCTGGGTAACCAGGACTGGTTCCTGCCGCATTGTTGACAGTTACAAAAACGGGATTACCCGAGTTAATTTGACCTCGATATGCAAGTTTCGTATTATATGTTGGACCGGTTCGGGGATTTCCCAAAGCGTTAGTACTTGCAAATCTGCATGTCGTAGGTATAGGCTTATTGGTATCCATAAGATACAGTCTTGTCATATTTGTATTCATCTAAATTGTCTGGAGGAACTATTTTAACATCATCTACTTGATTCACTTTAAAAATCATATGATATAGCGTGGTAAGATTATTATTTTCCAAACTAAACTGGAGGTTATATTTCTCAATTTGATTTTTGTTATTATATTTCACAACAAAAAGAACATCTTTAATGGCATAGTCATTTATATTGTTGGCCGGATTTATTATATTAGCCGTTTTGACCAATTCAATAACAGAAGAATCTTTTAGCTTAAACTCGGTTTCATTAGGACTTGATTTTATATCTATAATATCGCTTTCTTTAAAATCCATCTGAAATTGAGAATCATAGCCGGCCATTTTATTCTCTTCAAAATCTGTTTTGCTAAGTCGATTGTTATATATGTCATGGTAATAACATACCTCGTTTTGATAATAGATCTGCGCTTTAGCCGAAAAATTCGTTTTTTCATTGTTTAAAGATATCTCCTCGTATATTTCTTTAATCAACTCTTCAGAGTTCATATTTTTTGAACTTACTAGTTTCTGCATAGAAAAACTCTCTCCGCCATTTTTCATATTGCTAACAATGTTGATTTCAGAATCAAAAAAAATGGAATCCGCCTGCCAAAGATGTTCGTTTGCATTTGTATATCTTTGATAATCTTCATGTTTAGTTTCACTGCATGCAGTTGCCAATATAGTCCATAATAAAAAGAGTGTAAATATTATGAGGCCCTTTTTAATCATAATCATTATCCTTTC
>CAYSBC010000065.1:4888-9629 GCA_964429195.1 uncultured Eubacteriales bacterium | reverse complement strand
TAGGCAACAAAAGAAAAATTTCGTGTTCAAAGGGTTATAGAAATATAATCCTTTTTTAATATTTAAATAATTGAGGTGAGATATGACCGAAAATGTGACAATAGCAGTAATTACGCTTCTGGGCAGTGGGCTTGGCTCTTTGGTGGGGATTTTAGCATCTACAAAGCTTACTAATTATAGGCTTGAGCAGCTTGAAAACAAAGTTGACAAGCACAACAGCGTAATCGAAAGAATGTATAAAGTGGAGCAAAACGTATGTTTAATTGACGAAAAAATGAAAGTCGCTAATCACAGGATTGATGATTTAGAAGGAAAGGAGAAATAACATGGATATTGAATTATTAAAAAATTTCATTAAGCCGGAGCTTTTAATATTAATTCCGGTACTGTATTTTATTGCTGTTGCAATTAAAAATACAACATTGATTAAGGACAAATTTATACCTTTAACATTAGGGCTAATAGGAATTATCTTGTCGGCATTATGGATTTTAGCAACCGAAGGAACCGACAATATTTACATGGCTGTATTCGTGGCAATAACGCAAGGTTTTTTGTGTGCTGGAGCAAGCGTATATATTAATCAGATTATTAAGCAGTCAAAGAAAACAGAGTAATTACATGATTGAACTAAAAAATAAGCCTTTAGAAAATATTGAAGTAACAAGCGAATATGGCATCAGGGCGTTAGGTGGTTTAGAATTTCATCCTGGAATTGATTATAAAGCTCCGCTCGGCGCTCCTATACATGCGGTTGATAATGGCAAGGTCGCTGTAAGTAAAAATGATGCAGAGGGTTACGGATTGTATGTTGTTATCGAACATAGTAATTACTGTACCCTGTATGCTCACATGAAGGCTCTTGAGGTTAAAGTAGGACAATCGATAAAAGCAGGACAAATAATCGGGCATATTGGTTTAACGGGAATGACAACAGGGGCGCATTTACACTTTGAGATTAGGGATTGCCTGTACGATACAATGTTTTGGATTAAGAGTCTATTAAAAGGGAGGCATGCTATGTGTATAGACCCAAAAGGATTAGTTGAAGAATCAGCAGAACCACCCTTGACAAAAATCTTAGAGGTTAGGCATAAAATTTACAGCAGCAGAATACATGAGCTAAGGGGAGAACCCAAAGATTTCGGCAGAAAGATTGTAAAAAAGTCTAATAGAAGTATAGAGGAGCCATACTGTATAAACGACTCGTTTCAGTGGTGGGAAGATGCTGCAAGAACAAAGCCATACCCAACCTCAATCTCGATTCAAGACGGAATTATCTTACGGAACGAGGCTAATCATCTAAGAGATTTTAACGCTCCGCAATCAGTTATTTGGGTAGACAAGAATGGCAATCCTGGAATGAAACGAGTTAAGTATGCTACAGAACTTGATTATAAAAATATCCAATGCGCAGTTGGTGGGGTAGGATTAGTAAATACCCTTGATAAAAACTTCTTTTATAGTCCGGTTACTGAGGGATTTAAAAAGGGTTACAATGTTAATGGAGTATGGAAAGATTTTTCAGATGTACTTAGGGTATCGAATAAAACTGTCATAGGCTATAATACAGTTAATAAGAAATTTTATCTGTTAGCAGTTAAAAATATGTCTATGACAGAATTATTAAAACTGATAACCGACAATAGTACAGGCGAAGCGTATCATTTTGCGGTTATGGGCGACGGCGGCGGTTCTGTATTCATGAATAATGCTGATGATATGGTTGTTTATGGTGACGGAAGATATATTTATGCGATTTTAGGATTTGGATTATCTTAAAGGGGGTGACCCATTATCTGTTATGCTGATGACGGCATATAGTATTTTAACTATAATTTAACTACATGGCAAAAATAAAGAAGTCCTGGTTTGTAAGCCAGGGCTTTTTTTATGCAAAAAATTCATTCAATAAAAATAAAATAAATAATAGAAATACTATTGACAATATTTTTTATTAGTATATAATAATAGTGAGGCTATTGAAAAACTTAACGAGGAGATGATGAAATAAGATGAATGCTATTGTTAGATTGAGAAAGAAACAAGGCTTGAGTCAGGTGCAATTAGCTGAAAAACTAAATATAACTCAAGGTGCTGTCTCCCAGTGGGAAATGGGATTAAGCAAACCTAAGTCTGAAATACTGCCGGAGCTTGCAAAAGCATTAAATTGTACTATAGATGATTTGTTTAAGGAGGTGAAAATAGATGAGTAAAGAAGTTGAATTATATGGTTCTTTAATTAACGCCGAATACATGGATTCGGAAAAGCTGCTTAAGAAAAAAGTTAGATATGTCGGAACAGATTTCGAGTTTTCCGGATATGACTTATATGAAGATGGAGCAGGGAAGATATATTGCACTAAATTATGATTAAGAGTTAAGAAAAAAATGAAAGTGGGGTGATGAAATGTTTTCAAATACAGTAAGTGAAGTTGTAACAATATTGGTACAAGCACTAATGATAACTATAGCAGGATGGACAGTGGTGTTCGCCTGGCAGGACATAGGAGGTGTTGAAAATTTCAAGTTATTATTCAGAAAAAGAAATAGTCGGAATGTTCAAAAGAGCAGATGTAAATCAAAACAGAATAAAGCTAATACAAGAATTAACATTATTAGATAAGAGTAGAATTATTAATATTTTAAAGGGAAACGGTTGCGAAATACTGCCATCGGAAATGAATAAAACAATCAGAAAGGAGCTGATGCAAGAAGTATTTATTGAAATGTATTATGACGGCAAAAGTGATTTTGCAATAGCTTTAAAGCTCGGCGTATCGGAAGCTACAATAGGCAATTTGAGAAGAGTTTTAAAACTTGCTCCCAATAGAGGAAAAAAGATAAAAAAAAGCCTGCTGCAACAGGCGAATAAAAAATAATTTAATCATGCTAATTATAGCATATAGGAGGGAAAATGCAAAGAGAAAAATTGATAGACAGAGCGGTTGACTTGCGAATTGCGACACTAAGGGCTGAGGCGGAAGGTATATGCGGAATTACGGATTGCGGAGGCAATAGAGAAGAATTCCTATATTACAATGAGGAAGATTTTGTGAGATTGATAAAAGGCAGGGACTATACAATTAAGAAACATCCATATAATTACAAATATCAATACAGAAGCAAAATAAGCGGACTGACATTTACATGCTTAACAAATAAATTACTGTTTGATGGTGATGAAATAAAGTTAGAGGAGGAGGATAATGAATATCGAATTAAAAAAGCTTGAGTTGCTTAACTTTAAAGGCATAAAGGAAAAGACAATAGGATTTGGAAAAGAAACCAATATTTATGGCAGAAACGAAACAGGTAAGACAACTATATTCGACAGCTTTACATGGCTATTATTCGGCAAGGATAGCACAAACAGAAGTGATTTTAACATAAAGACTCTTGATAAAAACGGTGAGTTCATCCACGGGTTAGACCATCAAGTAACAGGCATATTGCTTGTAGACGGAAAAGAGGTAATACTTAGAAGATTGCTCAAGGAAAACTGGGTTAAGAAACGTGGCTCTGCGGAAGCAATATTCTCCGGCAATACGACAGAGTATTTCATCAATGAAGAACCAAAGAAGGAGAAGGAATACAAAGAGTATATCAATTCTTTAATCGATGAAAATGTATTCAAGTTGCTTACTAATCCGATGCACTTCAATGTAAATACTTCCTGGCAGGATAGACGTAAAATATTACTTTCAATAGTCGGTGACGTGTCCGATGAAGAGGTTATCAATAATTCGAAAAAGCTAAAGGATTTGCCGGGGTTACTCAATGGCAATAGCATAGATAGTTTTAAAGCTATTATAGCAAGCAAGAAAAAGAAGCTGAATGAGCAGTTAAGGGCTATCCCAATCAGAATCGATGAAATCAACAGAAACTTGCCAGTATTGGCTGAAAGTGTCGATTATGAGCTATTAGAAAAGGAAAGAGCGAATATTAAAGGTGAGCTGAATGTTATTGAAAGTCAGCTTGAAAGTCAACAAAGGATTGCAGATGAATTTACTAAGAGGCAGTCTGAGTTGTCTGTTAAAAAGAACAAACTTAAAGATTTAGAGTTACAGATTGAAAAAGACTCCATGAGGTCATTAAATGAAATGAACATGAAACTAATGGAGCTTGGATATAAAAAAGATACCCTTGAGAGAAAAAATAAGCAAGATACTGATATTATTGCAAAAAATCAAGACGAAATCCAAAGGTTCCAGGATGAAATGCAGGGCTATAGGGATGAATACAAGGTTGTATTTGAAGAACCTTTTAATGAGCCGGATAAAGAAAACTTTGTTTGTCCTACATGCAAGCAAGATTTACCGAAAGAGGATATTGAAAGACAAATATCCGGGATGTTGGCTAATTATAAGAGCAACAAATTGAAAAAACTTGATGAAATAACTAATGAGGGTAAGTGGAGAAAAACAAAAGTTGAGCAGTTGCAGGATGAAAGTGACAGGTTGAATGTTACAGTTCAAAACAACGAAGCTGAGCTTGCGAAACTTGATGAAGAAATAAAGGCTACTCAAGCGGTTTTAAACACTGAAAAAAACAATGAACGCATTATTGACTATCGTTCAAACACAGAATACGCATCACTTGAAGATGAAATCAAAAAAGATGAAAAGAATTTATTGCCTGTTAATCAAGATGGTAGGGTAAGGCAAAAGAGAGAAGAGTTGCAGGACAGATTACAGGAAATCAACACAGTTTTGTCAAATAAACAGGTCATCGAAGATTC
>CAYSBC010000065.1:0-4788 GCA_964429195.1 uncultured Eubacteriales bacterium | reverse complement strand
CCGTTCGCAGATGCGAATAATGCGGCTAAATATAATGCAGGTATCGACATTATAAACGCATTAAGTAAATTTTATGGCACGACAGCTCCGGTATTCATAGACAACAGAGAAGGAATAATTGAATTAATTGAGACAGATAGTCAAATTATTAATTTGATTGTAAGTAAAGAAGATAAAATATTGAGAATAGAAATTTAAAAAATAGGAGGAAATGAAATGGCAAAAACAAATCAAAACGCAGTAACACAAAAAAATGACAGAGAGGTTGTATTTCAATCGGGAGGTCAAGAAGTAACTTTAACTATAACAACAGTAATGAAATATTTTGCTAAAGGTAATGAAAATGTAACAGAACAGGAAATAGTATTGTTCATGAATTGGTGCAGATTTCAAGGACTGAACCCTTGGACAAATGAAGCCTACATTGTGAAATATGACAAAACAAAGCCTGCACAAAACATTACAGGCAAGGCTGCATTTATGAAAAGAGCAGAAAACGACCCTTTATATGACGGCTTTAAAGCAGGTCTTATATTAGGAAGAGATGGTGAAGTTGTTGAAATAGAGGGTAGTTTTATGCTTAAGACTGATACTCTTCTTGGTGGATGGTGTGATGTGTATAGGAAAGATAGAAAGTTTCCTATATCTGCAAAAGTAAATTTGGAAGAATACCACAAATCACAAGCTACATGGAATTCAATGCCTAAGACTATGATTAGAAAAGTCGCAATTGTTCAAGCTTTAAGAGAGGCTTTTCCGACAAAACTCGAAAGTCTGTATACAGAGGAGGAATTCCAAGATGCAGAGGTAATTGAACCTGAAAGGGAAATACAAAAAGAAATTGATAATAATGCAAATAAAAAAACAGTGGTATTCCATGAAGAGCAAATAGTTGATATTCCTAAGGAAACGGAAGAGCAAGCATCTTATGATGTTAATTCGAATAAATCAAAGGGTTACGGCGCACAAGTGGGAATAGATTCTGACCCAGGATTTTAAGGAAATGAAAGTTAAAATATTAGGTAGCAGTTCATCGAGTAACTGCTACCTTCTACAAGCGAATAGTGGAGAAACTTTGTTAATTGAGTGTGGTGTTGATTTTAAAGAAGTTAAGAAGGCTCTTAATTTCAATATAAGAAATGTTGTCGGGTGCCTTATTACACATGAGCATAAAGACCATTCCGGATATGTTCAAAAGGTTTTGGAAGCAGGGATGAACTGCTATATGTCAAAAGGTACAAAAGAAGTATTAGGATTAAGTCATCACAGAGCTAATATTTTGGGCGAATTCGAAAAGATAAGTATTGGGGAGTATAAAGTTATGGCATTTGATGTAAAACACGATTGCAGACAACCTCTTGGCTTCTTAGTACAGCATAAAGAAATGGGACTCATGTTGTTTGCGACAGATACATATTACCTGAAATATAACTTTGAAGGTCTTAATCATATATTCATAGAGTGTAATTATGCAAAAGACATACTGTATAAAAATGTAGAGTTAGGAATAATTAACAAAACATTGAAAAACAGAACTTTAAAAAGTCATTTTGAACTTGAAAATGTAAAAAGCTTTCTAAAGGCAAACAATCTGAACGGTGTAAGGAATATTTGCTTACTGCATCTGTCTGACAAGAATTCCGATGCCGGAAGGTTTAAAAGGGAAATTGAAGAGCTAACAGATAAAAGTGTTGTAGTAGCAGAAAAAGACACGGAAATTGATTTGAATTTGGTTTCGTTTTAGGAGGGCGGTGATGAATTGGCGGTATATAGAATGATACAAACATCATTTTGGACTGATGCAAAAGTTATAGATGAAATGACTCCGGAAGATAAATATTTCTATCTATACCTGATGACTAATCCACATACTAAGCAATGCGGATGCTACGAAATAAGCAAAAGGCAAATATCTAACGAAACAGGCTATAATATGCAAACAGTAGAGAGATTGATAGATAGATTTGAAAATTATTTATGTGTAATTTTTTATAATGAAGAAACGAGAGAGATATTCTTAACTAATTGGAACAAGTATAATTGGACTAAATCGCCCAAAGTCATGAGTTGTATTAAAAAAGAAATGCGGGATATTAAAAGCGATGAGTTTAAATACGCTTTAGAAACATTATGTATAGACTATGGATACCCTATGGATACCCTATCTATAGACTTGGGGGAAAAAGAAAAAGAAAAAGAAAAAGAAAAAGAAAAAGAATATATAAAAGATATACCTGCTCCTAAAAAACCTATTAAAAATAAATTTGGTGAATTTCAGAGCGTATCTTTAACAGAGGATGAATATAAAAAACTATTAGAAAAGTTAGGACAAACAGTCGCAGAGGATTTAATTAATAGACTTGACGGCTACAAAACATCTACAGGAAAGAGATATAAAAGCGATTATGCAACAATTCTTAATTGGAGCAGAAAAGAACCTATAAAAACTGTTCAACAAATTAAGCCCAACAAATTTCACAACTTTATACAGAGCGATGAAAAAGTCGATTTGAACGCATTGGCAGAACAGCGAAAAGAAGAGGCAATTAAAAATCTAAGAAAGGAAGAATGAAGATGAGTAGAGCTGATGAAATTTACAAAAGAATACATGACGAAGCAGATTACATAATTAAAAATAAATGCACTATAAGGGAATGTGCTAAAGTTTTTGGAGTTGCTAAGTCTACAACTCATAAAGACATGAAGCAAAGGTTACCAAAGATAAGTAGAAGCCTGCATTATCAAGTCTATCTTGTGCTAAGGAAAAATCTAAATGAAAGACACATCAGAGGTGGTGCAAGTACCAGGAGAAAAATGGCGGAGATATACGGAAATAGTGCAAGTGCTTAGAAGGGGGCTGTATGATACAAATGATAATTGCATTTATGGCAGGTGTATTAATAGGAATGTCAGCGATGGGGTTGCTGATAATCAAAAATTGGGGTGAGCATGATGAAAAATAAATCTGATAGGCGATGCAATGATTGTGTTTTTAAGAAAAAAGGCTGCGATGTATGGGTTGATAAGAAAGAAACAACAGCATCCAGTTGGGACAAGAATAGATTTGCGATTAGTTGTGGCGGTTATAAGGAGGAGAGAGAAGATGAATAGAGAAATTAAGTTTAGAGGTAAGGCAAAATGTGGCATTGAAGAGTTAGAGGAACAAGGTTTTGAACATGAAAATGGGTGGATTTACGGAACATACTTAGACGGATATATAGTAAATGGTGTAGTGGAATCAACAGATGAATATATAGCTATAGAAAATTGGTGTCCTGTAAAAATCAAAACGGTAGGACAATACACAGGACTAAAAGACAAGAACGGAAAAGAGATTTATGAGGGGGATATAATCAAAAGTCTTTATGCAAATTGCAAGAAAAACGAACACATTGAAAAGGTTGTGTTCTTTGATGGTTGTTTTAAGGCTGAAAGTGCAAACGGCGGTTTCTTTGCAAAAATTACAGGGCAAGGCTCACCTATGCCTTTGCCTTTTGGAAAAACGGCTTATATGGTTGAGTGCGAAATCATCGGCAACATACACGATAATTCTGATTTGTTAGAGAAAGTTAAATGATTAAAATTGAAATACCTTTCAGATTGCCATCGTTGAATGAATACATTAATAAGATTAACAAAAATAGATATGGTGGGAATAAGTTTAAACAGGATATCGAGGATGACATCCTTTGGATATTAAAAACTGTCAATGAAAAGGTAAACGCTCCGGCAAGAATAAAATTTATATGGTATGAGCAGACATACAAAAGAGACAAGGATAACGTAGCAAGTGCGAAAAAATATATCCTGGATGCACTACAAAAGGCGGATATTCTGCCTAACGATAATAATCAATACATAGATGGTTTTCAGGATGATTTCGTTTATAGACAAGGCGATAAGGTTATTATTGAGATAACGGAGGCGAATTATGAAGGGCGAAAATAGAAATCCAAAGCGTAATGAAAGCGGATGTTTAGACTTGACAGCCTACGAGGCGATAAAGAAAGTGGACAGAGAAGGCAAGAAGCATAGCAAGAACGAGCGAAACAAAGAAGTGTATGAGGCGATTAAACTGGTAAAGAATATGCTCAGGAAATTCGATTTAATCGTTATTAATCGTATTGAGATTAAAGATAAAAGAACGGGCAAAATTTATCGATGAAGAAAGATAGCATAAGGGACTATGCGACGGAAGCATTTAGATATTTTGCAGCAAAGGGAAAACCATCGTATAGAACCTTAAAAGCCCAGTACATGGCAGAGGCTTTGGATAATTATCAGCGACAGAATGAAAAAGGAAGTGGCATCGGAAAGCCTACGGAAGCTGCTGTAATATATGCAGAGAAACAAGTCGAAAAGAAAATGGCAGAGCTTCTTGATATTTTGGCAGTCGAAAAAGTTTATTATACATCAAAGCGAACAGTAAGGGAAGTTATAGAGATAGTTTATTTCACGGATGCAGAAGAACCTCTGAGGAAAGGCGATATATCTGCAAGGGTATGCAAGGCAAGTTTGGAGACATTTACATCTGAGAGAGGGGTGTATGCGATATTGAAAGCAGTTAGATTGAGGTTTGCGGAGGAAAGAGGGTTGAGGATATGATAGAAATGAATATAGGTAAAGCAATAGCTATTTGTTCGCAAATAAATAATGATAAGTTTTCAGAAGATGAAAAAGCACAAGCTATTTACCATATGTTTAAAATGCCAACACAAAATGGAATTGATAAAGGGTGTTTATTGCAAGTTATAAAATATTTATGGTACAAATTGTATAGTTACAAAG
>CAYSBC010000064.1:0-9637 GCA_964429195.1 uncultured Eubacteriales bacterium | reverse complement strand
TTCTTACTTCATCCTCATAGCCCTGAGATCCGGTACAGGAGTTAGCATTACCGCTGTTGATAATAAGAGCTTGTGTATTATTCGATTCAATGTGCTTTGAATTTAATACCACGGGAGCGGCCTTTACAATATTGGTTGTAAATGTGGCTGCACTGACTGCAGGTACCTCGCTATAGACTAAACACAAATCTTTGTTACCGTTATGTTTAATGCCACTTGCTATGCCTACAGCCCTAAAGCCTTTGACATGGGAAACGCATTTGTTTTCTAGTATTTTCATTGTATCCTCCTATCCTTCCAATCCTATTTTTTCATCCAATCCAAACATGATATTCATGTTCTGTATAGCTTGCCCTGAGGCGCCTTTAACCAGATTATCAAGGGCAGAGGTTATGATAAGGCGATGGGTTCGTGAATCTATTCTAATGCTGATATCGCAATAGTTTGTATCCTTTACAAAACGTGTTTCGAGGACATCATCCCGTACTCTGACAAAGGCTGCATCTTTATAAAAATCATAATAGAGTTCATAAATTCTTTGAAGTAATTGCTCATAAGAATCTTGGTAGCCATAAGAAGAAGCTGAATTTTCTATAAAATCCATATAGGATGGAGAGATAGTTCCATAGCAGGTAGCTAATATACCTCTTTGCATCGGTATTAAGTGAGGTGTAAATGTGAGGGCAATACTTTTGCCGGCGGCCAGTGATAATTCCTGTTCAATTTCGGGAGTATGCCTATGAGATCCGATGGAATAAGCTTTGATGGATTCACTGCATTCTGTCAACAAAAGAGAGATATCAGCTTTTCTGCCGGCTCCTGTCACTCCAGATTTTGCGTCAATAATAATGGACTGCGGGTCAATGAGCTTTTCTTTAAGAGCAGGATACAAGGCAAGAATACTAGCTGTTGTATAGCAACCTGGATTAGCGAGGATGTCCGTATTTTTTATAGCTTCTTTATGCAATTCAGGCAGGCCATAAACAGACTTGGATAAGAATTCCCTTGCTTCATGCCGGACTTGGTACCAAGCTTCAAAAGTATCCCCATCGTGAAGTCTGAAATCAGCACCTAAATCGATGAATTTAACATTATTTTTTAAGGCTTCCTTTGCAAATGGGAAGGATGTTCCGTGAGGAAGAGCAGTGAATAAAACATCAATATTCCTCATTTCAGATAAAGCAGATTCCGTATCGATTAAAACCTGATCTATTCTATATTTAAAGTGAGGATAGATATCACTGAATTTTTGTGAAGAATAACTGTTTGAACATAAAAAACTAAGCTGAACCTCAGGATGATCATGTAGGAGTTTGACAAGTTCTGCACCGGCATAACCTGTTGCTCCTATAATACCTACTCTAATCATGAATACCGTTCCTTTCTTTTAAATATAATTGCCGCATACATAAAATAACTATTGTGTTATAGTATTTATTGAATTACTAATAAAGTATACAAAAGTTTCATATAAAAAGCAATACACCTGTTGCATAAATATTAAATGAAATGTATAATTATTAGTGGATTGTAAGTGGTGAAAGGAGTATAAAAATGCAAAGAGTAGATGTTCTGATAGAGGCTTTACCTTATATAAAGAGGTTCTCAGGGAAAACATTCGTTATAAAATATGGAGGAAGCATCATGAATAATGAGGCTGCCAAGAAAGCCTTCATTGAGGATGTGGTCTTACTAAAACTGGTTGGAATAAATATTGTTATTGTTCATGGGGGCGGGCCTGACATCTCGAGTATGTTGAAAAAACTAGATATAGGAACACAATTTATCAATGGACTCAGAGTTACAGATGAAGCCACAATGGAAGTGGTTGAGATGGTGCTATCTGGGAAAATTAATAAGGATTTGGTGGGTGAATTTTGTAAGCATGGCATGCATTGTATGGGAATCAGCGGCAGGGACAGCAACCTTATCATTGCAAAGAAGATGTATACATTTATCAATGAAGAAAAAATAGATATAGGCTATGTGGGAGAAGTTGAAAAAATAAATATCCATGTTATAAATGATATGATCAGCAAAGGCTATGTTCCGGTTGTATCTCCTGTAGGAGCTGATGATGCTGGTAACATATATAACATCAATGCTGATTATGTAGCAGGAGCAATAGCCTCTGAATTAAAAGCAGAAAAATTTATATTGTTATCGGATATTGAAGGATTATATAGGGATTTAGAAGATAAAAGCTCTTTTATATCCGAAGTAACCTCTTTAGAAATACAACAGTATATCCATGAAGGAATTATTTCAGGTGGAATGATTCCTAAAATGGAATGTTGTATCGATGCTATTAAGAATGGTGTACAGGATGTCCATGTCATCAGTGGAAAGAATGAACACAGTTTACTATTGGAGATATTTACTGATTCAGGAAGTGGAACAATGATCCGTGGGGTGCTTTAAAAGATGAGAACCCCTATAAATTGGAGGTCAACATGGAAGGAGTAATCTATTTAGAGGATGGAACAATATATCAAGGTCTAGGCTTTGGATATAAAGGAACGGTAGTAGGTGAATTGGTATTCAATACAGCTATGATGGGTTATCAGGAGGTATTGACTGACCCCTCCTATTCCGGACAGATAATCAATATGACATACCCCTTGATTGGAAATTATGGAATCAATGAAGAAGATAATGAATCGGATAGAATACATGCAAAAGGTCTGATTGTAAAGTCAATTTGCCATAATCCCTCAAACTTTAAATGCAACAAAACAATAGAACAATGGCTAAGGGAGATGAAGATTCCGGGAGTATATCATGTAGATACCCGAAGTATCACGAGAAAGGTAAGAATGCATGGTGCGATGAAATGTGTTCTATCCAATGAAGGCTTAGATAGTGAAGAACTTAAAAAAATATGCGAAATGGAAGCATTAAGATGGGATTATATGAAGGATGCCGGAACAAAAGAAAGAATTCATATAGACGGAAAGGGTCCCAGGATAGCAGTACTGGACCTTGGAGCAAGGCGTTCCATTATTGAAAGCCTTAAGAAAAGAGATTGTCATATTATCCTATTTCCCTATGGTTCAACAGCAGAAGAAATCAAGGCTTGTAGTCCTGATGGTTTAATGATTACGAATGGTCCGGGAAATCCAAAGGAAGCAAAAGAAGCGATTGACGAAGTTGGAAAGTTAATAAAATCGGGGCTTCCTACCTTTGGTATCTGTATGGGTCATCAAATCATAGCATTAGCCATAGGTGGAGATACCTTTAAGCTCCCCTATGGGCATCGAGGTGGAAATCACGGCATTTATGATAAAAATAAGGATTGTTCTTATATCACATCTCAGAATCACGGCTATGCAGTGAAGCCGGAAAGTGTCATTTTAAAAGGAATGGATATCACCCATATCAATTTAAATGATGAAACCGTTGAAGGAATGAAGCACAATAAATTGCCTATCTTTTCCGTTCAGTTTTTACCGGAGACGGCACCGGGAGCTCAGCACACAGCTTATTTGTTTGATGATTTTTTAAGATTGATGACAGAAAGGAAATAGGGGTGATAAGAAAATGCCAAGGGATGATAGTATTAGAAAAGTCATGATAATAGGTTCCGGGCCCATTATTATAGGTCAGGCAGCTGAATTTGATTACTCGGGAACCCAAGCTTGCAGGGCTATCAGAGAAGAAGGTATCGAGACAATTCTTGTCAACAGTAATCCTGCTACGATTATGACAGATGAGGATATAGCCGATAAAATATATATTGAACCTTTAACAGAAATGGTTATTGAAGCTATTATTAACCAAGAAAGACCGGACGGGATATTGGCTGGATTTGGAGGTCAGACCGCATTGAATCTGGCTATAGAATTAGAAGAAAAAGGTGTATTAAAAAAATACAATACAAGGTTGTTGGGAATTAATATCAACAGCATAAAAAAAGCTGAAGACAGGGAAGAATTTAAAAAATTGATGACCGAGATTAATGAGCCTATCCCAGCAAGCGTCATTGCTACCAATCTAAAGGAATGCCTTTCATTCGTTGAGGAAAATGGCTATCCAGTTATTATAAGACCTGCCTATACACTGGGGGGAACCGGTGGAGGCATTGCAACCAATGATGAGGAATTAAAGGAACATTGCAAGAAAGGCATTGAAAGCAGTGCTATAGGACAAATTCTTTTAGAGCAATCTGTAGCAGGGTGGAAAGAAATAGAATACGAGGTTATGAGGGATGCCAAGGATAATTGCATCATTATATGTAATATGGAGAATCTTGACCCAGTAGGCATCCATACAGGTGACAGCATTGTCGTCGCTCCTACCCAGACACTAGGCAATCGTGAGCATCAAATGTTAAGGGATGCATCCCTTAAAATCATAAGAAGCTTAAAGATAGAAGGAGGATGCAATATTCAATTTGCTCTTGACCCCTACAGTATGAATTATATTGTTATTGAGGTTAACCCAAGGGTAAGCCGTTCATCGGCACTGGCTTCCAAGGCTACAGGTTATCCTATTGCCAAAATTGCTGCTAAAATAGCATTAGGCTATGCCTTGGATGAGCTGAAAAATGTTGTCACCCAAAATTCCAGTGCATGTTTTGAACCCACCATAGACTATTGTGTTGTCAAGTTTCCCAAATGGCCCTTTGATAAATTTGGAACGGCATCGAGAAAGCTTGGAACACAAATGAAAGCCACCGGTGAAGTCATGGCCATTAGCAGGACGTTTGAAAGTGCTCTGCTTAAAGCCATTACATCCCTTGAGGTAAGGTATAACGGTCTTAGAGACAAGTTCATCATGGCCATGGAGAAAGAAGAGTTGATTCATAAGATCCAGCAGGCAGATGATGAAAGAATATTTGCTATAGCAGAGGCTTTAAGGAGAGGCATGACCATAGAAGCTGTGAATAGGCTTACTAAAATAGACCCATGGTTTCTCAACAGTATTCACAATATTGTTAACTTGGAAAAGAGATTAGCCCATGAAGAGTTGGATGAAAAGCTCTTGTATGAAGCGGAGTCACTGGGGTTCACAGACAGTGAGATATTAGATTTGTCTCGTATACCGAGGGAAGCTCTTCACGATATAAGAGTTTATCATGATATCTATCCTGTTTACAAGATGGTAGATACCTGCGGTGGGGAATTTGAAGCGACAACACCTTATTATTATTCATGCTATGATGAGGAGGATGAATGTAAGGTCACAGATAAAAAGAAAATATTAGTCGTTGGTTCCGGACCCATTCGAATAGGTCAAGGAATAGAGTTTGATTATTGTTGTGTTCACGGAGTCAACGCTATTGATGAAGCTGGGTATGAGTCAATTATTGTGAATAATAATCCGGAAACAGTCAGCACTGACTTTGATATTTCGGATAAACTCTACTTCGAAGCTCTTCATATTGATGACATTATGAATATCTTAAAAAGAGAAAGACCTGAAGGTATTATTCTGCAATTTGGTGGTCAGACCTCCCTTAATTTAGCACAAAAGCTTCAGGAACGAAGTATTAAAATATTAGGAACTTCATTTAAATCCATAGACCTGGCTGAAGATAGAGAAAAATTTGAAGAGCTGTTGGAGAGCATGGAAATCCCTGTTCCCAAAGGGTATGCTGCGACGAGTATGGATGAAGCGGAAGCAGCTATCAACAATCTGGGCTATCCTGTTGTCGTGAGACCCTCTTATGTTATCGGGGGCAGAGGCATGCAAATAGTTTATGAGAGAACAGAACTTGAAAAATATCTTCAGGAGGCCATAGAATTCTCAACAGAGCATCCTGTATTAATTGATAAGTATATCAAAGGGACTGAAATTGAGGTAGATGCAGTAGCAGACGGCCAGGAAATTTTGATTCCAGGCATTATGGAGCATATTGAAAAGACAGGCGTTCATTCAGGGGATAGTATATCTGTATACCCGGCTATAACACTGGACCAAAAAACCATAGATACACTTATAAGCTACACCCGATCTATTGTTCAAAGGTTGAATGTAGTTGGATTGATCAATATTCAATATGCCTATGATGGGAAAGACATTTATGTCATAGAAGTGAACCCAAGAGCTTCCCGTACAGTGCCGATACTCAGCAAGGTAACAGGTGTGCCTATGGTCAAGTTGGCTGTTCAAGCCATGCTTGGAAAGAAAATATCGGAGATGGGATATGGAATTGGTTTAATGGAGAAGCAAGATTTATTTGCTGTCAAAGTACCTGTTTTTTCTGCAGAAAAGCTTACGGATGTGGACATCATACTAGGTCCGGAGATGAAATCCACCGGTGAAGTATTGGGCATTGATAAAGATTTTAATCGTGCTCTCTACAAGGGCATTAAAGCGACAAAGGTTAAAATCCCAAATAGCGGAGGGATTTATATATCCTTGAAGAATATGGATAAAAACCAGGAGAGTATTGCTATCATTCAAAAATATTATCAAACCGGATTTCATCTTTATGCCTCCAAAGGAACGTATCAATTCTTAAAGGAAAATGCTATTCATTCGGAAATAAAAAGCACGCAGGAAATAAGAGAGTTGATATTCGATAATAAAATTAACATCGTCATCAATACACCAACAAAGGGCGGAAATGTTGAAGGTGAAAGCTTTAAAACAAGGAGGAAGGCCTGGGAATATAAGCTGCCTGTACTGACCTCCATGGAAACAGTGGATGCTTTTTATACAGCCATTGAAATCAATAGAAATAAGGAAGAGGTAACCTATCATGCTATCGATTATTATGTGAATAAGCAGCTAAAAACAATGTAGATAAATGTAGATACATGAAAGAATAACAAGTATAATTATAATGAAAACATATAACGATAAGGAAGGTGATTAAATGCGATTTGTGCCTTCTGCATGCTTGTATCCGGGGATGAAGATAGGAAAAAGCCTTTATGGTAATGACGGCATTCTCATGTTGAGGGAGGGACAGGTCCTTACCAATGTCAATATAGATAGAATAAATAAATTGCAATTACTAGGTGTTTATATTGATGATGATATTTCCAATAATATAGAGATAGAAAGCATAATCGATAATCAATTACGCTATAAGGCTATTGCCAGTGTAAAGGAAATTTTTGCTTTAACAGAAAAGGGTAACTCAGGCGATGTAAAAGGTCAAGGTCATAGCATTAGAGATCGTATAATAGAGGCCAAAAAGATGATAGGCGACATTGTTGACGAAATTATGATCAATAAGGATTTGCTCATCAATATGATAGATTTAAAAGTATTTGATGATTATACCTATTACCATTGTGTGAATGTCGCTGTTTTATCTATTGTTATTGGTGTTGGATTAAAGCTTGACAGGTCAGAAATATGCAAGTTAGGTCTGGGAGCCTTGCTTCATGATATTGGAAAGATATTTGTGGATAAGGAAATATTGAATAAGCCGAGCAAATTGGAAAAAAACGAAATTCAGGAGGTACAAGAGCATCCTGAAAAGGGATACAAATATTTAAGACAAGAATGGGAGATACCGTTATCTGCTTATTTAGCAGTTCTCGATCATCATGAATGCTATGATGGGAGTGGATATCCTAAGGGGAAAAAGGCGGAAAATATTCATCTTTTTGGCAGAATAATATGCATAGCGGATGTCTACGATGCATTAATCTCCGATAGACCTTATAGGAAAGCCATGCTGCCATCGGATGCTATCGAATATATTATGTATAAAACCGGTAGTATGTTTGATCCGGAGATAGTAGATGTGTTTCTGGATAAAGTTGTGCCCTATCCGCTGGGAACCTGTGTGCGTTTAAGCAATGGATTGAAAGGGATTGTTGTTGAAAATTATCAGGGAGCTGGCTTTAGGCCTAAGCTAAGAATTATTGATAATCAGGGTAAAGAAGGCTTGAACGACCCCAAAGATATTGAATACTGGGATTTGGAGAAAGATTACAAAACATTTAACACAACCATTATAGAAATTTTAAAAGAGTAAAGCCAAATGGAAAGCCATTTGGCTTTTGCTATCAGCTATTCATTAGGGGCATAAAATGTACTTGGTGAAATAAGTTCGATTTCTTTCTTCTTTAGTGTTTCTACTGCCTTTTCAGGATTGCTGACTTTCATAATAATAAAAGCTTTATTATTATTGGAATAGCCATACATATAGGTGACATTGATGTTTTCATCGGACAAGTATTTTATAGCACTATGCAATTTTCCGGGAGTATCCGGTGTGATGATGGCGATAACGTCAGTTGTTCGAACAGAGAGATTCGCTTCCTTTAGTGCTAAAATTGCCTCTTCCGGATGATCAACTATCATTCGAAGTACACCATAGTCTGCGCTCTCTGCTATGCTGAGTGCTGAAATATTAATATGATTGTCCGCTAAGATGCCTGTGACTTCAGTAAGTCTGCCTGATTTGTTTTCTAAAAATATGGACAATTGTTTGATAATCATGATAACACCTCCTCAATGTTTACTTTTTTCTTCTATCGATAACTCTTTGGGCTTTTCCTTCGCTTCGTTGTATCGTTTTGGGTTCTACGAGTTTAATAATGACACTTACTCCCAATACACTCTCTACGGCGTGTTGTATTTTTCGGGTAAGGGCATCTAATCTTCCAATTTCATCTGAAAAGTAAGTATCGTCTACTTCTACCCAAATTTCCAGCGAGTCAAGAGCACCTTTTTTATCCACAATAAGCATATAGTGAGGCTTTGTTTCTCCCATTTCCAAGAGAACACTTTCAATCTGTGAAGGGAATACATTGACTCCTCGTATGATAAGCATGTCATCAGAACGACCTGTGCATTTATGCATTCTAACGGATGTTCTGCCACATTCACAGGGGCTATAGTTTAAACGTGTTAAATCGCGTGTTCGATACCTGAGGAGCGGTAAGGCTTCCTTAGTAACCGTGGTAAAAACAAGTTCACCAATTTCATCTTCGGCACAAGGATTTAAAGTATCGGGATTGATCAGCTCAGGTATAAAATGGTCTTCCCATATATGAAGGCCATTTTGAACGCTGCATTCATTGGCGACACCGGGTCCCATGATTTCGCTGAGTCCATAAATATCAACAGCTCTTATTTTTAGTAATTTTTCAATTTGGACTCTCATTTCTTCTGTCCAGGGTTCCGCACCAAAGATGCCTACCTTGAGATTTAAATCTTCAATTGAGATTTCTTTGGATTCTTGTATAGCTTCTCCTAGGTAAAGGGCATAGGAAGGGGTGCAGGCGAGAGCAGTACATTGAAAATCTTGGAGCAACTGTAGTTGTTTAGCGGTGTTACCACCTGAAATAGGGATAACAGTAGCTCCGATCTTTTCTGCACCATAATGCAGGCCTAATCCTCCTGTAAAAAGTCCATAGCCGTAGGATATTTGGATGGTATCTTCTCTGGAAACACCTGCTGCGGTGATTGAACGAGCAACAACCTCAGAAAAAGTAGCGATATCCCTACGAGTGTAGCCAACAACAGTAGATTTTCCTGTTGTTCCCGAGGAGGCATGAACACGTAAAATTTCACTTTTAGGTACGGCAAAGAGACCAAAAGGATAATTATCCCGAAGATCCTGCTTTGTAGTAAAGGGTAACTTGGTAATATCATCAATCCCTTTTATATCACCCGGTTCAAGACCAAGATTTTGCATTTTTTTTCTGTAAAAAGGAACATTGTGGTA
>CAYSBC010000063.1:0-9676 GCA_964429195.1 uncultured Eubacteriales bacterium | reverse complement strand
AAATATTCAAGCTCTCGGCACAATTATGATCGTGATTTAATAACTCTATATAAACCGGAATTTATTGAAGCGAGGCAAACGAATGCAGAATAATGTAGATTTGTTTTTTGATAGAATGCCGCAAGCACTACCGTTGTATCAATCATTTGCAGAAAAAGCCCTTGCGGAATATCCTGACGCTCAAATAAAAGTTCAGAAATCACAGATCGCTTTTTACGACAAACACAACTTTGCATTTGTGTGGTTACCGATCCGTAAGATGAAAAACCGTCCGGAGATTTATATTATTGTATCGTTTGTTCTGGCCTACCGCTTAGATTCTCCACGTATTATTGAGTCAACAGAGCCGTATCCGAACCGGTGGACGCATCATGTCATAGTCCAAGACCAAAATGAAATTGATACGGAGCTTATGGACTGGATGAAAGAAGCTCACGATTTTGCAGGGAAAAAGTGACCGGCAAAGTCCAATTGTCCATCAGATTATTTATAAAACATGCCGATCCAAAGGAGAAAATATGGACTGGCTTAACGAAGTGCAAAATAGAATTAAAAGAAAAAATCAGATTCTTTTTGCTAAAAACAGTGAGTTTTTAGCCGATTTAGCCGCATTAATTCAAGAACAAAATCATCGAACAATGGTTTTGTGGGCATTTGAATTTGCCGATGAAACCGTTCAAACGTTGCTTGAGCGTTATCCGGACGAAAAGCGGCTTGAATCCGCCGTGCTGACATCAAAAAATTGGGCTGCCGGTAAAGTGAAAATGCCCGTGGCGCAGCGCGCGATTTTGCAGGCTCACGCGGTGGTAAAGGAAATCGACTCTCCTGAGGATATCGCACTGTGCCATGCCGTTGGGCAAGCTTGCGGCGTGGTTCATGCAAATGGACATGCGATCGGATTCCCGATCTATGAGTTAACGGCTATCATCCGGCATTATGGCGTGCCGAAATGCAAAAAGGCTGTCGAGGAGCGCAAGCAGCAATATATGGAGCGGATATATTATTGGAGAGAACATTATAAAGCCTATCCGACTGAATGGGCAGATTTTATGCTGACGGATTGATTTTGCAATTTTGAGCAGTTGTTCCCAAAGAAAGATTGGAAAATCATGCCGGGCAAGCGTCCGACGAAACATATGGGGGAAAACAACATGAGCGCATACACAAAGCAGGAGATGGAAGAGGCGAAGGCGTCCCTTGCTTCCACGCTCCATAAATGCGAAAAAATACAGGAAGGCGGCAGGCTGCAGTCCTCCCAGAAGACCTTGAACGATAGACGGGTAAACGCACTGCGAATAGCGCTGGCTCTTATTGAGAAAGAAATGAGGTCACATAATGGTGATTGACTATAAGAAAACGGAAAAGGAACTCTATCTACCCAAGGTCACGCCGTCCGTAATTGACGTGCCACAGATGACTTTTATTACTGTTGACGGAAAAGGCGACCCTAACATAAGCGCGGAATATACTGCCGCAGTTGAACTGTTGTATGGGTTTTCCTACACCATCAAGATGGGCAGCAAATCAATCCTTGAATATGTTGTTCCGCCGCTTGAAGGACTTTGGAACGTAGACGATGATTTTAAGGGTGGCGGAGATTCAATAAGTGACAAAAGCAAGTTTATATGGACAATGATGATTCGGCAACCGGACTTTGTAACAGCAGATGTTTTTGAAGCTGCCAAGTTTGCTTTGGCAAAGAAAAAACTGAATCTTGACACATCAAAAGCAAAACTTGAAACAATTACCGAAGGGCTATGTGTTCAGGTTATGCACATCGGTTCGTATGACGATGAACCAGCCACGGTAGCAGCGCTTGACGGGTTTGCTATCCAAAACGGCTATGTTCTTGATATCAACGATAGTCGCCGCCATCACGAGATATACATTTCAGACCCACGCAAGTCAGCACCGGAGAAATTAAAAACGGTTCTTAGACACCCAGTACGAAAAGCATAATCCAACAGAAAGGTCTACCAATATTGGGCCGGGATCAAGCACGTAAGTTGTATAAAAAAGCTTGAGGATTACTACTTGATGCAGTTTGATATACAGACTGCAATGAAAGTTATTGATAACATTTTCAATGCTATAGAACGATTAGAAGATTTTCCAGATTCAGGTTCTATGACACCAGATACGTGGCTAAATGAACAAGGCTATCCTATGGTTATTGCAAAAAAGTATATTTCAATTTATCGCCAGATTGGGGATGCGATTTATATTTATCACATTGCAGATACGCAGACGGAATATACAAAGCTATTTTACTAGTGAATAGAATCAATTAAAACTGCCCGGTCCAGGCACATAAGTTGTATTAATCACATTCCCCTGCCTCAAAAGCAGGGATAAAAAAACTAATTAATTTACATATATTGACATGTAATACAATTTGTGACATAATTCTATTTAGGGGTGTTTTCTTGGGGAGGAAGCCTAGGTTTGAATTTCCTGGAGGGGTATATCACGTTATACAGAGAGGAAACAATCGTGAATTTATATTTGAGGCGAAAGAGGATAAAGAGTATTTGTTGTCACTCATCTCCAAATATATTGAAAAAATGCACTTTAGGCTTTACGGCTATGTGATTATGGGGAATCATTATCATCTTATCATAAAGACGTCAGAAATCTCTTTAAGTGTTCTCATGCAAAGAATCAACAACAAGTTTAGCAGGTACTACAACCGAAAGAATAAGAGGACCGGTCATGTCTTTGAAAACAGATATAAAGGCATTTTGGTTATTGATAACCGTTACTTACTTTCCTTATTAAGATACGTCCACCAAAATCCTATAAGCGCAAAAATGTGTGAAAACGTTGCGGACTATCCCTGGAGCAGTGATCATTGCTATAGGGAAAACAACGGCAAGGGGATGGTACATATCGATTTCATCCTCAATATTTTTTCTGAGAACAGAAGAGACGCCCTCATAGCCTATATTCATTTTATGGATGAAAACAAGAAGGAAGACATAGCTGCATTTGAAGAGGTTGACGTTATTGGCAGAATCAATCTCAATGTACTTGATGATTACTGCAAAATAGAGAAAAAGAGCTTAGAAGATATATTAATCGAAGTAATTCAAGATAAAGAAATAGTAGAACAAATAAAGTCTGGCTCGCGAAGAAGGAACTTAATGCCCTATAAAAAGGAATTTATCCAGCAAGCCTTAAAATATAATTACACAATGCAGGAAATAGGAAAAAGCATTTCTATTAGTCATGTAGCAGTCCATTATATTATCAATCATTCTGAATGAAACAAGGGGGAGGAGTATGGCTTCTATTGTAAAAAGTTTTGCAATATCAGGAGTGGAAGGGTACTTAGTAGATGTAGAAATCAAAGAAATTTATGGACAGCCTATGATTTCAATTGTTGGCTTAGGAGACACAGCAGTTAAAGAAGCACGCGAACGGGTAGAGGCTGCTATAAATGATTGCAATTATACATTCCCGGAAAAGAAAATTGTCATCAATTTAGCACCCAGCGATTTAAAAAAGAGTGGATCCCATTTTGATTTGGCCATGGCCCTGGGTTTATTAATAGAGACAGGACAAATTAACTCGGCAAAATTTGAAGAGTTTGCCTATGTCGGGGAACTATCTTTGAATGCGAGGCTCAGATCGTCTGTAGGCATTTTGCCAATGGCAATCGCTGCGAAGAAAGCGGGTCTTCAGAATGTGATTGTTCCTCTAGAAAATGTGCAGGAAGCTTCATTAGTCAAGGGAATCCATGTTTATGGATTTGACTCCTTAAGGGAAGTGATTGAATTCTTAGAAAACAGAAGAGACTATGTTCCTGAGAGACATGACATTCATGTGGAGTTTACTGATGCGCTTTATAAACCCGATTTTAAGGATGTTCAGGGACAAGACATATTGATTGAAAATGTGGTGATAGCGGCAGCCGGAGGGCATAATTTGCTCATGATTGGATCGCCGGGTTGTGGAAAATCCATGATAGCTCAGCGTATACCCACTATCTTACCGAGGATGACAGATGAAGAATCTTTAGAGGTTACTAAAATATATAGTGTAGCGGGCGGCTTGAGGAAAAACGGTGGTTTGATAGTCGATAGACCCTTTAGGGCGCCTCATCACAACGCTTCTACCAATTCACTCATCGGTGGCGGTAATGATGCTACTCCCGGTGAAATATCATTAGCTCATAACGGAATACTATTTTTAGATGAAATAGCCGAATTTTCTAAGAGAACCTTAGAATCACTGAGGCAACCTATGGAAGATCAAAAAGTGACCATATCAAGAGTTAAGCACAGCAATACATATCCGTCCAGTTTTATGCTAGTTGCTGCCATGAATCCTTGCCCCTGTGGTTATTATGGTAATGAGAAATGCAAATGCAGTGACTATGAGGTCTTGAAATACAGGCAAAAAATATCCGGACCCATTATGGACAGAATGGATATTCAGAAATATGTACAGCAGGTTGATTTTATGGACTTATCCAATTATGCTTTGGGCAAAACATCAAAGGAACTTCGAGAAAGGGTGAAATTTTCACGGGAGATTCAAAATAAAAGGTTTGAAGATATAGTAGGAGTAAACTGCAATGCTCAAATGAATAATGCTCTCATTAAGGAGTTTTGTCATATAGAAGCAGAAGGGCAGAGGTTATTACAACTAGCCTATGAACGCTTTAAATACAGCGCCAGAACTTTCCATAAATATCTGAAAGTAGCCCGAACATTTGCAGACATGGAAGGTTCGGCAAAAATAAGGAAAAGAGATATTGCATCCGCACTCATGTCCAGGGATTTGGAAAAGGACAGAGCACATATGGCGGTTATATAGGAGAACAAAAATGGAATATTGGATCTGGTTAAAACAGATTCCCAGATGTGGTCCCATCCTTCAAAAAAGGTTACTAGACCATTTTGGGAGTCCAAACCTCATTTATGATGCTTGTAAAGAAGAGCTTATGTCCGTACATGGCATTGGAGAAGCATTAGCTGAAAGTATTCTATCAGAACGTTCTTTAAATAAAGCTTATGCCACATTAGAAATAATGGAGAAGAAAAAGATTCAATTACTAACCTATATGGATCCCCTTTATCCAAGTATGGCAAAAGAATATGCTGAAGCTCCAATTCTACTCTATTACAGGGGGAGCATTCAAGAAAATATGGAAGGTGTCGCCATAGTAGGTTCCAGAAGATGTTCCCATTATGGTAAGCAAATAGCCATCGGGGCTGCAGAATATTTAGCCCATCATCACATCTCGGTTATCAGTGGCATGGCCAAAGGGATTGACGGCTATGCTCATACGTCTTGTCTTAAAAATGGTGGCTATACTATTGCATTCTTAGGCAATGGAGTCGATGTCTGTTATCCCAGTGAGCACATAGAATTAATGGAAGCGATTATAGAAAATGGAGCTGTCATTTCGGAGTATCCACCTCAAACAAAATCCCGCCCTAGTTTTTTCCCAAAAAGAAATGCTTTGATAAGTAGCTGGAGTAAGAAGATATTGGTTGTAGAAGCGGCAGAAAAGAGCGGGGCTCTTATAACGGCTCAGCTGGCCAAGGAACAGGGGCGTGAAGTTTTAGTCCCTCCTCATGACATATACAGCAGTACAGGAGAAGGAACCAATAGGCTTCTGGAAGAGGGAGCAAAGATATACCTTCATCCCTCGCAACTCCTATTTAGAAGAGAACCATTTTCCCAAAAGCCGGTCAACAAAAAACCGACCCTCAGAAAACCGGCGAAAACAAAGGAAGGGGCTGTTATTTTATCTCTCTTTGAAGAAAAGATTATTGCATATATCCGCCAGACGCCAAAGACTGTTGATGAAATAGGATATGCCCTTCAAATAGATCAAGCTAATCTTATAGAATGCATTTCAATTATGGAACTAGAGGGCAAGGTCAAGTCAGCAGCCGGAAGGTATGTGCTGGCCTGACTGCACATGTAACCTGTATAGTCAATATTGATAATACAATTATAAAATAAGTCAACAAAATATTGACAAAATATAAAAATAAGCATATGCTACTATTACAGAATGGTTTAAATGTTTTATAAGGAGGAGGACTTTTTTATGGTTAATGATATATTCAAGCAGGTCGGAAATAATATTCAAGCAGTATTACGTGAAAAAGATAAAACTCAACAGTATTTAGCCGATAATCTTAATATCTCCAAACAAGTCATGAGCAAAATTGTAATGGGAGCTAAAGCGATTAATATTTCAGAAATTTCAAAAATAGCATCTGTGTTAGAAGTGCCAGTTGAAACATTGTTGAACATTAAGGAAAAAGAACCTCAAGAGCATCGATTTTCATTTATGGGCCGGATAGAGAATGAAGAAACAAAAGAAAAAATAGAAATATTAAAAGCTATTATTGATGAGATAATCATGCTAGAGGAATATGAAAATGCTTAATCAATTAGACAATAAAACAATTGATGAGATTAAAGCTAAAGCACGAAAAAAATTAAATGAGTACTCCAAGCTCAATGATGTTATTGGTGGACAGATATTTAATATCTTGGAATTGGAAAACAAGGTCTTATATTATCCTATTCAAGATGACGAAGTATGGGGCTTTTCTGAAAAGATAGAAGGAAAGTCTTTTGTATGGATAAATACGGCAATTGAATATGACAAACAGGTATTTGCTGCTGCTCATGAATTATATCATTTGTGGTTTGAAAATAATGGAGAAGTAATATTGAAAGCTGACGTTGAAGAAAAGAATAATTCTAATACCATATCAGATAGTGAATTAAAAGCAAATCGATTTGCTGCAGAGTTTTTAATAAATGAGGAATTGCTTTTACAAGAAATGAGAACTTATAGTGTGGATAGAAGTAAAATTGATATCAAGGATATTATTAAATTATCCAATTTATTTACTGTCCCATATAAGACAATGGTAAAAAGGTTATATGAAATTAAGCTCATGAATCAAAAGCGATATAGTGAATTGATTGCTTTATCAAATGAGGAGGTTAAAGTTTGGAGAAATAGACTAGGCTTATCATTACCAACTAGAGATAAGAAAATAGGTTTAAGTGATTTAGTAGATAAAGCAATGAGATTATATGAAGAGAAAAAAATTACTAAGGAAAAGCTAGAATACCTTTTGGGTTTTTCAGGACTTGACTTGGAAGAAATGGGAATAGAGGACGAAAAACCTTATGCACCTCCAACTGATGAAGAACTAGATTTGATCATGGAGGAAGAAGGTTATGAAACTAAGAAAAATAATTATTGATGCAGATATATGTATTAAGATAGGCTCTAGCTCTAAATATAGATTTGTAGAAATTCTTCTTCCGTCCATAACGGAAAAAATTTATATGCATAAAGTAGTCTATGAAGAAATAATGATTCCAGCAAGTGCAAAAGAACAGGTTGATAGCTTAATTCAAAAAGGTATTTTAGAATTGATTGATGTAGAGCAATTAAGTGGCATTGAAAGAAGAATCTACGATGCAACATTTAAAAGTTTAGCAAGTATTATGATTAATCCCAACAGACCTAAAAAGAATTTAGGTGAGGTATCTTCACTGGCAATGGCAAAGACAAAATCAATTATTTATTTTGGAACCGATGAAAAGGACTTACAGATAATTATAGATAAAAAACTTAATAATGGGATAGATAATATCTACTGTATTAGAATTATAGATATTATTCTAATGATTCGGGATGGTAAGCTAGAAGGATTAAAGCGTAAAGAAGCTAAAGCTTTATGGAGATTATCTGGAAAGTCTGCAGAATGGTTTGACAGAGACATATGGCCTTTATAAAATATGGAAAATTTCGAAGTGAACTTATGTACGTGACATATTAAGTTATAAATAATGAAGCCAAATACATGGCTTGCCACCTAACTGATCTTGTTAAGATATAAGTTAACTTTATGATTGTTGATGAACTCTATGGAAAAGGTAGGGATTATTTGTGACCATTATGTGATTTTACACATTATTTTCATTATAATAATGTGATTTCATTGACAGCTATTGGAAATATGGTTATACTATAAACGATAATGTGATTAAAACACACTAAATGTGTATAATAATGTGTTATTTTGGAGGTGATAGTATGGAAAGACTGGTTATGCAAAAGCTGCTGGACTGGAAAAACTCCAAATATCGAAAACCCCTTATTTTAAAAGGGATACGTCAGGTCGGTAAAACTTGGCTTCTCAAGGAATTCGCAAAACGCTACTATGGCAACATGGCTTATTTCAACTTTGATGAGCACCCGGAGTATAAACAGTTTTTTGAGAGCACCAAGGATGTGGAGCGTATTCTGCAAAACCTGATGATGGCAAGCGGTGAAGTCATTAAACGAGACAGCCCGGAGAATACGCTCATTGTTTTTGATGAGATACAGGAATGTCCCAACGCCTTGAACACGTTGAAATATTTCTGTGAAAACACGCCTCATTATCATGTGGCCTGTGCAGGCTCTCTTTTGGGTATTGCTCTTTCCAAACCCGCTTCTTTTCCGGTCGGCAAGGTGGATTTTTTAGAGATCACACCAATGACCTTTACGGAATTTTTGATGGCTAACGGCGACGGCAACTTTGCCGCTTACATGGACAGCGTGGATAGAATTGAGTCGATACCGGAGGCGTTTTTCAATCCGTTATATGAGAAGCTTAAAATGTATTTTGTAACAGGGGGTATGCCGGAATCCGTCCGCGCCTGGGCGCAAGACCGGGATGTGGAGCTGATGCAGCAGGTACTGTCTAATATTTTGGGTGCCTATGAGCGTGATTTTGCCAAGCACCCCGACCCAAAGGATTTTCCAAAAATATCGTTGATCTGGAAATCCATTCCGTCCCAGCTTGCGAGGGAAAATAAGAAGTTTATTTATAAGGTAGTTAAGGAAGGGGCAAGAGCAAGGGAATATGAAGATGCCCTTCAATGGCTTTGTGATGCCAACTTGACCTTTAAAATATACCGCAGCACCGCACCGGGGCTGCCTATTTCGGCTTACGATGATTTGTCTGCTTTCAAGCTATATATGGCAGACGTAGGATTGTTGCGCCGCTTATCCCTTTTGGCTCCCTCTGCCTTTGGCGAGGGCAACCGGCTGTTCGTGGAGTTTAAAGGGGCTTTAAGTGAGAATTATATCCTGCAAGCCCTGCAAAACCAGTTTGAGGCCATACCTAGGTACTGGACGATAGATAACCCAAGGTATGAGGTTGATTTTCTGATTCAGAGAGAAAACGACATTTTGCCCATAGAGGTAAAATCTGAAAGCAATGTGGAAAGCAGGAGCCTTAAGAAGTATAAGGAAAAGTACGGCGATAAGGTGAAACTGCGTGTCCGTTTTTCATTGAATAATCTGCGCATGGATGATGACCTGCTGAATATACCGTTATTCATGGCGGATTATGCGGATAGATTGATTGGGATGGCTTTGGAGCAAATTTAAAAAGTCATTTAGTAATAAACTGCTCGGAGGCTTCCCAGACACATAAGTTGTAAGTTATTGAATAACTCCGGTGAGAACAAATGATATATATTTAAGAGCTTAAAGTATAATATTCATGGTAGGAGGTGCTTTATGGTACAGGATATAATTGGTGGAGCAACTTCATATGAAGAGCAATCCTTAATGGATATTTTAGAAGATATCCATAGATGGTTATCCTATACAGAAAAAAAGAAAGAGTTTATG
>CAYSBC010000062.1:0-9717 GCA_964429195.1 uncultured Eubacteriales bacterium | reverse complement strand
AGAACGAACTTAAAGGAAACTCCTGAGAATAGAAGCCTCAGGAGTTTTTAAATTGAGTTTATAGAGATCCATCAAGTGCCATGATAAAGAGATCGATATCATCCTTATCAATGATAAGAGGTGGTAAGAGTCTTAATATTTTACTTCCAACTGTGCCAATCAGGAATCCTTTGTTTAACATTTTGTTGGATACTTCCTTTGCAATATCATTTTTAAGCTCTATACCTATGATGAGTCCCATGCCCCGTACTTCAGCAATAACCTCTGGTTTTGAGTTTTTCAGTTTTATCAATTGCTCCATAAAATAGTGGCCCATTTTATCAGCATTTTCAAGAACATGTTCTTGGAAAATGATATTTAATACAGTTAATCCAGCAGTACAAGCTAAGGGATTGCCGCCAAATGTAGTTCCATGATCACCGGGTTCGAAGGAAGAGGCCACTTCTTTTTTTGCGCATAATGCCCCTATAGGAACGCCTCCGCCTAGGGCTTTGGCTAGCGTAAATATATCAGGTTGGATATCATAATGCTCATAAGCAAATAATTTTCCTGTTCTACCAACTCCTGTCTGTATTTCGTCAACAATGAGTAAGGCATTCCATTTTTCACACAACTCAACAATTTTTTTCACATAGTCGGGAGATAAAGGGTGAACACCTCCCTCTCCTTGTATGAGCTCAATCATAATAGCGCATGTTTTATCAGATACCGCTTCCTCGAGTTCCTGCATATTATTCATGGTAACATGCTTGAAAGAAGGCAAGAGGGGTGTATAAGGATTTTGATATTTTTCTTGGCCTGTAGCAGCAAGGGTAGCAAGTGTCCTTCCGTGAAAGGAGTTTTTAAGTGTTACAATTTCATATTTACTTTCAAACCCTTTTTTTCTTGAATAAATTCGAGCAAGCTTGATAGCACCTTCGTTTGCTTCGGCACCTGAATTACAAAAGAACACTTTTTCTGCACAAGAGTTATTCACCAGCATTTCAGCCAGATGAGCTTGGGAACTGACATAATACAGATTGGAAGTATGTATTAACTTTTCTATCTGTGTATGCAAAGCCTTAACTAATTTTGGATGACTGTATCCTAGTGCATTGACAGCAATACCACCTAAAAAATCATAATATTTATTATCATCTGTGTCCCATAAGTTGATTCCTTTTCCATAAGAAAAGCTCACAGGAATTCTATCACCGTAAGTATTCATATAATATAACTTATCTTTGCTAATAATTGTTTCTAAATTCATTTCATTCTCCTTAATCAATCAAAGAAATTCTTAAATAAATCTATTAGTATTAATATATCCTTATATTATATCATGAATTCGAAGGATTCATGATATAATCTGCCATGTGCCATTTCCGAATGCATATGAGGAAATAAAGGCACGGCATAAAATCCGCCGGAGGCATATAATATCCCCGGTTTTGAGGATATTATATCATACAGTATAGCTGAATAATAACACTATCGATAAAAGATTAGTAATAAAAATCATGATTATCGATACTCGTAAAAAAAGTCTTGTTTTTCACAATCCAGAAGTTAGTTGATTTCGTGGGATTGAGAAAATAAAGACAATTTCCAATATTATTTTTTCCTGCCAAGGCATCTTTAGCAGCTTTCACGCTTGCCTCGGAAGGTGTATTATAGATCGTACCGATGATGACTGGGGTAAATTGGTAACCATCAAAGATGACCTCTTTGATAGTATTAGGAAATTCAGAATTATTTTTCCGGTTGATGATGACATTAGCCACAGCTAATTTCCCTTCATAGGGCTCTCCTTGTGCCTCCGCTTCGATTATTCTTGATAACCAGTAAATATCTTCTTCAGAATAGCTTGAGGGCTGAAATGCCATAGTGCTGATCATAGTTTGATGGTTTTGCTGATTCAGGTAAGCAGAAAAATTATTTTGATCCCATGATACGGAATAGCCAAAAACTTCTGCTACAAATCTTAGGGGAACGTAGATTCGATCATTTAACATATTGATGGGTGCTTCCAAGGGGTAGGGATCATTATTAACATAGGCTGTTTTAGAATAAAGGGGCAATTTCACAACGATGTCACCTTTTGAGACAATTGCTGTTAAAGAGGATTGATCCCATTCTATTTTATTGGCCCCGATAGCATTGGCTAGGGGTCGCATGGGAACATGGGTGTAATCTTTTTCTAAGTAAGAGTAAGAATCTGTTACAACAGGTTCACCATTCACAAAGATATGAATAGTATTTATCTGCTGAATTTTTAATAAACTATGGATGGGCAGGTTATCATCGGGATAATTATTAAGTGCGATAAGCTCAGCAATATTTTTTTCATAGGTTTTACAAATATTCCAATAAGTATCCTCCGGTCCAACTGTATGCATTATGTAAGAATTTGCAAAGGTAAAGTTCGATAATAGCGTAAAAGAAAGCGCTGTTGTCAATATGAGTAGTTTCTTTTTCATGAAGAAAACCTCCTACAGTATTTTTCTCAATATTGTACATGATGAATATTGCAAAATAGTGACGATGAGGTTACAAAAATTTTAATCCTTAAATTGGAAGGGACAAGACAAAATAAGATGTCTTATGAGGATGTATCGCCTTCACACCCTTTTTTATGTTATAATTTTATGAACATACTGCTTGTAGAAACTGGGAGGTCGGAGAATGATTAAGATAGATGATGCTATCCAAGCATTAAAAGAAGAAGTGGTGTCTGTACGAAGAAAACTTCATCAATGTCCGGAAGGTGGATTCAAAGAGTATAAAACATCGGCTTATATAAAAGAAAAACTATCTGATTTTGGAATAAAAGAAATAGATGAATGTGCAGGAACAGGAATAGTTGCCATGATAAGAGGAACTGCTGGTGAAAGGGCTATTGGCTTTAGGACAGATATGGATGCATTGCCGATTGAAGAGAATACCCAATGCGCCTATCAGTCACAACATGAAGGCTTTATGCATGCCTGTGGGCACGATGGTCATATGGCAGCTATGCTTGGCTTTGCTAAATATGCTGCGGCAAATTCCAACATGTTGAAACAGAACATAGCTCTTATCTTTCAACCGGCAGAAGAAGGACCCGGTGGGGCTGCAAGGATGATTGAAGAAGGTATTATAGAAAAATATAATATAAAAAGAATGATAGGTATGCATATTTTTCCTGAATATCCGGAAAACAAGGTGATTTCTAAAGCCGGACCTATGATGGCAAGAAACGGCGAAGTGAGCATTAAAATTATAGGAACACCTGCCCATGGTGCGATACCTCAAAGAGGAAAAGATGCTATCATGGCCGCAGCCTATTTTATAACTTCAGTACAAAGTATTTTGAGCAGAAATATTGATCCCATGGAAAGTGCGGTTTTTACCATTGGAACGATAAGTGGTGGCAATGCAGCCAATATTATTGCTGAAGAGGTAAAGCTTAAAGGAACTATTCGAGCCTTTACGGATAAAACCTATGATTTCATGACCCAAAGAATTGCTGAATGTGCTAAAGGCATAGAATACATGTCAGGATGCAAGATAGAGCTATCCTTTCATCATATGTATCGCATTGTAGACAATGATGAAAATCTCTATGCTGCCCTAAAAAAGGTGGCTGGTGATGACTTTATAGAGGCCAAGCCTGTCATGATATCCGAGGACTTTTCTTTTTTTCAGCAAAAAGTACCGGGTTTGTTCTTCTTCATAGGCTCCTATAATAAAGCCGCTGGATTTACTAACAGTTTGCATAACAGTCAGTTTAATTTCGATGAGGAAATATTGTTAACAGCCATTCAGTTGTACTGGGATATATTGAAG
This sequence comes from uncultured Eubacteriales bacterium, assembly GCA_964429195.1. Lineage (GTDB taxonomy): Bacteria > Bacillota > Clostridia > Peptostreptococcales > JAAYPU01 > JBBAFM01. The sequence goes on along the minus strand of CAYSBC010000062.1, from coordinate 5,910 downwards.
GAGATATAATAAAAATGAATAATGATGAAAAAAGACTATTGAGTACTAATCTATTATTTATGATATTAGGTCTGATCTTGTTAACGTTGGGGGCCGTATTTCAAAGGAGAAATCTCATCATTGGGCTTTTACAAACGGAGTTGTTTATAGTACTATTGCCGGCCATTATTTATATTCTTGTAAAAAAAATAAGTTTCAGGGATTTGTTTTTTAATCCATTAAAAATAAAGGATACCCTTTGGGTCATCTTAGCCACCTTTCTTTTTTATCCAATCGCATTATTTTTAAATACATCTTTTAATTTTATAATGGGGCTAATATTGGGTTTTTCTTTACCAAGCACACCGCTACCACAAAATCTAAATGAGTTTCTCATCTATATTCCCGTTATATCTTTATCGGCCGGCATATGTGAAGAAATACTCTTTAGGGGGCTTATCATGCATGAATATAAAAAAATGGGTGCTGAGAAATCCATATTATTATCAGGAATACTATTTGGACTATTCCATTTTAATTTGCATAATCTTGTGGGCCCCATTGTATTGGGAATATTTTTTGGTTATATGGTTTATAAAACAAAGAGTATCCTTGCAGGAATCATTGGTCATGCGCTCAATAATTTCATTTCCCTTTTCTTAGGTTTTCTTGCTTCCTTCTTACCTTCGGAGGAAATGGTTCAAGGAATGCAGATAGAGCCGATTCATATGGTTTTTCCCTTGATATTTTGGGGTATGTATGCCTTTGTAAGCATGCAATTTTTTAGAAGAGTTATCTTTAAGATAGGCGATGGGAATGAAGCACTAGCTAAGCCTGAGATAGAGCTAGGAGCCTTGAAAAAAATTATATGGTTGCCCTTGGTTTTATCTCTCATCTTCTACATTTATTTGACCCTTCGATTCTATTAGCTATGTGCTATGCATAGATTAAGTTAAGTATTCTCATAATATATAGCATAAACGGCAAAAGGCCAAGGAGGTATATATTATGAAAAAGAAAAAGAAATTAACGGAAAAGGATATTTTAAAGCTTGAAATAGCAGAAGAGCTAGGTCTTATGGATAAGGTAAAAGAGGTTGGCTGGGGAGGACTTACTGCAAAAGAAACCGGTAGGATAGGTGGAATAATGACCTCCAGAACAAAAAATAAGAACTTTATGGGGTAGATATAGGATGATTGTGGGTATATGTAAAATAGAGCTGATGATACTTGAGGCACATTCCCTAAAAGATAAACGCATGGTCATTAAAAGCATGATAGGAAGAATAAATTCTAAATTCAAAGCCTCCGCCGGTGAAACAAATTTTAATGATTTATGGAACAAGGCGGAGATTGGCATAGCTTGTGTCAGCACAACTATAAAGCATGCCAATGAGATGTTGGATAAAATAACATATTTTATAGATAATGACGGCAGAGTGGAGATTCTTAACAGGGAGATAGAATATGTAAGCTTATAATGGGGGAAAATCATGTTTAAAAAAGGAGAAATCAATAAAATACTTGAAGAACTAAAAGGCCTTTACCCTGATGCCGGATGTGAGCTTGGCTATAAAACACCCTTCCAACTCTTAATAGCTGTTGTTTTGTCCGCTCAAACTACGGATAAAAAGGTCAACCAAGTCACATCTAAATTGTTTAAGGATTACCCGGATTTGGATAGTATGTTAAGGTTATCGGAAGAAGAAATTCAGGAAGCAATTAGGGAGATTGGTCTATACCGCAATAAATCCAAAAATATTAGAAACCTATGCATGATGTTAAAAGAACAATTTGGCGGAGAAGTACCCGGCAATTATGAAGATCTTATAAAATTACCGGGTGTAGGCAGAAAAACGGCAAATGTTGTTTTAAGCAATGCTTTTAACATTCCAGCTATTGCAGTAGACACACATGTATTTAGACTGGCTAATCGAATAGGCATCGCAAATGCCAAGGACGTCTTAAAAACAGAAATCCAGCTTCAAGAAAAAATCCCTAAGGAAAAATGGATTTTAGCCCATCACCTGCTTATATGGCATGGGAGAAGAGTTTGCAGTGCGAGAAAGCCGCGTTGCGAAGAATGCAAGATACAAAGCTATTGTAAATATTATGGAATAAGGGGGGAAAAGGATGTGGAAAAAGAATTATGATTATTGGCTGAATCACGAAAAATTAGAAAGCCACATTAAAGATGAATTGTTAAAGATGACCGATGAAGAAAAGGAAGAAAGATTTTATAAAAGTTTGGAATTTGGCACAGCAGGGATAAGAGGAATCCTCGGTGTAGGTACAAACAGATTAAATGCTTATATTATCCGGAGAATAAATCATGGGTTTGCAGATTACCTGTTAAGATATGTTGAAAATGCCGGTAATATGGGAGTAGTCATAGCTTATGATAATCGTCATGAATCGGACACATTTGCTATGGAAAGCGCAAAAGTATTAGCATCAAAAGGAATAAAGGTATATTTATTTGAATCATTAAGACCTACTCCAGAACTTTCATTCGCTGTCAGACATCTTCATGCGGCCGGAGGCATAGTCATAACGGCCAGCCATAATCCACCTGAATACAATGGGTATAAGATATACAATCAAGAAGGATGCCAACTTCTTCCGGAAGAAAACGATAAAGTGATAGAATGCATTGATAAAATAGAAAGAGAATTAGATATTGAGCGTGCAGATGACCTCCAAGCAAATGAGAATATCCACTTCATTGGAGAAGAAATGGATAACCTTTATTATGCTATGATTCGAGAATTGGCTTTACATAAAGATTTGAACAAAGACCAGTTTAAAGTGGTTTTTTCACCGCAGCATGGAACGAGCTACCAGGGATTGAAAAAGATATTGGTTGAGGAAGGATACCAGGTTATCTTTGTTGAAGAACAGTGTGCTCCTGATCCTGATTTTTCACATACCAAATCCCCAAACCCTGAAAATGAAAAAGCCTATGAATTGGCTATCGAATACGCAAAAAGGCAGGATGCAGATATCATTATCACGACGGATCCGGATGGAGATCGTTTAGGTGCAATGGTAAAAAATGATGAAGGTCAGTATCAGCTGTTAAATGGGAATCAGATAGGCGTCATACTCCTGGAATATCGTATCTATCAGATGAAAAAGAAGGGCATCATGCCTAAAAAACCTTATGTGGTGACAACTATCGTAACCTCTGAAATGGGGCAAGCATTATGCAAGGCAGAAAACGTAGAAATGGAATTAGTGCTCACAGGTTTTAAATACATCGGAGATTTAATACATCAATACGAAAAATCAGAGAAGACCTTTCTATTGGGTTATGAAGAAAGCTATGGTTACAATTTATCGGATAAGGTAAGGGATAAGGATGCGCTACAAGCTGCATATCTTCTTTTGGAAGCTGCTTGCTACTATAAGCAAAAGGAAGGTGTAACACTCCTTGAACTTCTACAACGGTTATACGAACGATATGGCTATTATCATGAACAATTATTTGATTTTGAAATGCCTGGGGTTAACGGCATTCAGAAAATAGCAGAGATTATGGATAGGGTCCGACAAAACCCTCCTGAAAAATTAGGAAATATACCGGTTAAGGAAATACAAGACTTTGAAAAGGGCTACAAGGACATTCCGCCGGCAAATGTGATTAAAATCAGGCTTTCAGACAAAAGCTTTGTAGCGCTCAGACCATCCGGAACAGAGCCTAAATTTAAGCTTTATGTAAGCATTGTAGGCCAAGATAAAATAGAAACAGAACAGAAGCTGACAAAAGTATATGAAGATATAAAAAAGTACATTGATGCATAAAAATTAAAAACACAAAGGAGAAGAGGAAATGAGCAAAAATATCAATGAGATGCTATCCCGTAAGAATTGGGCAGTCCTAGGAGCTACATCGAGAAAGGATAAGTTTGGATACAAAATAACAAAATGTTTGATTGATAATGGCTATAATGTGTATCCCATTAATCCTAATTGTGAAGAAATCGATGGGGAGAAATGCTATTCCAGTATAGAAGAATTACCTGTCACTCCGGATTGCGTTGATTTTGTTGTTCCTCCGAAGGTATCCATTGAAGCATTAGAAGAATTGGATCCTTCTAAGATAAGATATCTCTGGTTTCAACCCGGCACCTATAATCAAGATGTGATTAAATTCGCTGAGGAGAAGGGGTTTGAAATAGTTCATGAGGGAGAATGCGTCATGAGGTCTTTAAGAGGTGCTTAATTCATTTATTTCGATTTCAGCTCGAGGATGCCTACTATCAATAAAAAAATAGCAAAGATATTCCTTAAATAATCCGGTGAAATTTTAGATGCTAATAGTGAACCTATCAGCGCAAAGATGACACCGGATATTATGATGGGAACAGCCAATTTATATTCGATATATTTATTTTTATTATGGATAAAGAGGGCAGAAATAGCTGCCGGGACAAAGACAATGAGGTTGATGCCTTGTGCCTGATGTTGACTGATATCCGTAAAAAATATTAAAGATGGAATGAGAATGCTTCCTCCGCCAATACCCATACCGCTTAAAATGCCGGATAAGAATCCAATTAAAAAGATCAAGGGATTAACATTCTCACTGCAGCGAAAATCAATACAATACCGAATATCTTTTTCAGTAATTGAGTGGAAAGTTTTTTTAAAATTTTCGCACCTAAAATACTTCCAAAGATACTACCTGTCGCTACTTTGAAGGCTAAAATAATGTCAATATAGCCATTTTTAAAATAGATAAAAAAGCTAAGAATAGATAGAGGAAGGATAATGAGAATAGCTGTAGCATGAGCTTTATGTTCTTCTGTTTTAAGAATATATTTTAGGGAAGGAATAATCACCGTACCTCCACCTGAACCAAGAAACCCATTTAAAAAACCTGCTGCAATGCCGGTTATTACTTTTCTGATCATGTTTGTATTTCCCTTTTCTACTGTATTTTATGAAAATAGCACCTTTTGATAAGCCAAGCTATCAGAAAAGGCAACATCCTCTAGTTAGTATTGAGAGAACAAAAACTTTTATACATGATAAAGAACTTGAATTCATCAAACTTTTATAGTAGGATATTACTGATATTAATTGAATAGGGTATAAGATTGTTTCGTAAATCAGGAGGAAATCGCTTATGAGTCTTTTTGAAAACATCATTGTTTTTTGTGTTACAGGTTTTATGTTTTTTCTGATATTTGTCAGGATAAAATCTTTTATTAAAAATCCGTCTGATATAGTAGGCAGGGCAGGTCGAAATATTGTCGAGGCCATTTATATAACGGTTATTTTAGTTCTTTGTTTTTTGCATATCAAAGCGTTAATAGATTATAGGAATACTTCTGTATGGGTAGGGTCCTACTACAAACAAATCATGATGATAGTAGCAATATTCCTTCTTTGGACATCCTTTACTGTAAAGAGACATCAAAAGAAAATGGCGGCAATAGCCCATATGGAACGAATGGCTCAACAATATCAAGATGATTACGATGATGATTATGATGATTTTGATGACGACGAAGAAGATGAATTCGAAAAATTGGTTGATGAAGATGTTGACGATGAAGATGTTGAGGATGAAGATGTTTGGGGCGAGGCAGAAGATATGGAAGATAGAGATGAAGACCTTGAAGATGAGATTCCTAGCATTGACGAAGGCGAGAAAGAGTAGTCCTTATAGCCTTTTTATGAACAAATGGATATAGAATTATTTAATCAAAAAAAATACATAAAATCCGTTGACACGATAAAATTAATATGCTAATATAGAATTCGTGCTCATCAAAAAAAGAACAAGATTGAGAGAGCAGTTTATAAGAGCAATCATAGGTGATTGGAATAGGCTTACCCTATAGATTCTCGTATCTGGAGCCTAAAATCAGGCCCCATGGTCAAGCGGTTAAGACATCGCCCTTTCACGGCGGTAACCCGGGTT
>CAYSBC010000061.1:0-9807 GCA_964429195.1 uncultured Eubacteriales bacterium | reverse complement strand
CCCGCCTTCGGCACCATTACATAAGACCGTAGGTCTTTTTTAGTTTCATTTGGCGGGAAGCGAACCCGCAAAGGGGTATACGGTTTTACCCATACATTTGCTTCCGGAATATGGTTTCTATTTCTTCTGCCGGCATTGGTTTATAACAGTAATATCCCTGCACCTCATCACACATTTTCTGGTTCAGGAAGTCCAACTGCGGCGAGGTTTCAACTCCTTCGGCCAGCACCTCGAGGCCAAGGCTTTTTGCCAAGTTAATAATTACCTTTGTAATCGCCTGGTCTTTTTCGCAGCCTTCAATTCCCTGAATAAACTGCATGTCAATCTTTATACGGTCAATTGGCAATGCCTTAAGGCGGCTTAAAGACGAATACTCCGTGCCAAAATCATCAATAGAAATTGATATGCCAAATTCCTTGAGTTGATTTAAAGCACCGGTAATATGTGACGATTCTTTCGTTGCAATACTCTCTGTGATCTCCAATTCAAGATATTTAGGTTCTAGTTTTGCTTCTTTTAAAATAGATGTTATCTGATTTACAAAATCCGGATTGCTAAATTGCACCAGTGAAAGGTTTACGGCAATTCGTATCGGTGGGAACCCTTTCTTTTGCCATTCTTTATTCTGATGGATTGCTGTTTCAAGCACCCACTTGCCGATGCTCATAATTGTACCATTCATTTCCGCCAGCGGAATGAACACACTCGGCGGGATCATTCCTATTTCTGGATGCTTCCATCGTAAAAGGGCTTCTAAACCAACGATTTTACCGGTACTCAGTTTTACTTGCGGCTGATAATGAAGGACTAATTCCCCTTTTTCCTGGACGCGGTAAAGTTGGTTAGATAATTTGATATTACGCTTTACCTCCTCTTTCATATCGGTCGTGCACATTACATATTGATTTTTTCCTCTATCTTTTGCCATATACATTGCGATATCAGCATTCTTTATTAAAGTTTCTGTATTATCTCCGTCGAAGGGATAGATTGCTACCCCTGCGCTTGCAGTCACATAAAATTCTTGTTCATTCACATAAAAAGGATGTTCAAATAATTCCATTACTGTATCGGTGACTTTGTTGGTATCGTTCTCATCCTTTAGATCATTTACCAAAATCAAAAATTCGTCCCCTCCAAAGCGAGCGACGGTATCGGTTTGGCGTAAGCGAGAGACAAGACCATGTGAAATTTCTTTCAGAAGGGCATCTCCGCCGCTATGACCCATGGTATCATTAACCATTTTAAAACCATCTAAGTCCAGAAATATCACACTAACAAAGCGTTGATTTTTCTTTGCGAGATGAATTGCTTGAGACAAACGATCGGAAAATAATGTGCGATTAGGGAGGCCTGTTAAATGATCATAATAGGCCATATATTCAATTGTTTTCTCTGACTCGATTCTTATTAAGGCATCTGCTATCAGATTAGACAACAATCTAAGCAATTCAATATGATATAATGCCCATTTCTTTTTTGAAGTGACGGAATCCAGCCCAATGAAGCCGAGCATGATTCCATCTTGTTCAATGGGGATAACCACAACTGACTTAACAGCTTGTTCTTCAAGAGTCTCTTTTTCGGCTTTGGCCGCTTCAGGGAGAGCAGCGACATCCTCCACATAAACCAGCTTGTTAACAGATAACTCATCCATCCACCAAGGAAACACATCCACTGGAACATTTTGAATTAACTCAGTTTCCGGCGAAATCCCTTGATTGCACCACTCATAGGCGTATGTCATGGTATTGTGGTGTCGATTAATTAGAAAGATATAGGTACGATCTACAAGAAAAAAGTGTCCCATTTTATCTAAAAGACAATCCAGCTTCTCGTTCATGTTCATTTGATTAATGGTGATAAAATCGGCAGAAACCCCAGAAACAAGTCGTTGGAAGTTTATTTGAAAGATATTTTCTTCCAGTCTGCTCGTATAAGTTTTGTTTACAAAGGATCCCAGCATACAGGTTATAAGCAATATGCTGATCCTTAAAATATAATCAAATTCGTCTATGTATATAGCTCCCTTCGGTGCATTAATCCAGACAAAGATTTGGGTAGTAGCCGATACGATTGTCAGTAAAACCAAATATTTGCGAGAATTGAAAACCAACGAAGCTACCATTAATGCCAAAGGAAATACCCAGATTGTTATGCTGGCGTAATTTACAAACTGCATGGTGATAAGAGGGATGCTGCATAATATTATAATAGGTAAAACCATTTCTCTTATTTTTTTGCTTTTCATTAGTCGAGTCAGCAAAACGACAATGCCTATAAATGATATTATGATGCCTCCATAAAGCATGGCTTGCATACTCTCTTCGCTATTTACCAAATGAGGGAAAAAGGAAGAAAGAACACTTGCCAATCCACCAATTAAGTAAGCAAATCCTATATAACTTTGTATTTTCAGGAGGGTTTCATTGGTTATCAGAACATCGTCTTCTTCTTGGCGAAGCTCTGCCATTAACTTGTAGTTCTTCATTGAATAATAGATTGCCCCTATAGGAACAAGGGTAAATATAGGAGCCATTTGCGGCAAGGGATGTTCAGCAATTGAAGGTAAAAGCACATCAGTTAAGCTCCCGAGCAAAAATGCTGCTGTCAGCGATATTAAAAAAAGATTGGCCTGCCTCCGTATGTAAAGGTCTTTTGAATGATGCTTTTTCCATTGTAAAATGAGAAAAAAGCAAGCTAGCATATAACTTACATAATAAATTTGAAAAAATGTAGTCCAAGCATTTTGAACAGCGACATTAATCCAGCCAACCTCAGTTTTTATGAAATTGTACTGGTTAATAGTAATTGCCTCAGATACTCCGAAAGCATAGACCGAAATAACGGCAGGCAAATATAACAGGACACAGTATACCCATGTCCTGCGGGAGAATCGATTGGTTGTCATTACTAAAAAATAATGAAGCAGAAGGCTGTATATCGTACCCCAGCCAATTGCTGAAATTCTTCTCCATAAATAACAGGTTTCCCAGGTTTGCGCAAAGGTTGCAACAGAAAACCCTAAAGACCAAAGGCACAAAGATAAACATATGGCAAAAAAGATTTTGTTTAATCCAGCTTTAGAATTTATCTGAAGTGTATATATGCCGAAAACCAGGTACATAATGAATGCCGCAAAAAACAGCAGTGAAAAAAACAGTGGGATATGCGCCATGATAAGCCTCCTCGTTGGTAAACAGTCATCTACTTATTTATATTGAATAACTTTAATCTAATTATCGGTCTGTGTTCGTTTTTTTTAACATTACCCTTTTGGCCGAGATGTAAAATATTGCTGAAAATGGTAAAATATTGTTGTTATTTGTATCTTGTCTGATAGAATAGATGTAGATGAATAGGCCGACAAGGGTCGGGTGCTGTTTGGCATTTTTGTTCTGGGTGTTAACGATGGAGTTTAAGATCATTCAATGAGAGGGATAAGGAGAAATGGAATACGAAGAAAAAATCAAATGGATACTAACAACGTTTTTTAGAATCACGCAAATTGAGGCATTATATTTTGATAGTCAAATGAACGCAACCTCATGTCAATTTCAAGCGCATACATATGATGACTTCTGTAGACTCAGCATGGGAGAAATTGAAGCTTTCCTTAAAAATATCGTTACAGGAGAAAGTAACGAATCTACAGACTCCTATACATATTACTTGCGTCATAATTTCATCTGTAATATTTCTGTTTTAAATAATGATGGCAAGTGTGGTGGAGCCATCATCACTCAACCAGTTGTCTTAAATACGCTTAAAAAAGATGAGTTAAAATTGAAATATGCTACACTGCCCAGCGAAGAACGCGACGCGTGTATAGCCGCCATGTTAAGGGCACCCATAGTTTCCCAAGATAGGATTATACCGATTGGCGGAACCCTAGATTCGTTGATTAAACACATCTTTGGAACAGCTAATTTTAAACCTGTCATGTGCGGTGGCGAAGTGGATCCGCTTTCGTATCAGCTCATGCAGCCAGACAAAATATTTAGTCAGCAACACAAACCCTCCCAGCCATATAGATTCGGTGGCTATTCTACATATTTTAAAATTAAAAATGCTATTTCAACAGGAGACACAGAGGCTCTGCTCAATGTTTTTGATCTAATTGGCAATGATAATATTCCAATGGATCAACACGCCTCAAAAGATATTATACGTTCAATAAAAAACCGATTCATCGAGGGTTGCGCAATGGGCAGCTTTTTTGCAATCGAGGCCCAGGCACCCTATGACAAAACAAGGGATTTCATTAAGCAAATCATCAGGGAGATTGAAAGTACGGATAATATAAATGATATGTACAACCTCGTAAGATCCGCATTGAAAACTCTTACAAGATATGTTGCTATGGCTCGGATTAACGGCTATTCAAAGCATATACGCCTGGCAATGGAACACATTGAAAAACACTTTGCAGAAGAAATCACATTGGAATCACTCGCTCAAGTTACCGGTACCAGCAAATATTATCTTTCTAGTCTCATCAAAAAAGAAACCGGATTAAGTTTCACAGATATTATCAACAGAGTGCGTATAGAAAAAAGTAAAAAGATGCTTACTGAATCTAAAATAAGCTTAGCCACTCTTTCTTTAAGCGTTGGCTTTGCCAACAGCAATTATTTTTCAAAGGTCTTTAAGCAACATACGGGAATGACCCCTACAAAATTTTCAAATTCCATTTTAAAATCGGCTGATGAGGATGCAAAATCAAAAGATATCCTACGTGCGTTACTGAATCAGCTCTCACATGCTATGGAAATATTCTCTGGTATATTTGACCTAGTAAGAATTGTTGATCCAATCCTTAATAAAGCATGGGTGGTACATCCATCAGGAAAGATTCTGGAAAGTACATGTTATGATTTTTGGTCAAGAAAGCAATCTTGCGATAAATGTATTTCTCATATGGCGTTAAATAGGAATAAATCTTTTATGAAGTTAGATCAGGAAGATGTTAACCTTTTCTTTGTGTTGGCAACACCCATTACAATTGGGGGAACAAAATTTGTAATCAATCTTTTAAAGAAAACCGAGGATAATTTCTTGAATTGCACAAAAGTTACAGGATTTGATGATCTTACAGCAGAGCACAAACCCAATCATTAATTAACCTCGTGATGAAAAAGAATAAAATAAGTCAATTTCTTACAAATAAATAAAGGGTTCTATCGAATTATGGAGAAATAGGTAATAACCATTTAATAACAATATTTACGTGTTTTGTAAAATTATTAATCCATAAGGAGATTTCTTGATGAAACATAAAATCCTCGTCAAATTAGCAGTCGTACTCATCATGATATCCGTATCCTTTGTCTATTATTTTGTAAAAAACTATGCCAATGATCCCATCATCATGGACCATGAAACCGGCGGAAATCAGGTTAACTCGGAAAATCCTGTACCTGAAGTTCTTATCGTTGATATTTCAGGAGAAGTGATTAACCCACAAATACTGGAATTAAAAAAATCCAGTCGGGTTTATGAGGCAATTAATAAGGCAGGGGGTCTTACAAGCAAGGCCGATTTATCCATGATTAATTTAGCTGGACAGCTCAAGGATGAACAGAAAATCTTTATACCGGCTTTAGAAAAGGATACCTTGACTCCCGGTCCTATCCATGTAGTAGAAGCTGAGTTGTCGGAAGATGAAACAGCTGTCTATGTCAGTATTTTTGGAGAAATAGAAAGACCTTCCGTGATGAAAATAAGCGAAAACTCCAGAATATTTAATGTCGTAGAATTAGCAGGTGGCTTAACAGAAAAAGCGGATACCGGCACCATCAATTTAGCGGAAAAAGTATTGGATGGCATGAAAATATATATTCCTGATAAGGAAAAGGTGGCTGAAGCCAATCAAACATCCATCAACATCAACACAGCAACTATAGAACAGTTAAAAACCCTAGACGGAATAGGGGATGCTACGGCAAAAAAAATAGTAGATTATCGGAATGCCAATGGATTTTTTCAAAAAACCGAGGATATCATGAATGTATCCGGAATAGGTGAAAGCAAATACAACCAAATAAAAAGTAAGATTCGCATCTATTGACAGAAGCTATCATTCACAAAAACGAGCCCATCACATAAAACTTTCATATCTCATGTTTTTACACGAGTATAAAAGTTTTATTTTTTTGTATAGAATTAGAAAAATATGTAAAGAATAATTGAAAGAGTTTTATTACAAAGTTAAGAGGTGGTAATATGTTCACTGATAAAAGAAAAAGTCCTTGGGGTAAAATTATCATTGTCGCCTTTGTTTTTGTCTTAATCTACGGATATAGCCTAAGTGATAGTATGAAGGATTTTTATTCAAGAAATACACCCGATAAAGATAAGGAGCAAAATGAAATAAGTACAGAAGATAATGAAGCCAAGAATAATAAAGGAACCGACAGTTCAGCATCAGCAAATTATCCTCAAAACATGATTGGGGACAATGATAAAGCCCAAAAAATTAGCATGTACACAAAAATTAGGCTTAAAAGCTATGATAGCCACACCAATGAGGTCTTAACCAATGAAATAGCTGTACCAAGTTCTTTAATCAACATGACATTGGAAGAAGCAGAAGCTTTTATTCAATCCAATTACAGAAACTGGGTGGTAAGTGCTATCGATGAAGAATACATTGAGATTTACGAATCTGGCGTTATTGAAAATGCCAACGACGATCCCAATCCTATACCCGGTGATGAATCTTATTATTTGATTAAAGAAGAAAATGGCAGAATCTACATTTTCAAATATAGCAGTAACAATGTCATGGAATCTAAAAAAGAAACAGCCATCAATTATAATTTAATCGCGGAAGTCGATCAGCAGCTCTTTCAGAAGGGTATAAAAAAATACACCGAGGATGAAGTCAATGAGCTGCTTCAAGATTTTGAGAGCTAATATTTGTCAAAATTTCTAAAAAACTAATGAAAATCTAATAGCAGATATGGGAAAAAATAATTATTTTTCCCTCTTTATCCGCCATAGCAGTATTTTACAAAGCATAAAGTGAACAAAATAGACCAAATTAATTCTAAATAATTTTTAATGAGGAGTGGTAAATTTGCACAAAAAATTAAAAAGAATTAATTTATTCTATGTAAGCTTGGTGCTTTTTCTTTTGAGCTCCATGGCTTTAGTAATCAATATATATCAAATACCTGAAAACATACAAATTTTTGAAAATGAAACCCGATCTTTAAAAATAAACTTTCCATTTTCTCTCCAAGTGAGTGAAAAAGATGAAATATTAGAATTTGCATCTTCCAATAATTATTTTGGAAACTCCTTTGATATCTCATCTAATCAACTGGGTGATACATCCATTAGTGTTTCACTGCTCGGTAAGATTCCGGTTAAAGAAATAAAAGTTAACGTTGTTCCCGAGTGTAAAGTGATACCCGGTGGTCAATCCATCGGTGTAAAAATGAATATAAGGGGTGTTTTAGTAGTCGGGATGGAAGAAATAGTCACTGAAAATGGTCAAAGCATCAATCCAAGTTTAGAAGGAGGCCTTCAAATTGGTGACCTTATTCTCGAGATTAACGGCATTCCGGTTCAAAGCTCCAGCCATGTGCAAAACATTATCAATGATTCCCAAAGTCAATTAAGCATCAAAGTGAAAAGAAAGGATGTCATTTATAGCTACATCGTTCATCCCGTCTATTCGAGCATAGATCAATCCTACAGAATTGGTCTTTGGGTCAGGGATAAGACAGCAGGAGTAGGTACCTTAACCTATTATAATGTAGATAATGCTTCTTTTGGTGCTCTAGGACATGCTATCACCGATATCGACACAGGAATTCTTTTAAATGTAGACAAGGGTGAAATATTAAATTCAAAGGTTTTATCTGTACAACAAGGAAAATCAGGCATACCTGGTGAAATAAAAGGAATATTCTACGAAGCCGATAAGCCTATTGGATTTCTTTATCTCAATACAGAGTTCGGTATATTTGGTGACATGTATTCCACCGAGGCATTCAATCATGTCAATCATCAACCTTTAGACATTGGTTACCAAAAAGATATCAAAAAAGGTCCTGCCTATATATTGACAACACTTGAAGACAACAAGATTGAAAAATTTGAAATTTTAATTGAAAAAATCAATTATCAGTCATCTCCTGATACAAAAAGTATGGTCATAAGAGTTACAGATAAAAGATTGCTTCAAAAAAGTGGTGGTATTGTTCAGGGAATGAGCGGAAGTCCCATTATTCAAGATGGAAAACTCGTAGGAGCCGTAACCCATGTATTTGTGAATGATCCAAGTAAAGGATATGGTCTCTTCATCGAATGGATGCTTCATGCGGCAGGATCAAGATAAAAAAACCTTTCATTTTGTAAGAAAAATATATTAATTCAAGGATAAAGACAGTAATACGATATATTCGAAATAATATGAAATATTATAATATTTCAGGAAGGATAAATTTAACAGAATGTCGAATAAATAACATAATAAATAGTAAAATGAAAGCTAAGGGGGAGTTTGCATTGAGGAAAATAAAGGTTGGCATTGCAGATGACAATAATGATTTTTGTGAAATTTTAAAAGAATTTTTAACGGAGCAAGATGATATTGAAGTTATCTGGACTGCTAAGGATGGTTTGGATACCATTGATAAAATATCTGGTAATGTCCCGGATGTCATTATTTTAGATATTATTATGCCTCATCTTGATGGACTAGGAGTCCTAGAAAGACTTGCAATTATGGATTTAGATTTTAATCCAAAGGTCATTATTCTTTCAGCAGTGGGTCAAGAATATATAACAAATCGGGCCATCAATATGGGAGCTGATTATTACATTATTAAGCCATTTGATTTCGACACATTAACAAAAAGAATATACCAATTATCAGGAAATCTTAATAATGAAAATAATTTAAAAACAAAAGCGGTTTCTAAAAATCTATTTAAGTCAAATAACAAAAGTGTAAAATCTGATCTAGAAACGGATATTACGAACATAATTCATGAAATAGGTGTTCCTGCTCATATAAAAGGGTATCAATATTTAAGAGAAGGTATTATCATGGTAGTCAATAATATTGAACTTCTAAGCGGTATCACAAAAGAATTATATCCTTCCATAGCCAAAACATACAATACAACTCCTAGTCGTGTAGAACGTGCCATACGTCATGCTATTGAAGTAGCATGGAACAGAGGAAAAGTCGATACAATTGATGCATTATTCGGATATACAGTACAAAACAACAAAGGAAAACCTACTAATAGCGAATTTATAGCTATAATTTCAGATAAATTACGTTTAGAAAGAAAAGCAGTCGTATAAGCACCAATATAGCTATTTTAATATATAATAGGGTATAAATTAATTAAATAATGGTTTAAAAATATTGTTTTATGTAAAATATCAATTGACTTTTAAGAAAAATAAGTGGATAATTGAGTAAATCAGTATATTATTTTATTGGCAAAATAGGTGAAAGTAACAGTAGAAATCTACAAATCAAAGATTTGTGATTTCCTTGTATGAGTTCGCCATTAATTTGCACAGCAAATTAGGCGAGCTACAATATGACGCAAAGTTTGGAGTCTAAAGCTAATCCAGCAATGATTGTCCGGCCGCTTTATTGTGGCCGGATTTTTGTTCAGTACCAGTTGTGAGGGGGAATTTATGAATGAATGAACAGGTCCAAGAAAAATCCTTACGAGATAGGATTATTAAAACAATCGTAATTATTATCTGCATATTATTGATCCCTATGTTAATCGTTAATTTAACATTAATCGTAAAATCATTTGTCTACCC
>CAYSBC010000060.1:0-9811 GCA_964429195.1 uncultured Eubacteriales bacterium | reverse complement strand
CCAGTATTGCAGAAAAGTCTTCTCCTCCGTCCATAAGGGCCCCCATAGGAAAATGATATAAAGAGACCGGAGCAGGGGTGAGGGTCGGCAACTCATCATATTGTTTGAAGTAATTATCACCCCAGGCAATAATGGAACCGTCCTTCTTAAGGGCAAGGGAATGATGTCCACCCGCCGCAACCCAAAGCACATCCGTCAGTCCTCTCGGAATCTGACACTGATTGTAAAAATTATCGCCCCAGGCGTAGACTCTGCCCTCATAGTCCACAGCAAGAGTATGGTATCCGCCTGCAGCTATTTGTTTTATATTTTGAAGTCCATAAGGTGTATTGCACTGCCCGTAATAATTGTCCCCCCAGCTGATTACCGTACCGTCGCTTTTTAGTGCCACGGAATGATGATAACCGGCAGATACCTGCTTAGCAGTATACAAATCCTCCGGCAAGCTGGTTTGTCCGTACTCATTTCCTCCCCAGGACATGACTCTACCGTCTTCCTTGATTGCCAGACCATGCTCCCATCCTGCGGAAATCCTGTTCCCAAGGCTGATGCTCTTCTGTTCTGCTATTTCCGAGAGTTTTATCTGATTGCTGCTTTGGTTGGCGAGGAGGATGCCCCCTTCCTTGATCGATACAGAATAGCTTGAAGCCGGTTTTATCTCTATAACCTCTGTGCCATCCGGTATACCATGAATATCCAGGAAAACCCTTATCTTTTTATCCCCGTATTGTACAGGACCGCCGTTAGGATTTCCGATGGAAGCAATACTTACACTCGTAACGAAAGGACTTCTGTCGAGATAATTCACTTTTAGGTCTTCCTTGCCAACGGGCTGCCCGCTAAAGCCTGTAAAGGATGCCGATTTATCTGGATCAGTATTCTGAAGTTCAATATCCACATAGGCATTTTTATCGGATAGACTTCCCTTGATAGTGTTGACATAGATATGAGTACGTTTTTCTAGATTATCGGGAAAACTCCATGTTATGACCTCTCCATTTTTCCTGATTACGGAATACAGGTTCTCCCCTGCGGAAATAGCTATAATATCTTTAAGAGCTTTTACCCCATCGGGCAACGGAATAGGGTTAGCTTCTAGGTCATAAAGCCACATCATCCCACTGGTATTCAGCAACATACACCCTGTGCTGCTCGCTGAAATTGAGCCTGTATCATTTGGACCGATATATCTATACTGAGTTCCGTTCCAGACAATCATCCTGCCGTCTTCAGTCAATGCCACAGAAGAGTCCCCCCCTGTAGCTATAGCTTTAAGCTGGATTTCCGAGAAGACGCTAAATTGTTGAGAGGAATTACCTTCAAATATCCCCGAACTACCATTCTCATACACTACAAACAGATGATTTTGACCGGTTGAAATGGCGATGACAGGTAATAAAGTGGAATAGGGTTTTTCCAACTGACCTCCGGTCGCTGAAAAACGGCCCACCGTACCATCGCCAAACAGTACATGGGTTTTGGTCGGACCCATATCTACCGCCTTCACTGCAGGTAAGTTCGCTGGTATTGTGACCTTTTGCGGTCCAAAAGCTGTGAGGCTGCCATCCCTATGCAGGGCAATGCCGGAATCGTTGAATGCGGATACGGCCATGACGTTCTTTAGGTCAAAGGCTGTGCCGCTATAGGAGTCTATAACCGTTCCATCATTTCTTAACACCGGTGCAAACCCCTTGCCTCCCGCACTTATATAGGTATCCGTCATCCACCCAAAGGGCTCTGCGGAACCACCTTCAGGTGATATCCACGATGCCGGAAAGACTGACGCCAAGTTCACCATGCCGGTTCCACTGCTTGTTGGAAGGGTAAAACCATTTGCAGTATAGATTCTGTTCTGTGCGGGTCTGATTTCAATAGTCTCATGCCCGCTTGGAACTCCGTCTATATTCAAAAAAACTCTGATGACCTTCAAGTCATCTCTTTTCTCACGGACGGAATGAATGGTTACATTGGAGGCAGTACCACCATTTTTCTTGAAATCAAGGGTAAAATAATCACCATAAAGGGGGGCAGCAGAAGTTAATCCCATTACATCCATATTGTATGTAATATCTATGAACTTGTTTTCTGTCCCCATTTTTGCCGAGACTACACGCGGTACACAATCCGCCAGTCTGACGGCATGGGTGGTCTGATTTTCATTGATAGGTGTCCCAATAATATTGTAGATGGTACCGTAATCCGGGTCATCTTTATATACTAATACTTTGAGTTCAACAGTTTCTACACCGCTGGCAGCGATACCTCCGGTATAAATGAAAACTCGGATAGTCTTCTCGCCTCCAATAAGAGGAGAAGCCAGATCTATGGAGCTATTGTCGGGCCGAGCCAAAAGTGCTATGTATGCTTCACCGGCGTTACCCCCGTTTTTTACAAAAACAGGTTCTAAGTGGTGTCTTTGGACAGGCAGAGTATGCTCCTTATTACCGTATACGCCTGTATTAAATGTCACATCCATATATTGATAGGTTCCACTGGCTTTTGCGGCAGAAACGGATAAAATACGAGGCATTGGTACAACGAATTGGGCGCTGCACGAGCTTTTTCCTCCTTGGGAGGCTGTTCCGTATTTTGAAAATATGGAAGCGGCATCAGCTATGCCGATTGTCTCTCCTCCAAGAGGAGTACCTTCCAATTCAAGGAAGAACCTCAAAGTTTTCTCCCCTCCGGAAAGAGGTGAAGCGGCCAGCATATCCTTGCCGTTATTTTTTCTGATAGCCCAGCTTTTTAGCGTGAAATTCGCCCCGTCCAGGGATAGGGTAAAGTTAGCATTATTGACCGGACCAAAAGCTATACTATTTTCATAAGTTCCGAATATCTCTGTATTGAATGTCACGTCGATATAACTGTTGTCCTCAGCCATTTGTGAAGA
Organism: uncultured Eubacteriales bacterium; assembly: GCA_964429195.1. Taxonomy (GTDB): domain Bacteria; phylum Bacillota; class Clostridia; order Peptostreptococcales; family JAAYPU01; genus JBBAFM01. The sequence continues at coordinate 6,921 of CAYSBC010000060.1, read as the reverse complement.
GATGATTGTAGGATAATATGATTTTACCGGGAGTTTACCGGTGGTTTGTGTTTCACTTGCAGCATTTCCCGATGAAGCAAAAATCGACTGTCCGTTGAAGGGTTTTATTTCAATGGTTGTCTCCAGGTCAGGTGCTTTACCCCATGCCAAAAACAGCCGTATTGTTTTTTCCCCGCCCGTAAGGGCCAGTGCGGCCGACTCATCGGAACTGTCCTCCTTTTTCACAGATGTGACTGTCACACTCTGAGATAGGTCGGAACATTCAAGCAAGAGCTTAAAGCTATTTTTGGTAACCGGCTCTGTGTGACTAAAATCGCCGTAAATACCGGTACTAAAGGTAATATCCATGAATCGGGCATCTTCTGACAAGATAGAAGACAGTATCTCCGGTGATGAAGCGTGGATTGGGACATCTATTGCATCAGTGCTTCGGATCACCGAGTATCCTTGTTGGTCAAATATATTATCAGCCATTGGAGTTATTCTGATTGTTTCGCCCCCTATGGGCTTCCCATCAATATTGAGGAAAAATCGTAACCGAGTTTCCCCGCCTTGAGGCAAGGAAGCCATATTCTCGATTGCATGATCTGGGATTTTAACCGATTGGATGGAAATGGCTGTGACGCTTTGGCTCCGGTTCCAATAACTTAATAAAAAGCCGGCGGCTTCAACCCCTTTTGAATGAGCCTTATCACCATAGATCCCTTTATTGAATTCAATATCGATGTAGCTGTTGTCCTGTGCCAACTGTGTAGCCGTCATCCTTATAGGAAGGTCATGGAAGTATATAGGCTGCGTCGTCTGACTGAGGGCCATTGGATTCCCTGTAATACTATATACGCCCGGTCTTGCAACGTGAGCGGCAGATTCTACCTCAATGTAATGAGTTTCGTCAGGAGTAATAGGCCCATTCTCAAAGAAAATACGAAGGGTCTTTTCCCCGCCGATAAGGGCAGATGCCTGGCTTTCATCCTCACTGTCCGTACGCTTCACTGAAGATATAAGCACACTGGTGTTTGACCGGAATAATAAATTTAAGAGAGTAATAGGCGTCTTTCCATCGGCAGCTCCGTATACACCTATGTTAAAAGTCACGTCCATGTAGCTGTTGTCTTCAGCGATAACAGCTCCGGTAAACTGCGGATATATGCTCTCCCTAAGATTGATCGGCTGCATTCTTTTAGTATTGTCGAAGGAGGAAATAGCCAACCCATCCCCATTAAATAGAGATTTATCGTCTATAGGGTTGACAGCGATTTTTTCATTGCCATTTGCTGCACCTAGGGTGTTTAAGAACACCCTGATAGTCTTTTCTCCGCCTGAAAGGGCGGATGCCAAAGCTTCCTGCCCATTATCAGGTTTTTTTATCGATTTTATTTCTGCTCTCAGCATGCTTCCTTGCGCGCTGCGATCAAAATATAATAGAAGACTGTCTTTGGAAACCTCTGTCCATTCAGAAGCCTGGTTCTTTCCATATACGCCGGTACTGAAGGTTATATCAATGTAGCTATTATCGTCGCAAACCTCCCCCGAAACGATTTTAGGATAAGGAATCAGTTGAATGATACCGGTGGTTTCCGTATTCTCCATAGGAATTCCCGATAAAGAATATATCTTGTAATCAGCATGATCGGAAGGCATGATTTCTATGGTTTCATCGCCGCCCGGCTTTATCCCGTCTTTAAATCCAAGGAATATACGAACCGTTCTATCGTTTCCCTCCGGATTGGCTCCGGGGTCCCCGGCATTAGTTGTTGTTGCTGTTTTCACGGATATAACAGATACTGCCTCAGCATCACCGTTGTTTTTGTTCAGCTCTACCTTGAAAGCCTCCTTGTAAACACCGCAAACCGGACTACCCGATGCATTACCGTAAACACCCAAACTAAAGGTAACGTCCACATAGCTGTCATCCGGCGCCAATTGTGCGGATATGATTTCAGGAGCAGGGGCAATCAGCCGAATAGCTTTGGTAGTCTGGTCTGTAGGCATGGGATTACCCGAATTACTGTAGGGTAGGTTTCCTACTTTAGGCTTCAATTCTATGGTTTCTTCTCCCGTGGTTGAACCGGCAATTTCTAAGAAAAAGCGTAAGACTGTTTCGCCGCCGTCCGGGGATGATGCTTGTACCTCATTGTCATTGTCATTTTTCTTAACCGCCCGAAGAGTAACACCCGTAGCGTTTCCCCCGTTTTGCACAAAATCAAGGGAGAAATTTAAAAGCTGGGCAGGCAATGTATGACTGCTGTCGCCATATATCCCCACGTTAAAATAAACATCAAGATAGCTGTTGTCCTGTGCGAGGGTAGCAGAAACAATCCCTGGTACGCTGGTCGGCATCATATCCGGGGATGAAGGAAATACGAGATCCAGCATTTTATTGCCTGAGAGATCATAAATAGATTTTGCCCCTGGGAAGATTCTTAGCTTTTCTGTGCCGTCGAGAAGACCTGACAGATTTAAGAAAAGCCGCAGATTACTCTCTCCGCCCGTTAAGAGTGAAGCCTGCGCCTCAATTTCGCTGTCAGTTTTGCCCACTGAGGAAATTGTAAATATTGACGGTCCGCCATAATTTATTAAATCAATTCCGAAGTGCTCTGTTGTTACGGGGGTATTGTGATTGACGTCGCCATACACACCAAAATTGAAGTTTATATCTATATAGCTGTTGTTCCCTGCCAATCGTACTGACAGAATATCAAGCTTTGATGCAACAAGTGGAATGGGCTTTGTGGTTTTGCCTGCTTCCATAGCCCTTCCTTTTTCATTGAAAACAGCACTCCCATTAGCCGGCTTAATTTCTATGGTTTCCTCACCGCCCTGAGCCGGATTGGATAGGCTTAAGAATACCCGTACGACCTTCTCACCACCGACAAGAGGGGATCCTTTAGTTTCATCAGAACTATCATTTTGTTTAACGGATTTTATCGTAACATTTTCTGTAAGACCATTGTTTTTATTGTAGACCAACATCAGGCTGGAAGCCGAGAGGGGCGTTATGCCATCATCTGCTCCATATATGCCGGAGTCGAAGAAAATATCCACATAACGGTTATTTTGTTCAAGAGTTGCCGAAGTTGGCTGGGCAAAGCCAGGGGCCATTGCATTGGTCATAATGCTGATTTCAGCTGCGTCATCAAATTCTATGCCATAGCCACTTCCATCGGCACCCCATACGTATCGTATACGTAATATGAGCTTCTCTTGTCCAGTAGGGATGTCATCGGCATTAAGGAATAGCCGTATTGTTTTCTCTCCCCCTTGAAGCTCCGATGCACTTTCCTCAACAGTGTTATCAGCCATCTTGGTAGCACTGACCACATCATTGCCTGATTGATAAGAAAAAAGTATAATGTTCCCCCAATTAGCCGGACCTTCACCGTATGGTTTGCCATCCAAATCCAAATCCATTCTGCCATAGACACCTGTATTGAAAGTAACATCCACATAGCTGTTATCCGATGCCAAACTGTACGAAACAAGCCCTGGTTTTGGCGTACTCAGATTCGCAGAATGTGTTGTCCGATAAGGTGACATTGCAATTCCTCTGGTTGAATATACCGATTCAGCGTTAGCCCGAATTTCAATCGTTTCATCACCGCTGGGGGAACCTGTTATATCTAAATGGAATCGAAGCTTTGTTTCACCGCCCTCAAGGTCAGAACCGTCATCACGTGTCACACTGTGAATGGACGCACCGGTTGCACTGCCGTCGTTCTGCACAAAGGCAAGAATAAAATCTTCCGCCGTGACAGGCTCTGAGTGTTCGCTGTTGCCGTACACTCCTTCATTGAATGTCACATCAGCATAGCTGTTATCCGGAGCTAAGCTTAAAGATAAAAAAATTTGAACAGTGCTGTTCAATTGGATTGGCCCGGTAGTTTTATTTATAGACATGGGTTCGTTATCCATATTAAAGACAGATAATGACCCTGATGGTTTTATTTCAAAGGTCTCTTGACCTGTGGGTTCACCGTTTAATTCCATAAAAAACCTGATTCTATTCTCCCCGCCTTGTAATTCTGTACCGTCGGGATTCTTTAAATCCATTAGAACTGCAGAGGAAACATCGCCGCCGTTGCTGTTGAATACAAGGCTAAAGCAGGATAGATTCAGGGGTTCCATTCCTGCTGCAAACACTCCCATATTAAAGAACACATCCACATAGTTGTTGCTATGGTCCAATTCCCCGTAAAGGATTTCCGGTTTTGGAATAAGGCTTGCTCCTTCGGGTACACCTGTAGTTCCCCAGGACACAAGAGAATAATCGGCCTTTAAAGCTACGCAGCCTTCGGATTCGGATGATATGGCGATTACATTGGATAAGTCCTCCGGCGGTGTAAAACTACCTTTAAAATAATTTCCAAAATCATCTCCACCCCAAGAAACAACCGTACCATCAGAAAGGAGCGCCATGGAGTTGGCATAGGATCCCGCTATGGCAACAGCTGTTGCTGTAGTAGTCAGATCTATCGGAACATCTGTCTGTCCAAGCCTGTTATTTCCCCAAGCAATGACCGTTCCATCCTCTCGGATTGCCAGATTGTGTCCCCAAGGAGCAGCGATTGCCGTAACATTGGCGGTACTTGCATCTGTAAGCTCAGCGGGAATATCCAATTCACCCCATGCATTATTTCCCCACGCAACTACCGTTCCATCAGCTCTTAGCGCCAATGAATGGTTGGAACCCGCTGCGACTGCAATGACATTAGCCGTAGCCGAATCCTTAAGTTCGTCCGGAATCGTGCATTGGCCATTTTCATTAAAGCCCCATGCGACAACCGTTCCGTCGCTTTTTAAGGCAAGGCTATGGGAGCCGCCCGCAGAGATTGCAGTGATATCACTTAATCCAATTGGAACATCACATTGTCCGAAATCTTCCATACCCCAGGCAGCGACTGTGCCATCTATCTTAAGTGCAAGAGAATGATACGCTCCTGCCGAAACTGCCTTAACCTGCCCCAAATTAGTCGGAACATTACACTGACCGAAGGAATTATCTCCCCAGGCAATCACTATTCCATTAGTCTGAAGCGCCAGTGTAAAGTTAAAACCACTGTCAATTTTTTTCATATTTTCGTTGCACTCTGAAAGTGTTAAGCCCATATCTTGAGACATTGCTTCCACGGAATGCATATCCTCTGCTGCCAGCGCTTCCACAGGCAACTGCACAACTGTAAAAACCATGATAAGAATAAGTGCCCAAGTCCTTTTGATTTTTTGCATTTTGAACATTTCTTTTCAACTCCTATTCATCACTTTTAGATTTTATTGAATCAATATTTTATCGGAGTAGTTTAACCTATAAAACATACGTTCTTTGCAGGACTTTCGGAGACACTATTGCATAAACCATTTTCCGTGTAGCCAATATCTCTTTTTTGGATGAAAAATAAATATTCGTCGTATATTCTATTCATTAAATGAATTAATTATAAATTGGTTTCATGACCTCCTTTATATACAAGATAATTATAAGACGTGGGATAAAATGGCTATTATTATGTTAAAATTATACAACTTTTAAAATAACATTTCCATGAGTCTCAATAAAAAATTTAATGGTGCCATGCAGACTATTCTTTGGGTTAATCCGGTAGAAAAAAATCAAAAAATATAACACAGATTCTTTAAAAGGACCTGTGTTATTCTCTCGAATATAGAACTGTATGTATCAGCTTTCCATCTATATGTTCAGACTTCATTAAATCTACTTTATCTACATATATCCCGATTTTTCCTATGATACTATTTAAAGCCTCAGGATCGAATGCATCTTTTAGCTTAACCTTTCTGCCTATAGTTAAATGAGGCTTATATTCTCTATTTTCTAGTTCAAACCCCTCGTTTATTAACTTTTGTTGTAAATCATCATGTATATGAAGCAGAGTATCATGCCTTTCTATTCCTAACCAATAGGTATTACCCTCACGTCTTTTAAAGGATCCTATTTCATTTAACTTCAATGTAAATGGTTCATATTCTAGCTCATCCATTACATTCTTAATTAGTTCTACCTTAGTATGAGATATTTCTCCTAAAAATTCTACTGTTAGATGCATGTGTTCTTCATTTACAAACTTTCCTTGGGTTGAATTTGCCCTAACTTTATTAATAATCTCTTTAACTTGACTTTTGACTTCATTCATAAAATTTATCGCTATAAATAATCGCATATTCCTACTCCTTTGACTCTTCTATAAAATTCGCATATCGTAATCTATTCATTTGTTCCTCTTTCTATCACGAATGCCCTAACTGACCTTAGCCGACTTCTTTCATATATTATAGCATAGCCATACGAATTTTAGTTAGCTTACTGATTATATGGCTGAATATGATATAATCCTCTACCGCATATTCGGAAGTGGCACATGGCAGATTATATCAAGAATTCTTCGAATTCATGATATAATAAGAAGCGATAATTATAAAATTAAGGGGTATCGATATGGACCAAACTATTCTTAGAAATTTTATGGAAAATGTAGTCTTAGATGTAATTGATGAAATAATGAAAAGTATGGAGGTATGCAATTGTCACAAATGCAGATTAGATATAGCTGCAATAGCTCTAAACAATTTGCCAACAAAATACATAGTAACCAATAAAGGAGAATTATATTCTAAAGTCAACATCTTCAAACTACAAACAGATGTGGATATACGTTCAGCAATAATTAAAGCAGCACTAATAGTGAGCAAAAACCCAATGCATTAATAGTGGCAAAGTTTTCGTAGGCGTAGATATTTCCACCGGAGTCTATGGAGAGCAAAATTTCAACTAATGTGTGGTTTTATTGCAAAATCGAAGCGGTTATGCAGTATATTCACACAATATACACGAAACAATGTATGTTTATTCATTTATTCCACACACTAGTTGAAATTTTGCTCCTTTATCCCATATTTACTCCCCGT
>CAYSBC010000059.1:0-10086 GCA_964429195.1 uncultured Eubacteriales bacterium | reverse complement strand
TTATTTTGTTAATTTTAATACTGAATTCTTGCTTAGCTGTTTTATTTTTTATCATTGGAATCTTTAAGCAAAAAGGGAAAAGGGCAACAACTTTTTTAGCAGCCTGGTTTATCTTGACAGCACCCTTGATAGGAATCCTCTATCTTCTGGTGAGTCAAATCATGTACTATTTCAGAAAAAGCAGGGAGGCAGACAAAAGTGATATCAGTTTTTTTCAAGACAGAGAAGAGATTGTTATACCCCCGGATGTCAATGTTGAATTGAACTTTGTGCCTATTGAGGATGCCATGGCCGTATCCGATAAAAGAAGCCTTCGAAAACTCCTCCTTGATTCCATGGCAAAAAGTGAAAAGCAGACAATTTCAAGTCTTTTTCCTGCAATCAACAGCGATGATTCTGAATCATCCCATTATGTAGCCTCCTTAATAACAGATACCTTGTCCACAGCCAAAAGCAGCATACAAAAATATATGGAGAAACTTAAAAAAAATCCTGAAAATGTTGAACTCAATTTAGAAGTTTTTAACTATATTCACGAAGTATTGAGTATAAAGATAATGTCCCGGTTGGAAGAACAAACCTTCATCAGCATACTGGGTGAAGTTACAAATACATTGTACGAAAAAAATCTCTGGTATCTAACAGGGGAGCATTACCTAAAAATAATAGATTTGTACATTGGTATAGAGGATTATGATAATGCATACAAGTGGATGATGCGGGCTAATCGTTATAGGGGGGACACCCTGGAGACCTACAAGGCTAACCTCCATCTCTATTTTGCCCAAAAAAACAGTGCAGCTTTTTTGGATACCCTCAACAGATTAAAAAAATCCGATATTATTGTCGATGAAGAGGTATTGAATCTCTTCCGTTTATATCATTAAACTTTTCAAGGAGGATAGCGATTTATGCTTTCCAAACGTATCTATTTTTCAATTTTACTTTTATTGCTGATCATGTTTATCATGTTTTTGCTACCCCATTATGGGCAATATTTGAGCAAACATTATAATCTTCAAAATGAAAAAATAGACATTCGCCGTCATGAAACGATTGATGAAAAGTATCTGGATATGCAATATGGAAGTCCCTTAATCGAAGGGAAAACAGCCGTAGCTATCGTTAATCAACTCGACAGCTTTACGCGGCCATTGACAGAATTTTGTGTCTACAATAAATATGCATACAAAGTATTTGATAGCCTTCCAAGCCTTGATATCATGAAAGATTTTGATATTCTTATCCTGGGTGAAATAGACTATGATATGGAACGCTTAACAGAATATTCTCATTTTGGAATAACCATGTTCTTTACAAAGCTTCCTGACTATGATTTCATTGATTCATCCGATGCGATAGCAAATTTTTTTGGTATTGATTCTGCTGTTGAAAATGATTACCCCATTGATGGTTTCAAAATATATCCGGACTTTTTAATAGGCTATGGCCGAAGCTATGGGAAAGGTGATTATTTTGGTGATGAAGATGATACTGAACTGATAGTACCCTACTATTCTTTATTGCCGGGATACGAGATATACTCTGTAGGTATATTAGAAAATCAAGAGGAACTTTCTATAGAAAATATAGACTTACCACCACTTTTATGGAAGACGAGGACCCACAATTCTTTTGTCTTTATTATCAACAGCGATATATTTATGGAGTCCTCTTTATTAGGGATTTTAACCGGTTTTAATACAAGGGAAAAGGAGTTCCATCTTTACCCCATTGTCAATGCCCAGACCATATCCCTGTTGAACTATCCCTATTTTTCTTATGAACAAGAGGATGAAATGAAAAATATCTATGCAAGGGATACAAAAGCATTGACTCGAAATTTGTTGTTTCCCAATATCGTAAAAATTTTAAATCACTACGGAGATTCGAATAATTTCTTTTTTTCTCCCCAATTAGACTACTCTAAAATCAGGTATGACGGCGGGGATATCGATTTTTATATCCGTCAAATCAATAAACTTTCGGGCAATATCGGTCTTTCTTTTAGTCAGCAATCCCATGAAAGTATCTATAGATTGTTAGCCATTAATAGGCTCTTTTACAATCAATATTTACCGGATTACTCCTTTAATAACCTATACTTAGGCGGGTTTTCCAAAGAAGAATTCTATAAAATTGCGGATGATCATCTTTTAAAGGACCTATCCCTTGTCCTATCGGATTATAATCCCGATGAAAATCTTCTGTATTTTTTAGATGAAGATATTCTGTCCATAGGCTTCAATAAAAACGGATATAAACATGAGACCCTTGATGATCTAAGGATGCTTTCTATTGAAAATGCCTTGGGTATGTGCAATGTAAGTGTGGATTTATCCCAGGTCTACTATCCGGAAACACCATCCATCCAATGGCATAATCTGAGTCTGGATTGGTCCAAAGGGAAGACGTATTTTAATGATTTCGCGGTTTTTGATTTTGTTTCCATCAATGAACTGGAAAGAAGGGTCAGGCGGTTTTTGAAACTGGATTATACTTATGAAGTTCAGGATGACCATTTAAATTTATCCATTAAAAATTTTGACGAAAAGGCTTTTTTTATATTTTCTATTTATGATAAATCCATTGAGAAAATTGAAAATGGTGAGATAAAACAAATAAGCAAGGATTATTACTTAATAAAAGCAAATGATGAAAATGTTGTTATTCACTTTAAGGATCGGTCAATACTTGATCAACCTAAAAATGATAGGGTGATTCCATTGAATTAGCCTATAAGGGGGATTTTATGAAGGTTTGTATGATAGTAGAGGGCTCTTACCCCTATGTTGTGGGAGGGGTTTCAAGCTGGGTTCATCAGCTTATTGCTTCTTTTCCCGGTATTGAATTTAATATTATCGCCATCATCACCGATAGGACACTTCGCGGAAAATTTGTTTATGAATTTCCTGAGAACCTGACAAAGATCTATGAAATCTATCTTCAGGATTTTGATTGGGTAGGGAAGAACTTTAAATCCAGAAAAAAGTTACGATTAAACACAAAAGAGAGAGATGCCCTAAAAAGCCTGCTTGTAGGAGAAGATGTCCAATGGAAAGAGGTATTCCAAATTTTTAGCAAGGACAACTTGTCGATCAATAAATTCCTTATGGGTGAAGAGTTCTTAAATACCGCTATGGATTATTACAATTTAAGGTTTCCTGAAATACATTTTTCAGATTTCTTATGGACCTTAAGATCCATCTATTTACCCTTAATATTCGCCCTTAAATTTAATCCCCCCAAGGCGGATATCTACCATTGTGTTTCTACCGGGTATGCGGGTATAATTGGGAGTAAGGCAGTAGCTATTCATGGGGGATCCAAATTGCTTATTTCCGAACATGGCATCTATACAAGGGAACGGGAACAGGAAATTATCAAAGCCAAATGGATAAAGGGAATTTATAAAAATATTTGGATTGAACAATTTAAAAAAATGTCACAGGGTGCTTATATGTATGCAGATATTGTAACAGCCCTTTTTAATGAATCACGATTATTGCAATTAGAATTAGGTTGCCCCGCAGAAAAGACAAGGGTTATTCCCAATGGCATCAATATTGATAAATTTAAAAACATACCTATGAAAAATGAAGGGGATCCTTTTATCAATCTCGGTGCTATAGTCCGCTTGACACCTATAAAGGACATCAAAACCATGATAACAGCTTTCTTCTATGCCCATAAAGAACAACCCCTCTTAAAATTATGGATTATGGGGCCCGATGACGAGGATAAGGAATACGCCAATGAATGCTATGAATTAGTAGAATATTTAAATGTAAAGGATATTTATTTTTTAGGTAAAATTAATACGGCAGATTATATTGGAAAAATGGATATGTTGATATTAACCAGTATAAGTGAAGGTCAACCCTTAACGATTTTGGAAGGTTTTGCAGCCAAAAAACCAAGTATTGCAACCAATGTAGGTAATTGCTATGGGCTCATACATGGTGAAGAGGATGAATTTCAGGATGCAGGCATTGTGACATCCATCATGAATGTGCCTGAGATTTCCAAGGCTATTTTAACCTTGGCCAACAATAAAGAATTAAGAGAAGAAATGGGTGAAAATGGCTACAAAAGGTTTCTCAAATATTATAATGAAACACGATTAATAGAGGATTATGAAGATATTTATAACACATTAGGTCGAAAAGAAAAGGCAGTAGAAGGTGGTTGATTATGGCTGGTATAGGCATACAATTAAATAAAATATTTAATAAAAATACTTTAATAACATCTTTCTATGGTATAGGTTTTAGTATTGTTTATACAATTATGCCCATGTTAGTCGTCATATTTACCTTGCTGGCTATGTATAAGGTTTTAGGATTTCAAACTATCAGCTATACAGAGAGACAGCTCTTTTCCAGCAGTATTCTTTATATTTTTATTTTTTCATTGTTAGTTTTTTCTCTTTTTACGACAGTTATATCTAAATATCAGGCGGATAAAATATTTTTGGAACATTATGAAGATATAAGGCCAAGCATTTATGTAGGTACAGTTCTCATCTTGACATGCGCTTCATGCATAGCCATACCTTTTTATTGCTATGCCATTCTTATAGGGAATATTTCTCCCTACTATGTTTTTACATCCTATATGGCTTTTTTAGGGATGACCTTAACATTTTCAAGCATGCTCCATAATCTTACATTAAAACAGTATAAACAATTGTCCATCTATTTCTTCATTGGTATGACGATAGCCTTTCTTTTATCTGTATTATTCAGGTTTGTATTGGATATTTCATTAACCTATAGTATGCTGTTATCCCTTTCAATAGGATTTTTTATTATTGCGGCACTAGGAATTTCCAATGTTTTGAGGTTCTTCCCGGATAACAGTCACAGGTACAAAGAAGTGTTTGCTTATTTCAGAAAATATTGGAGACAAATGCTTTCTAATTTTTTCTATACTCTGGGACTTTTTATTCATAATTTTATATTTTGGACAAAACCCTGGAATTTGGTTGTTTATAGTACTTATGTGAGCAATGAAACCTATGACATGGCCTCCTTTTTAGCTATGTTTACAAATGTTACAGCGACTGTTCTATTTATAACCCGATTGGAAATGCAATTTAAAGACAAGTATAAAAACTATAATGAGGCTGTTTTGGGGGGGAAATTAAAGACCATCAAGAACTATGAAGGAAGAATGTTTGATGGGCTTGCTTCCCAAATATTTACTCTTGCCAGCCTGCAATTTATTATATCGGTCATCTTATTTTTTATAGCTATACTTTTATTCCCGAGAATGGGCTTTTCAGGACTCATCATGGATATTTATCCTTTGTTAATCATAGCTTATTACATTTCTATTTTGTTTTATTCCGAGCTCATTTTTTTATACTACTTCGAAGATTCAAAGGGTGCGGTGATGAGTGGAATGTTATTTGTAGTGATTACATTTTTAGCAACTTTATGGACATCCAATTGGAATCCCATATGGTATGGACTCGGTTTTGTAATAGGTGCATTAAGTGCTTTTACTTTTGCTTTTTTTAGACTGCGATGGATTTCTAATAACTATCATACCTTGGTTTTCTGTAGGGATGATATTTTAAAAAATGTTTATCAGGAAATCCCCAGCGCCTTAGTATATAATAGAAATCAATTATGATGCTTAAAATAAGGTACTAGCGCTGAAAATTTACAATGTGAGGTGAGATAATGTCCATTTTATTACGGATACTCGTATGTATCGGAGGTTTTATCCTTTTAATCTTTGTCAGAGAAGCCAATATAAAAAGAAAAATCACGGAAAGGCAAAGTTTATTTTGGATAGGGATGAGCTTGGTTATTATAGGTTTTGGCCTTTTCCCGAATAGTGTCTATTTCATTGCGGATGTATTTTCCGTGAACTATGCGCCTTCTATCATCTTTGCTATCTTTATTATGATGATGACCTATGGCATTTTTCATACTTATAAGGTTGGCGCTGATTTAAATGATAAAATTCAAGAATTGGCAATCCAGGTCTCTTTGCTCAATGAAGAGAATATGAAGCTGAAAAAAGAGGTGCACGATGGAAAGGAAAAAAGTACTGATTATTATACCGGCTTATAATGAGGGAAAAAATCTTCCGACTTTATTAGACAAGCTATCTGAAGAGAGGTTCAGGGAAATCGGAGATATTTTAGTGATAAATGATGCCTCTAAAGATGATACCCGAGAGATTGTGCATTCCTATGGTCTTTTAATGATATCCAATATTTTTAACATAGGCTACGGTTCTTCCTTGCAGACAGGGTATAAATATGCCCTCAGACAAGGTTATGAATATGTCATCCAACTGGATGCGGATGGACAACACGATGTAGAAAATATCCTCAAGCTCTATGAGGCTCTTCTAACGAGGGGATGTGAGGGGAAGAGACCCGATATTGTCGTAGGATCCCGCTTTTTAGAAGGCGGTAAGTCCTTTCAAATCTCGAATAGTAAGAAAATAGCCATGAGATGGTTTTCATTTCTTATTAAAAGCAGCACCGGAAAAATAGTCACCGACCCTACTTCAGGTTTACAGGGATTGAATAAAGAGGCCTTTTCCTACTACTCACGATTTAGTCATTTTGACTATCATTATCCGGATGCCAACATGATCATTCAAATGTTGCTCTTAGGTTACAATGTATGCGAAGTACCTGCAGTCATGCACGAAAGAAGGGAAGGAACCAGTATGCATACCGGATTATTAAAACCATTGCTTTACATGCTGACAATGCCTCTTTGTATTTGGAATACCATTATTCGAATTAAGAGGGGATTACAAAAATAGAGGGTATCCTATGAAGAAAATTAAATTCAAGTGGTTGTCATTGCCGAGAAGCTATTCCCTCCAAGAGCTAAAAAATCCTTATCGTGGCTTCTATTCTATTTACCGATTTTATGCGGAAAGTAGAATGGATGAACAGTGCCAAGATGAGGAAGTTTCTCATGGAAATTTTAATGAAAATACTCTTTGCTTAGTTGAAATCAATTTGGTTCACTTTAATGATAAAGCTTTATCCCAAGAGGCCCTGAAAAATATTGAAACTATAATTCTTTACTTTATCGACAATAAAAAACAGCTTATTCTTAGATTTTTATACGATTGGGATGGCAAGGGAATTATCGTTGAGCCAAAAGACTTTTCCTTTATCTTGCAGCATATGAAACAACTTTCTCCACTCTTAAAAACTTATGCAGATGAAATTTATATTCTCCAAGGCTTATTTATTGGCAGTTGGGGCGAAATGCATGATTCCAGATATTTGAGCAGCTATCATCTTATTACATTATCCAACGAGCTCTACAGGGCTACAGGTCATCAAACCCAAATTGCCCTGAGATCACCAAGCCACATCCGGGATATCTTTAAAAATGATAAGCCTTTAAGTCCATTGGAGGGTTTTTCTTTGGATAAAAAAGCACGATTTTCCTTATTTAATGATGCCATTTTAGCTTCCGAGACAGATTTTGGTACTTACGGCCCTATCTACAAAATACACTCGACAAACTATGGTGATAAATGGATAAGAAATGATGAATTAAAATATCAAAACGAACACTGTAAATATGTTTCTAATGGCGGCGAAGTAGTAAAGGGTTTAGAAAGTGATGCTTTAACGACCATACGGACCTTAAAAATGATGCGATTATCTTACCTCAATGATGGTTATGATTTAAGGGTTTTAAACAGATGGAAAGAAACAAAGCTGGATTCTTCCTTTAAAAAATACAAAGATCAATCCCTCTATGATTATATAAAAAATCATTTAGGCTATCGTTATACCTTAAAAGACCTTAAGGTGACAAGACCTTTTGGGGCTAAGGATTATTTTATCATGCATTTAACCATGGTCAATGAGGGCTTTTCACCTTCCTACCATCCATTTCATGTATGTTTAGCTATCCGGGATACTTCGGGTAATACCCTTGCGGAATATTCATTAGATACCGATACACGGTATTGGTTGCCGGAGGAAACAGTTGAAATAAAAGAAAAAATAAAGATTGATATTTTGGAAAAAGGGAGCTACATTTTATCCTTTAAAATATATGATAAAAGGTCGCGAAGATTCATAGAGTTAGATAATACACATGAAAACATGGATTCTAAAGGATTTTATGATTTAGGTCATATCCATATAAAGGGTTGAAAAATGAAATCAATGGAACCATTCATTAAAATTATTGTTATCGCTAAAGAAAATACCTCTTTAAGGTTAACGGATACCTTGAATCGGCTGATGGAACAAAGCTACGCGGCTGTCAGCGTAATCGTTGCCGATATTAATTATTCAAATAATGAATATAGCATTGGACTCCGGGAGGATTTAGAAAAATACCCTCAAATCTCCTATGTTAAATTTGATGAGTATTTATCGATGGATGATATCTATAATCACTTTATCCGGGAGGCTGAAGATGGCTATATTGGCTTTATTAATAGTATGGATCTATGGGATAGAAATACGGGCACTTTGGTCATGGATGAATTTAGAAATCATGACGGGGCAGGTGCCATTTTCTTCAATGGCATCTTGCATGAAGAACAGGTTTCCTCTGTAAACACTCATTATTTCTTCAGAGGAGAAAACTCTAACCCCCTTGAAAGGGTTTTAACACTGCAGGTGCTTTCGACTGCGCAGGTAATATATGACGTTTCGGCCCTAAAAAGCATTGGCGGATTCCGGAAGGGGTACACTGCTTTGACGAGTGCAGAGACATTGATAAGGCTAAGTCAAAAATGGAGGATAGGAAGCATCAATCTACCTCTTTGTGAATCTTTTAGCTTTTTACACGAAAAAAATTATTCAGAACTCCTCATGGATTATAAGGCTCTCCATTTGAATCATATCGATGTATTCCTGGCCGACAAGGGGGCTAATGCCTATTACTACAACACTCTTTTTCAATTGGCCTCAAAAAGTTATGTATGGATTCATTATATTTTGTACATTTCATTATTCTTTATAAAATATCCCTTAAAATCCATAGGGTATTTCTTAGGTTTCCTGAAAAAAATAGCTGGGCAAACTTTTAATCACATAGGAAGAACCCTGCTTATGATGGTTAAAATGTCTCAATTATTTTATGAAAGGTGGATGGTTCTTATGGATAAAGAAATTTTGTTCAATCCTAACATAAAAGAACAAGAACTAAGAAAATTAGAGATCCCATCGCATATTAAAATAATTGATACAGCAAAATATTTTAACGATAAAAGTTTAGAAATAGTTGAAATACCCAACAATGTAGTGGAAATAAAAAATTATGCATTTCACAGTTGCACCAACTTAAAAGAAATAATCTTTCATGATGGCAGCCAACTTGAAAGGATCGGTTCCTTCGCTTTTGCAAATTGTATTCATCTCAGGAAAATACAGATTGGTGGGAACCTGCGCACCATTAATTCCCATGCCTTTATGGGGTGCAAGAGCCTTTTTGAAATCATTACCCCCGAAAAAAGCACCTTAACGGAAATAAAAAAAGGAGTATTTTTAGGTTGTATCCATTTACATAACCTCATTCTTACAAGCAAGGTTAAAGAAATAGGGGATTACGCCTTTGCAGGATGCCACCAGTTAAAGACCTCCATCTTCTACCAGATTGATGCTTTAGAGAGCTTAGGTAAGGGGGCTTTTATGAATTGTAAAAGTTTAGACTATTTCCAATTATCTTCTCAAATGAATGAAATTAAAAAGAAAACCTTTTATGGCTGTTCCGGTATAAAAACAATGAAAGTCCCTAGGAGGATTAAAAGTATTCAAAAGATGGCCTTTAGGAAATGCAGCTCTTTGACTAAGATAACCCTTTTAGCCAAAGATGTTGTCATTGCACCTTATGCCTTTGATAAAGATATAGAAATTGAAAGAGCAGATTTATAAATAGATTGTTATATGGAAATAAATAAAGTAAGATATTGGTAATAGTTATCATATCTAAAAAGACCGGGGGATATTTTTATGAAACTTAGAAAGATAGTTTTATTGACCCTATTATCCATCATGATATTGAATGCATTGAATGTTACTATTTTTGCCGATAGTGCTGTCCGTCTTGCCCCTCTTTCTGATATGCCGGA
>CAYSBC010000058.1:0-10388 GCA_964429195.1 uncultured Eubacteriales bacterium | reverse complement strand
CTAATACCTGCCCTCGATTTCAACTCCGATGAATGGCATGCCGACGAAACTGTTGTGAAAATCTGCGGCGTCAAGCACTATATCTGGTTCATCATTGACTCTGAGACCCGTTTTGTCCTTGGTTTTCACTTGTCACCCCGGCGTAACTCCTCTCAGGCTTTCTCCCTGTTCAACTCCGTCAAACATATGGGAACCCCAGTGTCTATCGTTTCAGACCGCTATTCCGCTTACAAACAGCCTGTAAAAGCCGTGTTCGGCACCACTCATATCCGCGTCCAGTCCTTTAAGGACGATATCTCCAACAACCTCATCGAGGCGTTTCACAAACAGTTCAAGGCCTGGTACAAGACCAAGCAGGGTTTTAATTCTTTTGAGTCTGCCAACAACCTTATTGCCATGTTCGTCTTCTTCTACAATTTCGTTCGTCCTCATTCTTCCTTGAATGATATGACTCCGGCTCAGGTTGCAGGGCTTAGTCTGTCTGAAAGGCAGAAACGCAAGTATTACCTCGTAGCCTAATCACGGCTTAACTTTCAGCCCTTCGCCACCCTTTCAAAGCTTTCTGATTTTTGTCAAGGGCACGCTTTAGCGTGTTTATTTTACCCTTTACCAAAATCAGATTGCTTTTATAATCCTTTTGGGGCTGAAAGTTGCTCCTTTCGTAGCATTTCTATGTCTGAGTCATCTAATCTTTCATTTTTACTTTACAGTCCCTATTTCCAAAAGATATATTCATGCGGCACCGGTAATGCACAGATGCCGCATTGTATATGTCTTTCAGATTTCAACCAACATTTCAAGCCGGTAGAGATAACCTACCGCATGGAGTTTCACCCGCCCATTTTTAAGGACTTCTATGTCCTATCGTATGACCGCCCAACGTTTAGGAAGTTTCAGCACCACACAGGTCATGGCGAATGCCGTCTATCATTAACGGCTTAGGATATCCCCAGACAAGGTATGTCGCTCGCAATCTTGGATCGTCTATCCGGTTTACAGTTTGTCATCACTGCAGAATGGTTTTGGCGTCCTTGTCCGTCGCTTTCGTATTACGCTGCATGGCTTTCGTACTTGAAATGCTTTTTATTCGATTTTCAATGAACTCTTTAGGCATTACTTGCCTGCGGTTTTTCCATTTAGAAAAAACCCCTACACTATATAGCGTTGGGAGAGCATGTTTTTCACCCCCCTAGAAGAAATTTTTTAAAATAACCAACCTTTTTTCTACTTTTTTGATAGAACGCTGTACAGTTTGGAAGCTGCAGCCCTCTTGTGCAGCGATCATGTCGAGGGTGAAATCTAAATAGTAATACTTGATGAATCTTCTTCTTTGAGCGTCGGAGCAACGACTAAGCACGGAGTTTATAGCGTTTCGCATCTCAATGCTTCTGGTTGCCTTGCCTGAAACATCTCTTGTGTCTTTAAGCAACATCGGGTTAGATGAATCTTTTTCAAGTTCACCTTCTAATGAGATATTGAATGTGTTATAACAACGCTGCTTGTTGATCATTTCATTGTCTTCTTCTTTTAGCATGTCTATATAGCCGAAATGAATCGGACGTCCTTCTCTTTCCCATTCTCTTAACTGCTGAAATAATTCCTCAGTTATCTTTACCTGTGTTCCATCTGTTAAATATGCTTTTTTATAATTGATTGTCATAGCAATCTCCTTTCAAATTTTTCAAGTGATTTGATGTTTGAAGTGACTTGTCACTTCAGGGCTGAAAAATCTGAAAGTTAAGGGGATCGGTTTCTTGCTGTCATTGATAGCGCCCTTTCTTGCCAAAACCGCAAAAAAGGGTATAAAAAAAGGCCCTGCGCCTTTTTCCGGCGCAAGACCTTTACTTAACTCGTTATGCAATTTTGGTCATAGTATCTCTACGCTATCATACTAGCACCTTCAAAATACCATGTCAGTACCAGAACCGTTCCAATTTTGTCCCAAATTTGTACCAAACATATTGAGAACTTTGGGAATTGTTAATTTCCATAAACTGACCCCAAACAGATGTATCGCTTCTTTTCTTCTTCTGAAATATGTCGTTCTGGATAAGCATAAGCTTTCAAGTATCTCGCTCTCGGTGTATTTATAATTAACAAAGTAGTTTTTATATATAATCTGATAATACAGCTCCCCTTTATGGGGGTATTCTTTCAATCTTATTAATGCGCTGTGAACAGCATCAATGATCAGCTTGTTTTCTCCTACTGACAATAAGCGCTCAGAAAGCTCACTTGGCTCTGTTTCATCAGCTAATGATGCTATTATCTCCAGTCCACTGATATCGCTTATCCCATATTCATTCTCATAACTATAAATAATATCACTGTACTTTTCACTGGTTTCCCAAGCAGTTTTTGAATATATCTTCAGCAACACTTTAGCATTATGATAAATATTCTTGTTTGTCTCTTTCTTGTTACTTGAAATTATCTGATTAATGCTCTGTTTTTTAGCTTGAATCATGTTCGTTCTCCTCTCGTCTTGTTGCCAAACTTACAAAGCATCGAACACCTAATTAGCTTGACAAGTGTCCAGTGCACCTGTTATTATATTAGGTGTCCAACACATTGTCAAGGAAAATATGCGAATATACGTTCTATTTTTAGGAGATGTGAAAAATGAAGTTATCTGAGAAAATTGTAATCTTGAGAAAGAGGCGTGGTCTTACTCAGGAGCAACTTGGCGGGATGGCCGGTGTTAAGAAAAGAGCCATCATATATTACGAAAATGATCAGCGAACCCCTAGCAATGAAGTATTAGCTGGTATTGCAGAAGCCCTTAACGTAACTGTTGATTTTCTTTTGGACGATTTTCAAGACGTTGAATTTACCAAAGAGGAAATTTTCATCAGCGAAGCTAAATCAAAATATGGCTCTAAAGGCGCTGCTGAGGCAGCAAACACTATTAGCCGTGTCAGAGCACTTATGGCTGGCGGGGAGCTCAACGAGAATGACAAAGACGCTTTTTTTGAAGTAATGCAGGAAATCTATTTTGACTCGAAAGATAAGGCAAAAAAATACGGTCGCAATAAGGCCTAAATTGAACTTAGAAAGTTACTTTCAACAATCTCAGGGGTACCTATATCGTACCCTCTTGTATATATACTATATGCCTTAAAGCACATCAATTCCTGCGGAACATCCATTATCCGAGATATTTTTTCATGCGTGTATCCATACAATTTCGCATACAATATTACTTCTGTATCTGATAGAAGAAGATCGGAAGCAAATATATTAGCATCTCTTTCCGGTCTTGCCTTCATATCATACAGCATGTAATCCCGCATTGCGTTGTAAGCAGCGAAGTGTCTATGCAAACGATCATGCCCTAATTCATGAGCGCAGATAACTCTCTGAATATACTCATCTAAATTGTTGTTAATAACAATATATCTTGATTTGTTTTCAATGGCATAGAAGCCCTTTAGATCGCTAAAATCTCGGAATAAAATCTTTATCCCGATTGCTTCAGCAATCTCCATTGGGTCTCTAGTTTTGTACTTTTTTACAAGTCTTTCGACTTGTTCATAAATTGAGTTAGCCATAGTTTTATGTCCTTAGTTTATATTATATACATTACAAGTACAAAAATTTGGACAGTAATATAACAATGGTAAATTTTTTACCAATAACAAAACTTTTTTGTAATCTGTTAATTTGTTTCTTTACCGAAAATAGCAACTTTCTCTGGAGCGTGTCCTATATAATGAAACGGATAACAGGTTACAAGTACAAGCGTCGAATCAAAAGTTGCTTCAAACCTTAGCTCTTTATCTGAACTTACAATAATTATTTCTGTTGCTGTGTAAGTAAAATCACTATTATTTTTTTTGACAATTAATTCATCTCCAACGCTCACATACTGTAGTATTTTAAAATCAGCATCTCTATGTCCCATAAATACACACAAGCCATCCTCTCCAGGTAATGAAGAGGATGGCAACCATCCAATATTATTTTTTAAAGTTTCTTCATAGACGTTAGGCATAACCGCATACGTACCCGTTTTTTCGCAAGTATTGATTGTTATCTCAGCAAAAACCTCTGGATGTGTAACTTTATCAGGTGGAGTAGCTATTGACATGTCGTTTGGTGCTTCAGTTGTAATTGGTTCATTTTCTTGTTCCGACTCTTCCGAAAGATCAGTTTCACTTACATGATTATCCCCAAAGCCTTCCGCAACAAATTCAGTTGCTGCAACTGAGCTCGCAAAAGTTGTTGCCAAATCATTAACCTTTTTTAGATTGTTCCTTTTGATTAAAACAATGCCTAAAACAGAACACACGGCGATAGCTACAATAGCTATCGCTAAAAAACACTTCTTACTATTCATACTTTCCTCCTTAATCCAAAACGTGGGGTCTTCCGTAAACAACGATACTGGATTCTCCAAAAATCGGTCTATAAACAACCATTCCACGATTGCTGCTTGCGTCTATTACGTATCCGTTACCGGCATAAATGCCAACATGCGTAATATCCATGAACCGCCCGTTAGTATGGAATGACCAGAAAATTAGGTCGCCAATCTGCAAGTCACTCTTTGAAATGCATAAATTATTGTTAACACAGTATCTTGCCTGTTCCGCTGCTGTACCTGCTGTAAAATGGCTTACACCTGCTTGCTGATAGCACCATCTGGCGAAATAGCTGCAGTCAACATAATTCCCTTGTCCTCTTAATTGACGTGAATAAGGATGTCCAAGTCTTGTAAGTGCATACTCTACTATCACAGACCCTAGTTCTCCTTCAGGAAGCTCGTTAATCAAACGGGACAGCTGTTCTGGTGTCAATCCATTGAAAGTGTCCATGCCGCACATTTCCATATACATCGCAATGTACTGCGGGGACATCATTTCTTCCAAAACCTTATATTGTTCATCCGTAAAATGATAAATCTCCGAGCCCTGAATATATGTCTTGCTCTCCATAGTGATAATAAGCGTTCTAATAACTTCAGGAGTTGGTTCAGGCGTTGGCGATATTTCAGCTGTCGTTGTTTGAGTTTGCGTAGGATTTGGAGTAGGCTCTGGGGTAGGTACGGGTTCCTCTTCAATCTCATGTGTAATGCTATTCATCTGCCAGAATATATCCTTGAGTGCTTCAATCTTTTCTGTATCCATGATTGCAACATCCATATATTCATCCGGATCGTCATTTATCGTAGATTTAACAGAAAACACAGCCAGAACATCTATCCAATTGCTCGGCGAATACCCTGATGACGCTGTTTCACCTTCTATGATAATTTCATCGATTTCACCAGCATCTATAATGATTTTATTAATAGCAGATGTGTACTCACCATTTATCTCTTGTACGACTTCGGAAAGAGTAGGCGTTTCACCATCGCTCTCATTAGCAAATGCTCCAAATGGCGACGAGATCACTAACATGATTACAGCTATAATTAAAATAATCACGATTACTATCCAGCCGCCAGCTGCGATAATCGTAATCAATCCTTTTACTGCTGCAATTGTGGCTTTCACAGCTGCAATCACCGCTTTAACAGTTGCTTTAACTACTTTTGCGGCTAATACTGCAGCTTTCTTTGCAGCCACTGCAGCCTTTCTTGCTGCTTTAGTTGATTTCTGCACTGTTCTTGCAGCTGCCTTTACCCCTTTCTTAGTAGTTTTGATTGTCTTTTTTGTTGCCTTTGTTGTTCGCTTAGAAGCATTAACCCCTTTTTTCGCCTGTTTCCCAAAAGCATTTTTGATTCTACTTCGAATTGCCTCGTTTGCTTTTCCGGTGATTTTACCACCGGCTTTTCTGGCAGCATATCCTGTTTTCTCCGCAGCCTTATTAGTCATGTATTCTTCAGGTCTATGAAACTTTTCTTGACCAGGCATTTGTTCTGTAAGTTTCTGATGAGTTCTTTTCACTTCGTGTACAGTCTTGGCTGATTTGCTTATATCACTTTTTACACCGCCTAAAGTACGGATAGATTTATTAAGCGTCTTTGGGGTGCTCATTTTTGGTTTTTGTTTAGGTGAATCCATGAACCTCTCCTTTCGTGTGGATACAAAAAAAACACCGTTTCCGGTGCTTATTTGTATCTGCTTTTTCTTAATCTATTTAGTCATTTTCAACAACACGAGCAATATCTTTCCCACATTTTTTGCATTTTCCTCTTATAACAATCCCATGTTTTTCATCACTCATTGTATAGTCAACAATAGTGGTTACATAACAATTCGAACAAAACACGTTGTCTAAAATCTTTCTTTGCATATCTTTAGGTATCTTGTTCCATTTTTGGAGTGCAGAAAAATCCGTCTTACTCATAAATAGGTGCTCCTTAAATACTTTCCACTAATTCTTCAAATGAATCGCTCTCTTTGAATTGGACCCTTGTGCCTATCGCTTCAAAGTGTTTGTGTCCGCAAGTGATTTTATCAGATTCGCTTCCTCTTAATTGGTCTTCATCAGTATTGCCTTTTGTTTCTATCACAAAGTAAAGTTTCTCTTCGCCATCTTTTTCAATAAATACTGCCCAGTCTGGATTATAACCCCCGAGAGGTGTATCAATAACAAACCAGGACGGTAGCTTTGCGTATACTTTTACACGATTATTGGCTTCAAACTTTTTAGCGAATGATTCCTCTTTACCAGAATCATATACCACATGGTCATAAACTGATTTCTCGCTTGCTATCATATTTTTATGAAGATATCCATATAACTCTTTGTTCTCAAACAACTCCTGAGCATAAATATCATCTTCGCCTAGCTTTTGATACTTAATACCATCCACAATTAAATGGCGCATTTTTCGTTTTATGATATCACTCACTTCATCCATAAACTTCTGAGGATTATTTTTAAAATCACCGATACGTTTCGATCTTAACAATATTTCTGCAATTGACTTGCGTGTTAATTTTGTTTGATTTTGCAGATATGTTATGATATCCGGTAAAAGATATCCCATTTCATCAACATTGATAGAGATACGGTCATTTTCTATTGCTGTTGTTCCGCCTTTGTCCACGTCAATATTTGCTTTTGTGTAAACAAGTTTTGCTTTATCTACTCGCAGTCCATCCCTTATTTCATTAGAGCATACTTCTATTAATTTATCGGTATCATAGTCCACTCGGAAAGTTGTCTTATATTTAATATTATCCCAAAGCGCTTTAAATTCAGGACTTAGAAAACGTATTTTATTTAGTTTAACTTCCCTTTTATCATCTGCATTTTTAATGTTAAGATTTCCGGCAAGCTTTTTAATTACGCCTAAAACTTTCTGCTCGCACCCTTTAAATTCATCAGGCACTTTAAGTTTCCCATCCTTTAAATGGCGTTTCAATTTATCAGTGACCTTGCCTTTTTCATCTATGTAACTTTCTTCTTTTAAGTGGTTAAAGAGGCCTGTACTTTTCTTCTCGCCTAGATATACCGGCTTATTTTCATCAGTTGTAACAACCACATTTGCAAATGTGTGCTTTTCGATAATACCGAATTTGATCCCTTCTTCATCTTCAATTTCTTTTTGAAGATTACGGGAAAAGTCCTCATAGCTTTCATTTGCCATAACTGTTAAGGTATTAACATCAAACCCATGCACCCGCTCACCGCTTTGATTAACACAAATCCTTAAGCCCCGTCCAATTTTTTGCCTTTTTGTCATATCAGATTGAGACTCAACCAAAGTGCATATTTGAAAAACATTAGGATTATCCCAGCCTTCTTTTAATGCCGAGTGAGAGAATATGAATTTTAGCTTGCTATCGAAACTTAACAACTTTTCTTTATCTTTCATAATGAGTGTATACGTATCTTCGTCAGCAAGAGTATTCCCCGTAGTATCTTTGATTTTACCCTTTTTATCCTGTGAAAAATAACCGTTATGAACTGCTTCTGCTAAGCTGTCCACATCAACATCGCCTAATAGCGTTCTGTATTTAGGTTTTGCTATCTGCTTTTTATATTCTTCCTCAAACCACATAGCATACTTGCCTTTTTGTGGGTTGCCATCTTCGTCATAGTATCTGTAATTTGATACTTTATCGATAAAGAATAACGACAGAACCTTTATGCCTTGATTAGTGAGGATATACTCTTTCTCCAGATGTTCTTCAATAGTTTTCGCTATTTGTGTACGCTTAATCACATCATCATTGACACCGCCACGAACTTCGCCCAACCTTAAAAAATCCTGACTAGCAAAATCAATATATTCATTACCTTCACCAGTGAATATCTCCGTGATTTGATAGCCGCTGTATAACTCCCTGCCTCCTGAAATATCGAAGAGATCGTCACCATCTTTAACAGGTTTTATCTTTCTTACTATTTTGCCTTTTTCAAAGATATCAAGTTCAACTCGTGCTGTTATTGGTGTCTTTTTATTATCAACACTGACAAGCCTTAAATAAGCGGCATTATGATGATCTTTTGACATAATACTTGCAACTTCAATTTGCTTTACCAGCTGTCTTTGATACGCATCAACAGCGTCCAGTTTATACATAAGATTCTGTGTTTTCTTATGTGTAGCAGAATACCTAAATGTACACAATGGGTTCAGAGACATCACTGCATCTTCAGCTTTCTGCGTGCTGACCGTAGATTGCGGCTCATCAATTATGACAATTGGGTTAGTATCCTTGATAAATTCAAGAGGCTCAAGCCCATCTGTACGCTCGTGAGGGCGGTTGATTATGTTACTGTCCTTATTGAACGACTGCACAGTCATAATCATGATACGTATGTTATCACTGGTCGCAAACTCTCTGATATTCTCAATGCTTTTGCTCTTATATTCATCTGCTCTGAAAATCACATTATCGTATTGCAGCTTGAAATGCTCAGTCATCATATCAATTGACTTTATAACCCCTTCTTTTATTGCGACAGAAGGCACTACAATAATGAATTTCGTAAATCCATACTTTTTATTCAATTCAAATATAGTACGAAGATAAACATAAGTCTTTCCAGTTCCGGTCTCCATGTTTATCTCGAAATGATAATCATTCTTTTTAATGCTTTTAGATTGTGCAAGGCCATTCTTAAGCTGAATCGTTTGAACATTATTGAGTATATCCTCTTCATCAAAATTGGGGTCAAGCCTATTACCTATACCAAGATTAGAATAATCAATACTCTGCTGCCCATATAAGTCCGCAACAGTAAAATTGGATTGGCTAATAGGGTTACCTTCAAATACATCTACAATTGCATCAATCGCTTCAAGCTGATAATCTAGTTTTGGGTTGAATTGAAGTTTCATTTACTTATTTCCTCTCTATCTAAGTACGTCTCCCATATAAAATGTACAAAAGTAACGGCGGCACCGACAGCTAATCCCGCATGACGACTTGATAAGCTTTTAAAAGCTGACTCTTTGCCATGACCACTACCATATGGATTTCTTAACTCGGCAACACCTTTTGTAATTGCTGATAGATTGCCTAATATTGCTTTAATAGTATCAGACGCTTTTTTCGAATCGTCAATATCATCAGGGGTTAGTTTAAGTATCTTACATGTCTCCTTGGTAAGTCTAGGCACATCCCAATTCCTATCCACTGTTATACCCTTTTTCAACAAAACTGTTTTACAGCACGACTCGCATAACTCTTTTGCCTTGCCAATAGCTTCAGTAGGATTTTCTTCAATATATCCATTCATTAACTCAATCTGTTTATCTATATAACTAGAACTAAAGGCTTCTTTTATAGCTTTAATTTGAGATGTTTTAACTGAATTACTACATATCGTCCTCCATCCGTATACATCTCTACCTGATATTCTCGAAACTGAATATATTTCATATCCATCATGTTTTAATAGGTCATTAATAATATTAAGAAACTCATTCCAAGGCTCATTCTCTTTTCTAACAGCCGGATGGAACATTTCACATATAAACTTAAGAATCTTTTCATCATCACTACGAAAAGCAAATGGTTCATAGTCAAAAAACCAGAATGGCTCAAAGTCATCATTATTTATTGTGTGTTGCCATATATCGCCTTCAGCATTTTCGAATCTTGAATCCATAGACGGCAAGTTCTTTATATCAAAAACTCGTTTTAAGAAATCTATTTCGTCCAACTTTCCGCAAAAAGTCATCATAGCATCTTCGTATTTTACATTAACTATTGGTCTGTCATAAAGATCTAAATCCTCATACTCAATAGGAATGGAAGAGCCATACTTCACTATAGCTACTATGTCATTGAAAGTTACTTCCGTAATACTGTTCATATTACACACTCACAACTTCTTTAAACCCACACCGTTCAAGTTCCATCTCAACATTTGTCTTTGTGCTGTCATCCTTAAATCCATTGTCCTTAAACACAACACGCACTGAATTCCTTTGTTCCGTATGGTCCTCATCATCCGGCATAAGCTCGTCCCGTTTTTTT
>CAYSBC010000057.1:3174-10772 GCA_964429195.1 uncultured Eubacteriales bacterium | reverse complement strand
TAATTCGGAGTTTGGTGAGCAAAATCTCGACTTATGTGTGGATTTATTGCAGCTTTTAAGCGATTATGCACGATATTCATACAATATAAGGAAATAATTGTATTTTTATGCATTTTTTCCACACATAACTCCATATTTTGCTCATTTTAGCGACCGATAGCGACCGGAAGAAACTTTAACTATCGGGGAATGTTAATTTTATTAATTATCTCGATTTTAGATTTTTCCCGTTGTTCTTGGCCATTATGCTGTCAAGTTGACTCATTAAAAAATCTTATGCTATAATAAATTTTAGTGTCATAGAGAAATGTGATCTTTGACTGTAAGTAACGCTTATTTTTATAGATATAGATTGATATAGATTAGGGAGGACATTTTAATGGATAAACTGATGAAGACAATGGATGGCAACGAGGCTGCAGCCTATATCTCTTATGCCTTTACAGAAGTTGCTGCCATATACCCAATCACTCCGTCATCACCCATGGCAGAGCATGTTGACGAATGGTCGGCAAAAGGTAAAAAGAATATTTTTGGACAAACTGTAAAATTAATAGAAATGCAATCCGAAGCCGGAGCCATAGGAGCTGTCCATGGAGCCTTGGAAACAGGTGCTCTTGCTACCTCTTATACTTCTTCTCAAGGGCTATTGCTCATGATACCGACATTGTATAGAATTTCCGGACAACTGCATCCCGGCGTTTTGCATGTGAGTTCGCGGACTGTCGGAACCCATGCGTTTTCTATCTTTGGGGATCACTCCGATGTTATGAGCTGTCGCCAGACAGGATTTGCCATGTTTTCCACATCCAGTGTACAAGAAGTTATGGACCTAGCTGCAATAGCTCATCTTAGTGCTATTAAGAGCCGGGTTCCTTTTATGCATTTTTTCGATGGTTTTAGAACTTCTCATGAGATTCAAAAAATTGAATGCATAGAGTATGGTAATCTGGCAAAGCTTTTGGATAGAGATGCCCTTAAAGCCTTTAGGAAAAACTCCCTTAACCCGGAGAGACCGGTCCTTCGAAGCTCTGTTCAAAATCCGGATGTTTACTTTCAGGTAAGGGAAGCCAACAACAGGTTTTATGAAAAAGTACCGGCAATAGTCGAAGAATATATGGAAGAAATTAATAAGCTGACAGGAAGAAACTATAAGCTCTTCAATTATTACGGTGCCCCGGACGCAGAAAGAATCATTATTGCCATGGGCTCTGTCAGCGGACCGATTGAAGAGACAATCGACCATCTGACAAAACAAGGTGAAAAGGTTGGCTTTGTTCAGGTACATCTCTATAGACCTTTTTCAGTGAAGCATTTGCTAAAGGCTGTTCCTAAGACGGTGAAGAGAATAGCCGTTCTTGATAGAACAAAGGAACTGGGAGCCATCGGCGAGCCTTTGTATGAAGATGTTTGCACGGCCTATATTGACATTGATAACAAACCGGAAATCTATGGCGGAAGATACGGACTTTCTTCCAAGGATACCACACCTGCTCAAATTGTAGCCGTGTTGGATAATTTAAAGGAAGAAAACCCTAAAAATAACTTTACCATCGGTATTGTCGATGACGTGACCCATCTTTCTTTAGACTATGGGGAAGAAATCGATATTGTACCTGAGGGAACTGTCAGCTGTAAATTCTGGGGATTAGGTTCTGACGGGACTGTTGGAGCCAATAAAAATTCCATCAAAATTATCGGTGACAATACAAACCTCTATACCCAAGCTTATTTTGAATATGATACCAAAAAATTCGGCGGAGTGACCAAATCTCACCTCCGATTTGGCAAACACCCGATAAGATCCAGCTACCTTGTAAAAAAGGCTAATTTTATCGCTTGCCACAACCAATCCTATTTGGATAAATATGAGATTATATCGGACCTTAAAGATAAGGGTACCTTCCTCTTGAATTGTACTTGGACTGAAGAAGAAATCGAGAAAAACCTACCTGCTTCGATGAAGCGCTATATGGCAAAACACGGCATTAAATTCTACACAATCGATGCAACAAGTGCCGCAAAAGAACTGGGCCTCGGAAGCAGAACAAATACAGTCTTGCAAGCCGCCTTCTTTAAACTGGCCAACATTATACCTGTTGAGGAAGCTGTAGACTATATGAAAAAGACGATTCATGATACCTACTTAAAAAAAGGCGACAAAGTTATTAAAATGAACTATGCTGCTGTCGATAAAGGCTTAGAAGATTTAAAGGAATTCAGGGTTCCTGCAGAATGGGCAGAAGCTGTAGATACTCAAGAAAAGGTTGAAGCAGAGGTTCCTGGCTTTATCAAAAATATTTTGATTCCTTCTACGATGCAAAAGGGTGATTTTCTTCCTGTTAGCACTTTTATCGGAAGGGAAGATGGGACATTGCCTTTTGGAACATCAGCCTATGAAAAAAGAGGTATTGCAACAGAAGTACCTATCTGGATACCTGAAAATTGTACCCAGTGTAACCAATGCTCCTATGTTTGCCCTCATGCAACGATTCGCCCCTTTCTTCTGAATGAAGATGAAACAGAGAATGCCCCAGAAGGTCTTGAGGTAAAAAAAGCCGTTGGAAAGGGACTGGAAAAATACAATTACAGATTACAGATTGATGTGCTGGATTGTACAGGCTGTGGCAGTTGTGTTCAGGTTTGCCCGGCAAAACAAAAAGCTCTTGTGATGAAGCCGCTTAATGAGACCCTTCATGAAATGGATTATTGGTATTATGCATTAAAACTATCGAAAAAAGAAAATCCTTTGAGTATGACAACAGTCAAGGGGAGTCAGTTCGAGCAACCTTATCTTGAATTTTCAGGTGCCTGTGCAGGCTGCGGTGAAACACCTTATGCCAAGCTGGTCACCCAGCTTTACGGAGATAGAATGATTATTGCCAATGGAACAGGTTGTTCTCAGGCCTGGGGTGCGGCTATGCCTTCAGTACCTTATACTACAGATAAGGAAGGGTATGGTCCTGCATGGTCCAATTCCTTATTTGAGAACAATGCAGAGTTCAGCTTAGGTATGTGTCTTTCTATGAAGCAACAAAGAGAAAATCTAAGGTTAAAAATGGAGGAACTATCAACCCTAACAGAAAATGAAGTACTGAAGAAGGCTTTAAAGGATTGGATTGAGAATATCAATGACAGCCAAAAAACGAAAGATGTTAGCAAGAAGGTAATTGAAGCACTCCAAAACACTGAGCTTTCCGGCAATGGGAAAACATTAAAGAATGAAATTCTTTCCAACAAAGAGCATTTGGTTAGAAAGTCCATGTGGATGTACGGAGGGGATGGATGGGCCTACGATATTGGATTTGGCGGCTTAGATCATGTTCTTTCCTCAGGAGAAGATGTGAATGTCATCGTATTTGACACAGAGGTTTACTCCAACACAGGAGGTCAATCCTCGAAAGCAACGCCTATTGGCGCGGTAGCTCAATTTGCAGCTTCCGGAAAGAAAGTCAGGAAAAAAGATTTAGGACTTATCTTCATGAGCTACGGCTACGTTTATGTTGCTCAGGTTGCTATGGGTGCAAGCCAAAGCCAACTGTTAAAGGTTATTGCCGAAGCAGAGAGCTATCCGGGCCCTTCTCTTATCGTTGCTTATGCTCCTTGTATTGCCCACGGTGCTAAATCGGGAATGGGATGCACACAGCTTGAAACCAAAAGGGCTGTCGAAGCCGGTTACTGGCATCTTTACAGATACAACCCACTGCTCAAGGAAGAAGGAAAGAATCCATTTATCCTCGATTCCAAGGAGCCAAAAGCTGACTTCAGGGAATTTTTAATGGGACAAGTACGCTATTCTTCCCTTGAAAGAACTTTCCCGGAAGAAGCTGCCATCTTGTTTAAAGAAGCTGAGAAAGCGGCGAAAGAAAAATATGGAACCTATAGAAAACTAGCGGATCTTGCATAATCACCTCCATAGGATTTTAAAAATAGATTGGCTTAAATTCGAGACAGATTGAAGCAGAGAAGATAAATGCTATGTTCGGTGACTTCGGTGGTATAAAAAAGCCCCTTATGCTGGTGTGTTTAAAGTAAGCGCCGGTATAAGGGGAATTCTGTTTATCTTATTACACATTAAACCTAAAGTGAACAACGTCTCCGTCCTTCATGACATAGTCTTTTCCTTCTAGACGCAATAGTCCTTTTTCCTTGGCTTTTACCAAACCACCGCAGGCCACCAAATCATCATAATGGATAACCTCTGCTCGGATAAATCCTCTTTCAATATCCGAATGGATTTTACCGGCAGCCTTTACCGCTGTGGTACCCTTGGTGATGGTCCAAGCCCTCACTTCAGGTTTTCCTGCCGTTAAAAAGCTGATGAGTCCTAAAAGCTTGTAGCTGGCCTTAACCAATTTATCAAGACCGGATTCCGCAAGTCCTAAGTCTTCCAAAAACATCATCTTTTCATCTTCATCCAGTTCAGAGATTTCACATTCAATATTGGCACAAATTGTCACCACTTCTGCCTTTTCCTCTAGAGCGATAGCCTCTACTTCCTTCACATAAGGATTAGCCTCAATGTCCATGAGATCATTCTCAGCCACGTTGGCCACATAGATAACCGGTTTGAGAGATAAAAGGCTGATTTCTTTCAAATATTCCTCTTCTTGCTCGGCAAATTCCATAGTTCTGGCGGATTTACCTGAATTGAGCAGTTCCTTTAACTCTTCGAGAAAGTTGATTTCATTTTGAATGGCTTTATCGGCCTTGGCCATTTTTTGTAGTCTGGGTAGTCGCCTATCAATAATTTCTAGATCCGAAATAATGAGCTCTGTATTGATTGTTTCAATATCCTGTCGAGGTGAAACACGTCCGCTGACATGGGTGATATTGTCATCATCAAAGCATCTCACGACATGGACAATAGCAGCCACCTCCCTGATATGAGATAAAAATTTATTTCCAAGTCCCTCACCCTGGCTGGCCCCTTTGACCAATCCGGCTATGTCGTAAAACTCAATAGCCGTAGGAACAATTTTCTTTGATTCATACATTTTATCTAATACAATTAACCTTTCATCGGGAACAGCCACAGTACCCACATTGGGTTCGATGGTACAAAAAGGATAGTTGGCTGATTCGGCTCCGGCTCTTGTTATAGCATTAAAAAGTGTACTTTTACCTACATTGGGTAAACCCACGATTCCTAATTTCATGTTCTTTTACATCCTTTCAAACTCTTTAACAGCTCGCCCAGTATTCACCACAATTTGATGGGATTTAGTGCGAAACACAAGGTTAATTATATCCCAAAAGGGAGGCTTGTCAATAGAAGAAAGGCTTATTGAATTTGATTAAATTTTGTTTCTTCTTGATATGGTCTTGTATATATGGTCTAATATATGAGTATAATAAAATAGGGAATGGGGAAAAAATCTTAAGGGAAAAAGGTGTGATGATAATGGATCCTATTGCATTTACGATACTTGGAATTCCTATCAGATGGTATGGTTTGCTCATATCGCTGGGTATGGTTATTGCTGTACTATTGATGGTAAAAAGAGCTCCGAGATACAGAATTAGTTCGGACAAAAGTATCGATATCATTCTGTGGTCTATACCTGTAGGGGTCATAGGAGCAAGACTTTATTACGTCATCTTTAACTGGTCCTATTACCAAGGCGATATCATGAAAATGATTAATCTAAGAAGTGGTGGATTGGCTATTCACGGGGGACTGCTTGCCGGAGTGCTCTTCAGCGCTTTTTTATGCAGATTGTGGAATATTCGCATTTTGGATTTTTTTGATTTAGGTAGCCCTTGCGTTGCGATTGCTCAGGCGATAGGGAGATGGGGAAACTATTTTAACCAAGAAGCTTACGGAAGGCCTACCGATTTACCTTGGGCTATTTTAATTGATGGTGTACGTGTCCACCCTACATTTTTGTATGAATCTTTATGGAATTTTGGAATATTTATATTCCTGATGCTATTGGAAAGAAGAAGAAGGTTTGAGGGGCAGCTCTTTTATTATTATCTTTTACTCTATTCTTTCGCTCGCTTCTTTATTGAGGGGCTCAGAACAGACAGCTTAATGCTGGGACCCATCAGGGTTGCTCAGCTGATAAGCGCCATAGGATTTATAGTTGCACTTGTTATTTTAATAAAAAAGAGAAACAGGAGTGGCAAACTTCGTTTTCGATAAAAATCCTATAGAAAAAAACACAGGATAAAACCAATGTTCAAGGGGGATATATGAAAAGCAGATTGGTTGAGCTGGATTATATGAGGGGTTTAGCCTGTATTGCTGTTGTATTAACCCATATAACGGCACTGGGCGTGGTGGAATATTTGCCCGGTAGCCCTCATAAAATACTTTCTACATATATGAATAGAAGCTTCAATTTCACCGTGCCGGTGTTTATATTCTTAAGCGGATTGACCGGTTTTTTGGGCTATACAAAAAAACCCTTCCATTATGGAGTTTTCTTAAAAAAAAGATTGGGCAAAATAGTCATTCCTTATATTTTATGGGTGTTTTTTTACTATGCTAGCTTTTTAGCCATGGGAATCTATGTTTTGGATATCCAATACTTGATGAAAAGCATTATCTTAGGGGATATGAGCTATCATCTCTATTTTATAGTCATCATTGTCCAATTGTATTTGCTTTCTCCCTTGTTCTATTATGCAGTGAAGAGGTGGAATAACAAATATTTTATCGGGGCCATGGGATTACTTAATCTCTATTTTATGGTGACGGTTTATTTCCCTTATTCGGATCGAATATTTTTTAAATACATGTTTTTTTACATCTTAGGCATCTCAGCCGCCCTAAACTATGATTTGTTTATAGACCGTATCAAAAAATATGGTCTTCTTTGCATGATAGCGGGTATTTTGGTCAGCATAGCCTATGCCCTGACCTATTATCACTACATGGCGAGCAACACTTATTATTATTTTATCTACTGTGTGCTGGCTATCTTCTTTTTATGCTGGATAGGCATGCATTTAAAAGAAAAATACAGGAGACTGGATAGCTTCATAGAAACAGTAAGCGATAACTCTTATTATATCTACTTAGGACATCCCTTCGCGATCAATGTCCTGCTCTTTATATTCAACCGTTTTTATCCCGGCATTCAATCGATAACCCTGAAGCTCTTGATTCTTATCATCGTCGTTCCTGTGTTGACAATAGGAACATCCGCTCTCTATTCTAAAATGAAACATAGGTATTTAACCTAAGACTCTTAATAATCTCCGACCTCAGCTCTTCCGGATTCATCACTTCTACAAAGGGCAAATATTGAAGTGCTCAAAACTTAAGACCTGTTCGCAGGCCCTAAGTGAGTACTCAATTTTTTGTACCCACGCCCCAAGTGAGCAAAATTTGGACTTATGTGTGGAAAAAATGTATAAAAATACAAAAATATACTTATATTGTATGCATATTATGCATAACACCTTCATAATCCACACATAAGTCCAAATTTTGAACATAATTGAACTTATTCCTTATTCTTAGCATATTACGAATTTACGGTATTAAACGGGGTGAAATTTCAGGGGATAGAGGGATTTTCCCAGCCATTTAAAATTTTTTTAAAAAACTTCCTATATTTTGGTTTAAAGTGGTTGCTAGGTGGAGG
>CAYSBC010000057.1:0-3074 GCA_964429195.1 uncultured Eubacteriales bacterium | reverse complement strand
TCTGAAATGTGGTGGATGTTATGTTTATTGGAGAATATCAACATTCTATAGATGACAAAGGTAGAGTCATTATTCCCTCTAAGTTCAGGGAAGAATTAGGCTTTAAATTTGTTGTGACAAAAGGCTTGGATAACTGCCTTTTTGTTTACCCTTTAGACGAGTGGAAGCTTTTTCAAGAAAAGCTCAAAGGCTTGCCATTGACGAGCAAAGAAGCCAGGGCCTTCTCCAGACATTTCTTTTCAGGAGCAGTTGAATGCGAAGTGGACAAGCAGGGCAGAATAAACATACCACAAAATCTCAGAGATCACGCGAAAATTGACAAGGAAGTCATAAGCATTGGGGTTTCAACTCGGGTAGAGATATGGGATAAGAATCAATGGGATAACTATAATGATGATGTGAATCTAAGTTACGATGATATAGCGGAAAAGATGGCGGACTTAGGAATATAAACGCTTTGCAATGGAGGCCTTATGGAATTTCAACATACATCCGTATTGTTTCATGAATCAATAAAGAGTCTGAATATCAAGGAAGATGGAATTTATTTGGATGGCACCTTAGGGGGAGGGGGACATGCTTCAGGCATATGTGCGAGGCTTGCGGAAGAAGGACTTTTGATTGCAGTAGACAGAGATATAGAAGCAATCCAGGCATCCCGTAAAGTGTTAGAGCAATATCCTTGTAAAAAAATATTTGTCCACGATAATTATGGACGAGTTAAAAAAATACTGGAAGACCTCCAAATAGAAAAAATAGACGGAGCGCTACTGGATTTGGGAGTGTCTTCTTATCAGCTTGATAATGCGGAGCGAGGATTTTCATACATGCATGATGCCCCTTTAGATATGAGAATGAATAGCAACGATACTTTTACAGCTAAAAATATTGTCAATGAATACAGCAAAGAGGACATCAAAGATATTATACGCCGCTACGGTGAGGAAAAATGGGCGGCCAGAATTGCTGACTTTATAGTTAAAGAGCGGAGTCAAAAGGAAATAGAAAGGACAGGGCAGCTGGTAGATATCATTAAAAGGGCTATTCCGGCAGCAGCAAGAAGAGAAGGGCCCCATCCGGCTAAAAGGACTTTCCAAGCATTGCGTATAGAAGTCAATAATGAGTTGGGTGTACTTGAAAATGCAGTTAAGGATTTTATAGATGTACTGGGCCATGGTGGGAGATTAGCTGTTATAACCTTTCATTCCCTTGAAGACCGTATTGTCAAGCAAATATTTAATGAGGCAGCTCAGAAATGTACATGTCCTCTGGAAATTCCCATGTGTGTTTGCGGAGGTCAAGCAAAGGTAAAAAAAATATCAACAAAACCAATCAGTGCCGGTCGGGATGAACTGGATTCTAATCCGCGATCGAGGAGTGCAAAGCTAAGGGTTATTGAAAAAATAGAAGTTCTATAATGATAGGGAGGCGCATAGAATGCTAGCAGTGGAAAAAAGGAAACAATATTATGAATATCTGAACGAAGAAAATGATGCAAATATTGATGCTCAGAGAAAAACTCATAAACAGCCAAAAACGCTTTCCACCAAGCAGAAGGCAAAGTTAATATTTGCTACATCCCTTTTGGGAGCCTTATGTGTTATGATTATAGTGACAACTGCTTACATAAGCCAAATTAAATACAATATTAATAGAATCGAAAGTGACGTCATTGGCTTGGAAAAAGACATTCAAAACATACAAATTGATATTCAAAAGAGCAAAGAAATCAATCAATTAGAAGCGAAAGCTATTCAAAATCTTGGGATGATCTATCCCAGTGCAGATCAAATTGTATTCTTGAGTACTGTGAAGGTGGATGATGTGGATTTCGGAGCCATACTCAAAGAACAGGCATTTAACTAAATGAATTATAAAGAGGTGCGAAACATGTCTCTTGTGACTAATAAAAACAAAAAACGGAATTTAATTTTCTTTACGATTATAGCAGCAATGTTTTTGGGGTTATTAGTGAGATTAGGATGGATACAAATAGTAAACAGTCAAAAATATGAACAGCTTGCCTTAGAACAGCAAACGCGTGACATACCAATCCCTGCAAAACGAGGGATTATTTTTGATAGAAATGGAAAAAAATTAGCTGCAACCGCCAATACACATACCATATGGGCGAGACCCTCTGAAGTGAAGAGTTCAAAGGATCCCTCAGAGACCGGCAGATTTCTGGCAGAAGTTTTAGATAAAAATTATGAAGAAATAATGGCCCTTATCACAAAAGAAAATGTGGGCTTGGTTCGAGTCGCCAGATGGGTGGAATCCGATGCTGTTGACAAAATACATGCCTATCAAAAAGAAAATATTAAAGAAAGTCCATTAGAAGGTATATGGCTGGCAGAGGATAATAAACGTGTATATCCTTATGGCAGCTTTGCGGCCCATATCATTGGTCATACGACAGTAGATAATTTAGGCTTATCCGGCATTGAGTTGAGATATGACAAGTATCTAAGCGGATTACCGGGAAGATGGATTAGAAACACAGACGCCTCCGGCAGGCGGTTATCCTATGGTACAGAAAAGTTCTTTCAATCAGAAAATGGTTTAAATACGGTTTTAACCATCGATGAAGCGATTCAGCATTTTATAGAAAAGGCTATTGAAAATGCTTATGAGAAAACCGGTGCTAAAAAGGTTATGGCCATTGCCATGAATCCTAAGAACGGCGATATTTTAGGAATGGCTACCTATCCTGATTATGATCCTAATAATGCACGGGAACCTCTTGAAGCAAATGACTTGGCTTTTTTCAATACCCTCGAGACCAATGAAGAAAAAACAAATTATTGGAATCAGATGTGGAGAAACCCTATTGTCAGCGATACCTATGAGCCGGGTTCAACCTTTAAATTAATAACAACGGCAATTGCCCTTGAAGAAAAGGTTGCCACCGTTAACAGCACCTATAATTGTACGGGAACCATGAGGGTTGGCGATTCCCTGTTGAAGTGTTGGAGATATCCTATGACTCATGGACATCAAACATTAGCAGAAGCAGTTCAAAATTCTTGTAATCCTGTATTCATTCAATTGAGCCAGGGCACAGGTCTCGATAC
>CAYSBC010000056.1:0-10924 GCA_964429195.1 uncultured Eubacteriales bacterium | reverse complement strand
CCCAAAATTCATTTACTCCGATTCCAATAGGAGTCACAGCCCCTAGTCCTGTAATGACAACTCTTCTCTTCATTTTTTCCTCCTACTCTAAAGCATGACCATGCCGCCATCAACATTAATTACTTGACCCGTAATATAATTTGATTTATCCGATGCTAAAAACCCTACTATGTAGGCCACATCTTCGGCTTTTCCTAATCTATTCGCCGGTACTTGCGCAAGTATTTCATTCTTTACATTTTCCGGCAAGTCCTTTGTCATATCTGTTTGTATATAGCCTGGAGCTATGCTATTAACTGTGATACCTCTGCTTGCAAGTTCTTTTGCCATGGATTTTGAAAAACCTATAATGCCGGCTTTAGAAGCAGCATAATTGCTCTGTCCTGCATTTCCTATTATTCCTATAACCGAAGCAATATTGATAATCCTTCCTTCTTTTTGTTTAATCATGATTTTCGATATAGCCTTCGTACAGTTGAATACACTTTTTAAATTTGTTTCTATGACCTCATCGAAGTCTTCTTCTTTCATACGAAGAATCAGATTATCACGAGTAATCCCTGCATTGTTGACCAGGATATCGATTCGGCCAAATTTATTTTTTACCTCTTCAATTAATTGTGTTGCCTCTCCCAGGTTCGATACATTTGCTTTTACACAAAAGCTTTCTCTACCCATTTTTTCTATTTCTTTTACAAGTTCTTCCGCTTCCTCTTTGCTGCTATTGTAATTAATCGCAACATCTGCCCCTAAAGATGCCAACTCTAACGCAATGGCTTTTCCAATACCCTTTGAAGCTCCGGTTACTAAAGCCTTTTTCCCTACTAACATATCTTTATACCTCTCAATCTTATTTATTCCACTTTATAACAGATGCACCCCAGGTCAATCCGGCACCAAATCCTACTATTAAAATTATAGCACCCTCTTTAAGGAACCCTGCCCTACTAGCTTCGTCTAAAGCTACTGGAATAGATGCAGATGACATGTTCCCATATTCATGAATATTAATGTAAACCTTATCCATACTGATATTCATTCTTTTAACCGCATTTTGAATAATGCGTATATTCGCCTGGTGGGGAACAACATAATCGATATCCTCCACAGTTAACCCGCATTTTTCCAAGGCCTCTATGGACACTTCTACCATTTTTCTGGCTGCATATTTAAAAACCTCACTACCGTCCATGACGACCTTATCAAGATCCTGATCCAATCCCTCATGGGTTAAAGGTAACAAGGATCCTCCTGCTGGAGTGTATAATAGCTTTCCACCTTCGCCATCCGCCTTCAAAGCAGAAGCCAATATGCCTCCTTCTTTATCCGACTCCCCTACAACTGTAGCCCCTGCCCCATCTCCAAATAATACTGCTGTATTTCTATCTTTATAATTGATGATCCTCGATAATATCTCTACACCAATAACCAATATTTTCTTGAATTGGCCGGTCTCAACAAAGGATTGGGCTATCGTCAAAGCATAGATAAAGCCTGTGCATGCAGCATTAATATCAAAGGCAGGTATTTCCTTAACGCCTAATTTTTCTTGTACCATACAGGCTGCTGCAGGCAATCGCATATCGGATGTTAGTGTGCTGACTAGTATTAAATCGATATCTTCAATTTGAACATTGGCATCTAGTAAGGCTTTTCGACCAGCTTCTGTTGCTAGATCTGAGGCACCTTTACCATCTTCCAGTCTTCTTCTTCTTTCAATACCTGTTCTCATTCTAATCCATTCATCGCTGGTATCCATCATTTTTTCCATATCAAAATTTGTTATTATTTTTTCAGGCAACGCACTTCCTGTTCCTAGTATGCTTGCTCTTTTTGCCATGTTCCTAGTTCCTCCTATATTTCGCTACTGAATTTTTTTTCCCTCTTCATTCATCTCCTGTAAAAAACTATCCTTTTCTATAATACCTTCAGCAATTTTTTGAAGCTCATTGACTTCATCATGAATAATTTCTACAACGTTATTTTCCACATAAGGTATTGCTCTGATGATAGCATTTTTGACGGCTTTTGCTTTTGAAGAACCATGCATCTTGACGACAGCACCCTTGACACCTAAAATAGGTGCGCCTCCGTATTCGCTGTAGTCCACCTCTTTTATTATTTCCTTCATTTTTCCCATCAAAAAAACTATACCTATTTTGGCTAAGATACTTTCTTTTAATTTTTCTTTAATTAAGTGGATTGCAAAATCGACTATACCCTCGGAATACTTTAATATAATATTGCCTATGAAGCCATCACATACAAGAATATCGGCTTTTCCTTGCAATAAATCTCTTGCTTCTATATTTCCCACAAAATTTCGTTGGGTTTGTTTCATTATTTTATGGGCGGCCTGTATGGTTTTTGTTCCTTTTCCTTCTTCCTCTCCAATGTTGACGAGGGCTACCTTCGGATTATCAAAGCATAAAACCTTTTCCATATAAATATTGCCCATCATTCCAAATTCAACAAGATTTCTTGGTTTGCATTCTGCATTAGCACCTGCATCGACTAAGAGGGTAGGACCCTCTTTCCCTAAGAAAGGGGAAGCAATAACAGGTCTGTCAATCTCCTGTATCCTTCCTAATATAAGCAAAGCGGCTGTCATGATGGCTCCTGTATTTCCCGCAGAAATAAAGACATCGTTCTTCTTCTCACGTACTCTTTCCATTCCAATGACGATGGAAGAATCCTTTTTACTTCGGACAGCCCTTACAGGTTTATCTTCATTGGTAATAACCTCACTGGCATGGATAACTTGTATTCTGTTTTTATCATATTTATATTTTTCTAATTCAGCCTGAATGAGGCTCTCATTTCCTATAATGTCAATATCCCCTTGGATAAAACTTATGGCGTCGACACAACCTTTAACTATTTCAATTGGGGCATGATCTCCACCCATTCCATCTACAGCAATTCTCATTTTACTCCTCCCATTATAACGGTATCAAAATAAATTTTCCTCTAAATACTTGCTCCTGTTTAACATAAATCATCACATGAACAAAATGATTATTATCTCTGACCTTTGTAATCTTGGCTTTAGCCACAAGTTTGTCACCAACAGAAACTGGTTTATTGTACTTCATATTAGCTACTCCGGTCAATGCTGATCTTTTATCGATGATGGCTAAAGCCAGCGCTTCAGCCATTGAAAAAATATAATGACCTTTAACAATATCCGTCTTTTCAAAGGCCATGTCTCTTGTGGCCTCTAAAAAAGAAATACCATGATTGTTAATTTCTATGTCTATAATTTCTCCTATTAATTCTTCTTTAGCTAAGCCTACTATCTTTGGAAAGTTATTTTCAGCAGCCACTCGCATTCGTTCTCTGAGTTCAGGAATGCCTAATGTAAGTCTATCCAATCTTATAGTTTGGATACTCACCTTAAAAATTTCACTTAACTCCTCATCGGATATGAAGGGCGTTTCTTTCATCATCTTTTTAAGATTAGTATGTCTTTCAGCTTTTTTGCTCTTTAACAATATTCTTACCCCCATGCACTTTATTAGTACCTAGTACTAATAGTATATAATAACATGTAGTTACATGCAAATACATTTTGATAAATTAAAAGGGCTATATTCATGATAAAGCAATCAAAGCTTGCTTTTTCCAGGAATATAACCCGTATTTATGTTTCTACTCTTTAAATTTATATGGATTCCATCTTTAAAACAGATACTTCGTAGGCCACTTTGTTTTCTATATTATCTTCATCATATTTCTTTTTATAGACTCGGCTTTGGATTCTGCCTATTATTCTTACATGAGCACCTATATCCAGTATCTTCGAATACTTTGCATTTCTCCCCCATGAGATACAGGGAATATAATCCGATTTATTATAGGCCCTATTGACAGCTAACATGATATCGCATATCTCTCTTCCCAAGGGGGTAAGTCTATAAATAGGTTCCTTACAGATATAGCCTTCCAAAAAAACTTTATTGGGATTTTTGGAAGCAGCTTCATCTTCAACCCTATAGATTTCTCGAGCAAATACAGAAATAATCAGTCGGTTTTTCCCATTTTCCATTTTATTATAGGTACGTAATTGCCCTATAATTTCTACCTCATCTCCCTTTTCTATTTGCATATTTAATATTAATCTTTCTGATAGTGTTACAGGAATGATATCCATATACCCACTTAACCTTCTTATTTCTATATCAAAGGTATAAAAACCTTCTCCATATGATTTGTGACTCATTTTTAAATCAGAACAAACTTTCCCTGACACAGTACAGCTATTGATAATATTTTCATCCATAATCTCACCCCTTCATTTTGCATTGTTTACCTGTATGATCCATGTAGTAATTATCCTTAAGAATAAGCTGACCAACAGGTACCACCTCATAGCCTTCACTTTTTAATTTAGTTAGAATTAAAGGCAGATATTCTAATGCATATTCTGAATTGTTATGGAATAATACAATAGAACCATTCTTTACATTTCTAACCACTCTATCTACTATTTTCATTGTTCCGATTTCCTTCCAATCCAAGCTGTCTACATCCCACTGTATGGCATAATAATCATTGTCCCTACAAGTCTTAATCAAGAGGTCATTATAATCGCCAAAGGGTGGTCTGATCAGATAAGGTTTCTCACCTGTGAGTGCTTGAATTTTATCTCCTGTTATATTTATTTCTTGACTCATTTGTTGAGCAGATAGACGTGACATTTGGGGATGGGTTGTAGAATGATTTTGGACTTCATGACCTCTTTTATGTATTTCTTTTACATGTTCCGGGTATTTATCTACCCAAAAGCCTACAAGGAAAAAGGTTGTCTTAACATTGTATTCATCTAAAATATCTAATATCTGTAAAGTCTTATCATCTCCCCAGGCAGCATCAAAACTAATGGCAATTTTCTTTTCTTCTGTTTCAACTGAATAGATAGGTAATTCTTTTTTTGCAGCAGAGGCCATGATAGAATTGTTAAAAATGGTAGTTGTCATAAATGCTAAAACGATGATGCCAATGAGGATACAGCTTAATGTGGTTTTTCTAATAGTAACAAT
Organism: uncultured Eubacteriales bacterium; assembly: GCA_964429195.1. Classification (GTDB taxonomy): domain Bacteria; phylum Bacillota; class Clostridia; order Peptostreptococcales; family JAAYPU01; genus JBBAFM01. The sequence continues at coordinate 5,882 of CAYSBC010000056.1, read as the reverse complement.
CATCTTTCATCTCTCCTTTTGTAAATTCTCTACTTCAATTTATGCTTGAGATTAAAATATATTACTAAAACATATTACTTTTTTATCCATGCTCCTGTACACTACCCTTTTTCACAGACAAGAAAGACCTTGAAGCTAGGAATAAAATAACCTAAAACAGTTAGGTATGCTATGATGGCACACTCTTCTTTTTTAGGTTATTCGATGCATATTTTTAATCACTTTATTTGAATAATTTGTCTACATTTTCATCTTCGCCGCTTAAGACTTCTCTTTTTAAGATAAAAGCATCCTTGTAGGTCGGGCTTACCTTTTTCCGCATGGTTTCCGCCTCCTCATAGCTGGCAAAAGGCAAAGTAACCACCTTATAACCGCTATCAACAAGGGTATAGGTTTGAATAGCTTTTTCATTCAATTCCTTTATAAGTACCTGAGCATTATCCTCTTCCTGGAATTTACCCAACTGTACATGGAACACACAAAAACTGCTATTAGTGGTACTGACTGATTTATTTCCGTTTTCTGTCTCCGTCTGTACCACTAATCCATTGGTTTGTGTATTTACTTCCACTTTTTCATTATCTAAATCCTTGGATATTTGCTCATTTAGTTTTTCATTATTAGCGATGCTTTTTGTTTCTTCTTTTAAAAAAACAGGATAAACCACATATCTTGTCCCTAAATAGCCTACAATGACTGCTATTCCAACAACAATTAATAACATCATAGCTATTGATTCAAAGGATTCATCGTTTTTCAGTAAATTTTTTTTCATATTTTATCCCCTCCTCTATTTCATTCTATTAAAGGGGACCTCTATAATATGTCTAATTTTTTAAATAATTCTTCTTGTTGTAACGATTCTTCTCCCATAATATTCGCTGTATAAATTGGATATAATGACCCGTCTCCCGGAAGAACCGGAAGAGGCATGAATAAATTGATTATTTCCTATATATATACCTACATGGGAAATGGTATTGTTGATAGGACCGGAAGTATCAAAGAAAACCAAATCGCCTTCTTGTAGTTCACTTAAGCCGACCCATTGCCCTTCTGTACTTTGGGATTTTGATGTTCGCGTTAAGGTTATTCCCACCTGAGCAAAGACATACTTTGTAAAGCCTGAACAATCAAAAGCATTTGGTCCGGATGCTCCCCATACATAAGGTTTTCCAAGCAAACCCTTGGCTATAGTCATAATTTCCTCTGCTTTGTTGCTCTTTTTATCTTCTATGATAGATTCAATAGTCACATTTTTACTGCTTATCCACTGAAATTGTCCATCTTGATCTTTTATGTAATACAAACCTTCCTTATAATCGTGAATTTCTACTGTTGTTTCTTCCTGCCCCATTGGTATCTGATAATTGGATTGCCTATCAGCGCTTCTGTTGATTTCAACCTGATCGTTGTTCATAATCTCCTCATCGGTTAAAGGTTGATTATAAATTATTTTGGCACTTTGAATTTGATTTTCTACCTGGATATATTCGCTAAAGACCCATCCTTCACCTAAGTCATTTTTTATATAAAACCACTTGTAATCCTCCGAAATATTGGTGATGATGACTTCATCATTAGGCTGCAATTGATGGGTTACTTGTCCATCGAGACTTGGATTATCCCTTACATTTAAATTGCTAGCTGTATTTTTCCCGTAAGAAACCTGATTACCACGCTCGTCTCTTGCAAGGACATCCTTTTTATGAACCCAGCCATAATTCATTTCATTGGTAATAAACAGAAAATCGCCGGAGGTATCGTAAACGTTAAAAACCGTATCTTTTGAAAATGTATTGCGAATCGTACTGTCCTCACCAGCCCAGTCTCGTGTCACCACTTCGTTTTTAATTGCAACGCTGTATACATTTTCGGCGAATATTTGATGAGGTACCATGGTTGTAAATACTATTAACGAAGATGCAAGCATCTTAACAATTTTTTTATTCATAATATCATGTTAATCTCCTTTATCATTGTGTAACAATTGGATAAACAAACTTAAAAAGATTACCTCTCTTCATGATACATGATATGATAATCTTTTTCATTTTGCCAATATTATTTTACACCATAATAGCCTCTTGGCATAGCCCTATTTTTTCCCAGCATCTCTTAAACAAGGTCTATCCCTCTTCATCAGCCAACATTTGTCTTTATTTATTTTTTTACTCTTCTGCCTCTTCACCTTCGTCTTTTGCTCCTTCAGCAGATTTGTTTTTGCCTATACCTAAAGATTCCATGACCTTTCGTTCAATATCCAGTAACATCTCTGGATTTTCTTTTAAATAATCCTTTACATTTTCACGACCCTGGCCAATCCTGGTTCCTGCATAACTATACCAAGCCCCTGCCTTATCTACAATCTCATATTGAACTCCACAATCGAGCACAGTGCCTTCTTTGGATATCCCTGTGCCATACATGATATCAAATTCGGATTGCTTGAAGGGAGGTGCCACCTTATTTTTGACCACTTTGACCCTTGTCTTATTGCCCAGAACCGCTTCTCCTGATTTTATACTTTCTATTCGCCTAACATCCAGTCTCATCGTAGCATAGAACTTGAGAGCTTTTCCGCCGGTGGTAGTTTCAGGATTCCCGAACATAATCCCAATTTTTTCTCTCAGCTGGTTAATAAAGATGGTAGAAGTTTGTGATTTATTGATAGACCCTGCCAGTTTCCGAAGAGCTTGTGACATCAGTCTCGCCTGGAGGCCTACATGGCTATCGCCCATATCTCCTTGTATTTCAGCTTTCGGTACGAGGGCAGCAACGGAATCGATAACAATGACATCGATAGCCCCGCTTCTCACAAGAACCTCGCATATTTCTAAAGCCTGTTCACCTGTATCCGGCTGAGAAATCAATAACTCGTCAATATCCACACCTAGATTTGCTGCATATTCCGGATCCAAGGCGTGCTCAGCATCAATAAAAGCGGCTTTACCTCCAGCTTTTTGTGCCTCGGCTATGATATGTAAACTTAAGGTCGTCTTTCCTGAAGACTCAGGGCCAAATATTTCAATAATTCTACCCCTGGGAACACCGCCAATACCTGTCGCTATGTCCAGGCTCAAACACCCTGTAGAAATAGCACTGATACTCATGCGTGTATCATCTTTACCCAGCTTCATAATTGCACCCTTGCCGAATTGTTTTTGTATCTGAAGCATCGCTGCGTCTAAAGCTTTATTCTTATCTTCGTTATTCATATTCAACCCTCCAAATAGAACATCTGTTCTTTTATAGAATACCTCATCTTTTGGCTTTCGTCAATCCTTATTTTGCTTCTTTCTTTAAATATAAATGCATATGAAATAGTTCATTGTCATTATAGCAAAGGTTAATAGTAATTTCAATATTATTCCATAATTTATTTTTTATGGTATTTTATATGTTTTTATTAATGAGATGTAACATCAAGAGAATACTGTAATTTCTGTTCTGCTCCCTGCTTTGAAAAGCTAATTTATATTCTTTACATATTGTTTTATCCTTGTATTTCAGAGCGATATAGGTCAGGCCGACAGGTTTAGTCGCTGTTCCTCCCCCGGGTCCTGCTATTCCTGTAATAGCTATACACAAATCGCTTTTAGTCTTCTTAAAAAGACCTTCTGCCATTTCTACAGCGGTTTCTTCACTGACAGCACCATAAGTATGCAAAGTTTCTTCTTTAACACCTAAAGTATCCATCTTTGCTTCATTGCTATAGGTCACATAACCACTGTGAAACACTTGGGATATGCCGGGAATGTCGGTTAAGGCCGAAGCAAGTCCACCTCCCGTACAGGATTCTGCCGTAGCGATAGAAATATTCCTTTCGATTAATTTCCTGGCCACAACATCTACCAGTTCTTCATTATCCACACTGTAAAGGTAGCGGTCAAGTTTTCCTTTAACCTTATCAATCATTTCATCAACAGCCTTTTCCGCTTCTGTCAGGCTTCTTTTTTTGGATGCTATCCTTAGGCTTACGCCTCCCTTTTTAGCATAAGGCGCCAATGTGGGATCAGTTTGGTAAGTAATTAAATCCTCTATTTCAGCTTCCAAAGCGGATTCTCCAATACCGAAAAATCTTAAGACTTTGTAAAAGATAACTTCTTCTGACTTTTTCAAAAGATAGGCTTTAACTTGAGTTGCATAGATATGTTTCATTTCATGAGGCGGACCTGGCAATACAATAGCTATTTTATTGTTTTTTTCTATAGCAAAGCCGGGTGCTGTTCCCCTGTCATTTGGAAATACAATCGCATTTTCAGGAAGATAGGCTTGCTTTATATTATTGGGAGTCATGGTTCTATTCAATCTTTGAAAAAAACTTGTCAGATTATTCATGGAAGGTTGATGCTCTACAAGTTTTTCATCAAAAACCTCTGCAATGATCTCTTTCGTTATATCGTCTTGGGTAGGACCTAGGCCTCCTGTTGTGATAATCAAATCTACCTTTCCCATGTTTTCCAGCAATATTTCTTTTAGTCTTTTGGCATTATCTCCTACTGTATAGTGATAGAGAACATTAAAGCCAAGGTAATTCAGCTCCTGGGATAAAAATACCGAATTGGTGTTAACGATTTGACCAAATAAGATTTCTGTACCCACACTGATTATAGAACAATTCATCACATTTCTCCTTTGAAGATATCTCTATTTTTGATAATATAATCCATCCCCGATATGACTGTAAATACAAAGGCCAGCAACCATAAGGTATTGTCCAACAGGACATCCGCACCTTTATCCGGTAATAAAACTAAGAGAGTGCTGATGATGGCTACCATTTGAAAAATCGTTTTAAATTTACCCCATTTGCTGGCTGCTATAATTTTCCCATTGCTTGCAGCAACAGTTCGAATGCCGCTTATAATAAACTCCCTGGCTAAAATAACAATGACCATCCAAGAAGGCAGGGTGCCAAACTCTACAAATAAAATCAATGCCGACATGACTAATAATTTGTCTGCTAAGGGGTCCATTAATTTCCCAAAGTCGCTGACTAAATTGTATTTTCTCGCAATATAACCGTCTAAAAAATCGGTTAAGGAGGCGATTATAAACACAAGGCATGCTATTGTTGGCTGCCCATTTAAGGCCAATATTAAAAATACAGGTATTAATGCCATGCGTAATACTGTCAATTTATTTGGAAGGTTCATTCTCTATCTCTCCTATCAAATCATATTCTATTGCATCCGTAATCCTAATCTTGACTATCTCCCCTATGTCAACAGAACTTTCTGATGTGAATATCACGGAATTATCAATATCAATGGCATCATATTCTGTCCTTCCAACATAAACATCTTCATCCACTACCTTCTCCTCTACTAAAACATTGTAGATTTTTCCTATTTTAGTCAAATTTAATTCATGGGAGATTTCCTTTTGTATAGCCATAATGCTTTCTAATCTTTCTTGCTTGATGTCTTCCGGAATCTGATTTTCCATAAGAGCTGCAGGCGTATTTTCCTCCTGGGAATAGGCAAAAACACCGACTCGCTCAAATCGAACTTCCCTAATAAATTGACAAAGTTCCTCAAAATCTTCCTCAGTTTCCCCGGGAAATCCAACAATCAAGGTGGTTCGTATATGCAAATCCGGAAGGGCCTTCCTTAACTTTCCAATCACCTCTAAAATTTCTTCTTTCGTTGCTTTTCTGTTCATGGCTTTTAAAATTCTGTTGCTGCAATGCTGCAAAGGTATATCGATATAATGGCAGAGTTTGTCACTTTGAACCATGGCTTCTATCATCGCATCAGATATTAAATGAGGGTAGCAATACATGAGTCTAAGCCATTTCAATTCCGGAATAGACGATAATTCTGTCATCAACTCCGGCAACCGATGTCTTTTATACTTCTCTATCCCATAATTTGTTG
>CAYSBC010000055.1:0-11512 GCA_964429195.1 uncultured Eubacteriales bacterium | reverse complement strand
AAGATAAGCAAAATATTAATTATTTATATCAGCTCGCCCAATTTGTCGAACAAATCGATGGCGAACTTATGCAAGGAAATCACAAATCTTTGATTTGTAGATTTCTACTGATTCTTAGGAGGTTAATATGGATTACTTGGACCAAGATCAAGGAAGTTATATTCTGAGGTCTGCTTCCCCAAATGGTGAATGGATGATCATCTTTGAAGATAACAAAGAGACAGGGTACATGTATCTTTGCAAATTAGACGCAACAGGAGTAATAGAGAAAATAGTTAATCATCTTTGGGTTTATAGCAAAATTGTACCTGCTATTGAGGAATATGAAGAAGTAGATATCCTATGGTCTCATGATTCAAGCAGAACTGCATTAGAAATTGATGGCAACTTTTACGGTATCATGGATTTAGAAAGTAATAGAAAAATTGCAACGACAATAGAAGATAATATTATGATTCCTATTCCTAGGGAAATATGGGAGAATGGTATTCATACAGAGCAAGGGCAGCCACTTTAAGAAAATAAGCAACTTAATGGTTTTATTTAGATTTAAAAGACATATAAGGATCTACCGGAGGTTGATATGGGCATAAAAGAAGTACGGGATTATTTGAAAAAATGGGAAAAGGACAAATTTATTTTAGAGTTTGACTCTTCAAGTGCAACAGTAGAATTAGCGGCGGAGGCTCTGAAGACGAGTCCGGCAAGGATAGCGAAAAGTATTTCATTAAAAAATGGTGATGGTGCTATGATGGTTGTTACCGCAGGAGATTCAAAAATTGACAACTCCAAATTTAAATCTGAATTTGGTTTTAAGGCCAAAATGTTGACGGCAGCAGAAGTCGTGGAATTTATAGGCCACGCAGTAGGGGGAGTATGCCCATTTGCCATCAAAAGCAATGTTCCTGTATATCTCGATATTTCTATGAAAAGGTTTGATACTCTATTTCCTGCTTGTGGAAGTAGCAATTCGGCTATTGAACTGACATGTGATGAATTAGAAGAATATTCTCATAGCATAAGGTGGGTTGATGTATGCAAGATGCTCGAATGAAATGAATAGGGATTTGAGATTAATAAGAAATAGCTTTCTATAATATTTTATATATCATAGAAAGCTATTTTATGTTATTTCAATGTTCTATACAAACAAATTGACATTGGATTCCTCCGCATCGCCCAAATAATTAGCAACTCCTGCATATTCAACCCCATCAATCAGCTCATCTTTTGTTATACCCATGACATCCATGGACATGGTACAAGCAACAATACGGATGCCACTATCAATTGCTTGTTTAATTAGATCTTCAAGAGAATCTACATTTTTATCTTTCATAACCTTTCGCATCATAGCAGTTCCCATTCCACCCATGTTCATTTTTGAAAGCTTTAATTTTCCAGCACCCTTAGGCATCATAGCTCCAAACATGGCATCCATAAAAGGTTTCTTCACTTTTACTTTTTCAGCTTTCCTTAAAGCATTTAACCCCCAGAAAGTGAAAAACATAGTGACTTTTCGACCCATAGAGGCCCCACCTGTAGCTATAATGAAGGCGGCGAGTACTTTATCCAGGTCACCGCTAAACACGATGAGTGTTTTTCCATTGTTAACAGGAGCTGCAGAACCAGAAGTAGGACCGAGAGTAGGAAAGGAGGTTCCTTTCTGGATATAGGCTAAGACTTCCTTGTTGTTTTTTTCAATTTTCACTAAGGTATTCTTTGTTCTATTACACCAGGACTCAATATCTTTAGCAAAACCAATATCCGTTGCTGAAATCTTGATTATTTCGCCATCATTGATTTCATGAATTGTTTTAAATACCTTCATAATTGGACCGGGGCATTGAAGGCCGCTGCAATCAACTGTAATAGTTGCTTTTATTTCCCCCTCCATATCGTCCTGTTCCATTAGGCTATCTTCTTTATTATTTGAAGAAGGATGATAAGGATTAGTCGGGTTCTCATTGATATTTTTATCATGGGTTAAAGCTTTATAAAAATGGAGTCCCCCCTCATATACTTTGACATTTTGGAAACCGTTTTGAGTCAGTATTCGGCTGGCAATGTAGGATCTGACACCGATTGCACAATATGGAATAATCAGTTTGGTTTTGTCCAACTCATTTAACCTGCCTCTTAACTGACCCAGTGGAATGTGGACTGAGTTTTCAATATTTGCAACCAATCTTTCTTCATATTCACTCACATCTACAATGAGCAAAGTATGAGGATTTAAGGTCTTTAGTTCATCATGTCGCATAAAGGCAACTTTCTTAGTGAGAATATTTTCAGCTACAAATCCCAGCATGTTCACCGGATCTTTTGCGGAGGAATAAGGGGGAGCATAGGCTAATTCCAACTCTTTTAAATCATAGATGGTGCCACCCATTCGAATAGTAGTTGCAATGGTATCTATTCTTTTATCCACACCATCTTGCCCTACAATTTGAGCTCCAAATATTTTGCCCTTTCCGTCAAATAGCAGCTTTAAAATAATGGGTACAGCTCCGGGATAATAACCGGCATGGGATTTTTGAGAAATAGTGGCAATATAATAATCCTTCTCGTATTCTTTACCAAGATTCTTCAATGTTTTTTCGTTTAGACCTGTGACTCCTACTGTCATATCAAAGACTTGGGCGACAGAGGTTCCTTGTGTTCCTTTGTACTTCTCTTTTCCCCCCATAATATTATTAGCACAAATTCGTCCTTGCTTGTTAGCCGGCCCGGCAAGAGGAATCATTGTTTTTCCCTTATTCATAAACTCTTCAACCTCAATGACATCACCTATAGCATAGATATTTTTGTCAGATGTTTTTAAGTAATCATCAACAATAATACCACCACGTGGATTAGTCTCTAGTCCGGCATCCTTGGCTAGTTCGCTGTTTGGTCTTACCCCAATAGATAAAATAACTAAATCTGCTTCTATTTTTTTCCCACTCTTAAGGCTAATGATTGTTTTAGAATCCTTATCCTCAAAGAAATCTACCCCATCCCCCAGTATGAGATTGACATGATTTGTACGTATATTATCATGAAGGATTTGAGCCATGTCGTAGTCAACAGGGGCCATAACCTGATCAAGCATTTCAATGATAGATACCTGTAAGCCCAGGTGATGAAGGTTTTCAGCCATTTCTAAGCCGATGAAACCGCCACCAATAACAGCTACCCTTTTTGCATTTTTTTCTGTTATAAAATCTTTGATAGCATCAGTATCCGGTATAGTCCATAAGGTATAAATGTTGGGAGAATCAATACCTTTTATGGGAGGTCTAAGAGGAGAGGATCCTGTAGAGAGCACTAAGGTATCATAGGATTCCGTATAGATTTCACCGGTATTATGATTTTTTACTTGAATTTTTTTATTTTCTTTATCTATTTTAATGACTTCATTTCTAATACGAACATCAATATTAAATTTACCTTTGATTTTTTCAGGTGTTTCGACTAGGAGTGCATCTCTCTCTTTAATAACATCCCCAATGTAATAGGGCAAGCCGCAATTCGCATAGGAAACATAATCTCCTCTTTCAAAGAGGATTATTTCTGCATTTTCATCAAGTCTTCGAAGACGAGCTGCAGCACTTGCGCCTCCGGCAACACCACCAATGATAAGCACCTTTTTACTCATTTCTTTCACCCCGATCCTGTTCTAAGAGAACATTTAGAATATTTTTAATTTCTATGCTATTGAGACTGTATTTTACTTCAACCCCTTTTCTCTTTGCAGTTACTATTCCTGCCCCCCGAAGTTTAGCAAGATGCTGTGAAATAGTTGATTGGGGAACATTTAAACAGTGTTGGAGATCCGTTACATTGCAAGTACCGGTTTTATAAAGCTTTGTAAGAATGCATAACCGCACAGGATGGGCTATGGATTTTAATACATCTGCTTTTTGTTCTAACAACTTTTTTGTTTCTTCCTCATGAATATCCAATTTTTCACCTCATTTTATAAATTACTATATTCATATATTACAATATATGAATATAATATGCAACTGCTAAATTGCGGATATTCTATAAAATATAAGGGAAAATAAAAATTAATTGCATGCCTCAGAAATAATTTTTTAAAGAAAGTAGGTATATCATGAAAGATATTAGGTCAAATGATTTTTATATAGTATTAAAATGCACAGATAAAAAATACGCTGAAGATCTGATGAATAAAGGTACAATTATGTTTAACACAGCTCGGCGATGGGCAGAAATTGAAAAAGAGTCAGGGAAAGGCCAAGGGGACTTATATGAAGGGGTCTTTGCATGTTGTGAAGCTGACGATGATGAAGCAATGGCCTGTTATAAAAATAAATATAGGGATACGGAAATACAATACAGTCATGACTTGGTCTATTTCAAAAGAAGCAGTGTAATGGATATGCCGGCTTTCTGCTTTTTTCTTTTAAAACAAAATGTACTGAACAATGAGTCTTCAAAGAATTGGATAGCTAACATACCGGGAAAATATTTTGAGGATTTTGCAGATGCAGTGTCACCGGATGAAATAAAATACTTGAAAGAAGAAGATAAGCCTTCCTTGGTCATGATTTTGGATATGGATAAATTTATTAATATGATTAAGTCAAAATTAATTTCTTTTGGAGTCAATAACCATGAGATTCTTACCCAAGTCATAAGCTACAGAGATAAAAAGGTTCCGTTTTATTGCATCAATCAATCACCCTATGAATTGTTTCTAAAAGATAAATCCTTTCAATATCAGAAAGAATGTCGTATTGTTATCAACACAAGGGATCCCGAAATACTCAAGAAAATTATCAGAAAACCTTTTGACATAGGTTCCATCCACGAGTTTGGGCAGGTCAACTATAATTTTTTAAATCATGACCGATTTATCAAACTTTAACTCTTAAATAGAGTTGAAGAATTTCCCTAAGAATTGTATAATTTACATATCGTAAAAATGCACTTTTCTAAAGAGTAAAAGTGTATTTTTATAATGGCTTATAACTAAGAGATGTTTTTATCTTGAACAGGAGGAATGTACATGATAATTTCCCACATTGTAGCCATGGCGAAAAACCATATTATTGGAAGAGATAATACTATTCCTTGGAATATTCCCGGTGAACTTTTAAGATTCAAGGAATTAACGATGAATAAAACTGTTATAATGGGCAGAAAGACTTATGAATCATTAGAAAAAAAGTTAAAGGGAAGAAGAATTATCGTTATATCCAATACATTAGAAGCAAATGACCATGAATTTATTCTTGCCAAATCAATAGAAGAAGCACTTGATAAGGCTGGAAATGAACATGAGGTATTTATAGCGGGAGGTGGGGAGCTCTATAAGACCACTTTAGATATGGCAGATAAATTATATATCACTGTATTAGACCGAGAAATAGAAGGAACAGTATTTTATCCTAAAATAGATAAAAGTTTATATGATTTAACTTATGAGGAGCATATCGGGGATGCAAGTATACCCTACACATATTATACTTACGAGAAGAAAGGTGACTAAAAGGAATGGATTATAAAAATATACGACATGAAATGCAAGAAGAAATATTGCGTATTTTCAAATCAAGGGACAATGGGGATGTCGAAAAAGAAATGGATAAACTATCGGATAAAATGGAAATTATAAAAGAACTTTGTTCCCTGCAAGAAGATTATCAAAAGACCCAGGATGTTAACGAAATAACCGCAGGAGGTACTGTTACACAAAAGAATGATGCAGAGATTGAAGAACTCAAAAAGAAATGGGAATTAGCCTTTGCAGGTGGACTAACGGATGAAGAAAGGAAAGAAATTTATCTAGATGATTTCTTGTGGCATGCTTGCAGTTACAAAAAGATTAATCTATTAGAAAAAGATGAGGCGAGAGAGGCCTTTAATAAAGTCCTTAAGGAAGAGGTTGTAGGCTTTTATCAAAATGAAAACGATGTATTAAATTTCAGAGATGGCAGTTTTTTAAAAGACTCGGATTTTGATTTAGAAGATGATATTTACGTAGTAGATTCGGATTATAAGTGGACTTATATTGTCACCCATGAAAAGGAACAATGCGGACCTTATTTTATCGAAGCAAAAGAGATATAGAGGTGTTTTTGTGGAAAAAATTTTATTAATATTATGCATACAGCTAACTTATGTACCAATTATGACCCTTAGAATGATTTTTATGGTAAAAAATAAAACAGGAATAGCAGCCCTGCTCGGGTTTACGGATTCATTGATTTATGTATTTGGCTTATCTCTTATATTTACAGGAGAACGAAAACCGATAGAACTCCTTGTTTATGCTATGGGATTTGGTATAGGTATACTTATTGGCGGAGCCATTGAAAACAAGCTGGCTATTGGATACAACAATATTATGGTGAATCTCTTGTGGAGAAATGATGATCTAATCCACTATTTAAGGGAAGAAGGTTTTGGTGTTACCTTGTATGAAGGAGAAGGAAGGGATAGTAAACGCTATCGCTTAGATATTCTTACTAAAAGATCAAGAGAAGATGAGCTCATAAAAATCATTGAAAAATATGAACCTAAGGCCTTCATCATCTGCTATGAAGCCAGTAAATTTAAGGGCGGTTTTTTGACTAAAATCATGAATAAGAATAAATGCTAATGCAATAGAAAATAAAGCCCAAAAAAAGGTTATTACATTACCTACTGATTGGGCTTTTGTTTATTTTTTAAATCTTTTTAATATTTTTTTAAAATCGATTGCAGGAATAGGACTTGGCTCAAGATTCCTCATTCTTTCAGCTGCCGCGAAAATATGGTTTACATTTGTAGGTCGATGTTTTTCGTCGCATTTTATATCCTTGGGAGGCTCGTGATCATGTTTATCGGAATTTTCAGGATCCTTGTTGGTGTTGTCCGGGACATTTAAATTACGCATTCTTCTAGCTGCAGTTGCGTAGATATTATCTTTGTCAAAACCATCAAACATAATATCCCTCCTTTCGGTAAAGCTCAAGATTCAAAGTTGTTTCGTCCACAACATTTCTTGTATTTTTTAAAACTGCCGCAAGGGCATAAATCATTTCGTCCAATTTTTTCTTCTTTGATTACAATCTTTGACCGTTTATGGTCTTTTTTAATTTTCTTCATTTTTTCTTCCATCAGGATGTTTTGCCATGCGGGGATGGAGTAGAGATGCTCTGCATTGGCCTCGAGCATGTTAAAGTATAGTTTTTCAAAGTCAATAGTTATTTTGATATCCGAGTCTTGTGTAACTGAGTCTAAATCTAGTTTTTCCGATATGCTCGAACTGATGCCATCTAAAAAGCCAATTAATAATTCATCTGTTGTTTCAAATTTTTTTGTTAATTCATGAAACTTACCTTTAAAAATTGGATTTTTGCTTTCCAGGATATGGGTGTAGATTCTTTCCTCCGCTGTACTATAATCCTCCCAAAATTGTGGAAAACTAGCTTCATTTTGATTAGTTATTATTTCTTGCCATTTTTCATAAATACTCATTTTTAAAATACCTACCTTTTATTTTAAAATATATCATTTTCGAACTTGTAAAACGCTTTTAATTTCTTTTACTTCTTTAAACTTGATGATAGCGCTTAAAGCTTGATCTAATCGAACTCGAGGACATTCATGAACAATATAGACAATAGGAACGTATTGATCCCCCCTTGATTGTTGTACTATAGCATCAATACTAATACCTGCATCGCCAAAGCAGGTTGTTATCATTCCTAAAACTCCGGGTTTATCTTCCACAATTAAATGGATATAATATTCACTTGTTCCGTTTCCGACTAATTCATAATTTTCAGGATTATTCATTGGAATAGGAACGGTAGGGTTTAATGTGCTACCCATTATTCTGGATATTTCAAATATATCACTGACTACGGCGCTGCCAGTAGGCATAGAACCGGCACCCTTACCATAAAGCATAATTTCGCCGACAGCATTTCCTTTTAAAAACAAAGCATTAAATTCATTATTAACAGAAGATAGGGGATGATTTTTTTTGATTAAAGTTGGGCATACATGGTATTCTAATCTGTTATTGAGTTGTTTTGCTGCTGCCAATAATTTTATTTTATAGCCAAATTGTGCTGCATATTGAATGTCTTCCTTTGAGATATTTGTAATACCTTGTCTGGGAATAGCATCAGGGGGTACTTCAACACCAAAGGTAAGAGATAGCAAAATAGATAGTTTGTAAGCCGCATCCTCTCCTTCTACATCAGAAGAAGGATCAGCTTCGGCAAATCCTTTACGCTTGGCATCTTCTAATACATCGTCATAATCCAACCCAAAGTCTGTCATTTGAGTCAATATATAGTTGGTTGTACCATTGACAATACCAATTAATTCTTCAAACTTGTTAACGCTCAGGGCATTTGACAATGTACTTATCACAGGAATACCCCCGCAAACACTAGCTTCATAGCGTAAAGATACATTATTTCTTGAAGCAATCTCCAGTAATTCTTTACCATAAGTAGCAATCACGGCCTTGTTAGCTGTGACAACGTGTTTTTTCTTTTGAAGTGCTTTCTTAATGTAATCATAGGCAGGAGTTAAACCACCTAAAACTTCAACAACAATATCTATATCTGAATCTTCCAATATATCATCAATATTAGAAGTTAGCATATTTTGTGCAAGTGAAATGTCTCTTTCTTTATTCAAGTTATTAACTAAGATTTTAGTTATCACGATTTCCTTGTTAGACAAAACATTTATTTTATTGCTATTGAGGTTAAGAATGTTGTATACGCCTATGCCAACATTGCCAAGACCTAAAAGACCGATATTGACTTTTTCCATAAATATAACCTCCTTTTAATCATTATCTGAAGCATAAGTAATTATATTACATTAAACTGAGTTTGTCTTTATAAAAATAAAAATATACATTAAAAAGTGTGTTTGATTGTTGAAATTTTAGGATTTGTTAAGATTGTTATAAAAAAATAGGTTATAATATAAAAAATAAAAATAATATTTAGCAAAAGATGCTATAATTAGGGGTGAAGAAATTAGGGAGGTTGTAACTTGAAATCATTTAATATCGTACTAGTTGAACCTGAAATACCACCCAACACAGGGAATATAGCAAGAACATGTGCACTTACAGGGACCAAGCTCCATCTGGTTAAACCTTTAGGCTTTTCAATTGATGAAAAGACTGTCAGGAGAGCAGGCCTTGATTATTGGAGCGCAGTGGACATAGAAGTCCATGAAAGTATAGAGGATTTTTTAAGGAAATATACCGGTTGCAGTATGTATTTTGCTACAACCAAAACGGACAAGACTTACGCAGACGTAAGTTATGAGGAGGGTAGTTTTATTTTATTTGGGAAAGAAACAAAAGGACTTTCACCTGAAATATTGTCTCTTAATAAGGAAAGAAATATTAGAATTCCTATGAACAATAGTATAGGAGCGAGATCTCTGAATCTTTCAAATTCTGTTAACATCATTCTATATGAAGCATTAAGGCAATATAACTTTGCAGGACTCATATAGATGAGGGATTATGCGGGACATTTTTGAAATTGAGGAGGCGATTAGAATCGTTATAGGATTAGTAGGTGGGTTAGGTTTATTCTTATATGGAATGACTATCATGGGGGATGGACTTCAAAAATCTGCCGGAAATAGAATGAAGAAAATAATAGAAATATTGACAACCAATAAAATTATAGGGATGCTTGTTGGGGCTGCAGTGACGATGGTTATTCAAAGTAGTAGCGCAACGACTGTCATGGTAATAGGTTTTGTTAACGCAGGGATTATGACACTTATACAAGCAGCGGGAGTCATTATGGGAGCGAATATCGGTACTACGGTAACGGCTCAGATAGTGGCACTTGACCTCAGTTATTTAGCACCTGCTGTCATAGGCATTGGTGTAGCCATGTGGCTTTTTGCAAAAAATAAAAGATCTAAAAATATTGCAGAAATTTTTATAGGTTTTGGGATATTGTTTTTGGGTATGGAATTAATGCAAGATTCCTTAAGGCCATTAGGTTCGATGCCGATATTCGAAGAATTTATTTTATCGATTGATGTTTCATCACCTGTAATTTATTTCTTGGCGATTGGAGTAGGTTTTCTATTTACAGCAATTATTCAAAGCAGTAGTGCAACGACAGGTATTTTAGTAGCTATGGCCTTTGAAGGGCTTATCACCATTGAAATTGCATTACCCCTCATATTTGGGACAAACATAGGTACATGTGTCACTGCCGTTCTTTCAGGCATTGGTGCTAATACAACAGCTAAGCGTGCTGCTGCAATTCATATGTTATTCAATATAATCGGTACTCTTATATTTGTCATATTTTTTAGAGATATAACGATACTTATTGCTAAAACATTATCTCCAATAAATGCGGCTAGACAAATTGCACATGCTCATACTTTCTTTAATGTAGTGAATACCTTGTTATTGCTTCCTTTTTCTAAGTATATCGTTCTACTAGCTGAAAAAATAATACCTGAGAAGGTTGACAGCAAGCGAGAGTTTAAGACCTACCTAGATGAAAGAATGCTAGGCACACCGGGAATAGCCCTTGTTCAGGTTACAAAGGAAATTATCAGCATGGCTGAGATTGCCCTTGAAAGCTATAACTTGAGTGTTCAAAGCGTTATAGAAAAGCTTCCTACGGATCAAGTTTTTGAACTAGAAAAGGTAATCAACCAAAAACATAGAAATATTGAGTCCTATCTTGTTAAGCTTAATGATGAGAATGTGTCAAGCCAACAGCATGAAAAAATGAATCTGATGATAAGTCTTATAAGTGACATCGAAAGAATTGGCGATCATGCAGAAAATGTTGCTGAATTATCGGATTATGTAATGGATAATGCTATTAAGTTTAGCGATTTAGCCATTGCTGAGCTTAAGGATATGCACGAAAAGGTACAAGAATCAGTTCAACAATCCATAGAAGCATTGGAAACAAACAATCTTGAGATAGCACAAAGCATCGTGACTCGGGAAGATAAAATTGATGAGATTGAAAGAAAGCTCAGGAAAAGTCATATTGATCGCTTAAATAAGGGTCAATGTACTGTTGGAGCCGGTGTCATTTTCTTAGATATACTTACTAATTTAGAAAGAATTTCAGATCATACAGAAAAAATAGCATACTATGTTATGGATACGGCAAAATAAAGTATAATCGGAGGTATTAGCCATGGAAAAAATAAGCGATATTCTTATTATAGGAGGCGGGCCGGCAGGTTTGGCTGCTGGGATATATGCAGCCAGAGCGAGGATGTCTACAGTGATTATTGAAAAGGGTGTGCCGGGAGGACAAATATTTTCTACCCATCAGATAGCGAATTACCCTGGATCAATTGACGAAGAAACAGGTCCTGGGCTTTCCAAAAGAATGGAAAAGCAGGCAAAAGAATTTGGGGCAGAGATCATAACAGATGAAATTACAGAAATAAAATTAGAAGGAAAAATTAAAACAGTTAAAGGCAATAGAGGAAGTTATAAGGCTAAGAGCATTATCATTGCTACAGGGGCCTA
>CAYSBC010000054.1:8347-11746 GCA_964429195.1 uncultured Eubacteriales bacterium | reverse complement strand
TGAAAAAAGAACTTGAACATCTTCAGCAAAAAGCGATGGAGATGATAGAAAACTCCAACATAAAAGATGAATTGGAAAAAATAAGGGTGGAGTTCCTAGGTAAAAAGGGTCAATTGACGACTATATTGAGAGGGATGGGCCAGCTTTCCCCTGAAGAAAGACCGGCTATGGGACAGATTGTGAATGAAGTCAGGGATACCATCGAAAAATCCCTTAAAAAAGCCTTTGACGACATCAAGGAAAAGGAGAAAGCCCTTCAGTTAAAAAGAGAAGTGATCGATGTAACTATACCCGGAGTGAGATTTCCTTTGGGAGGAAAGCATCCTATAAGCATTACCATTGATGAAATCAGCAAGATTTTTATCAGCATGGGCTATCAAATAGCGGAAGGTCCTGAAGTTGAAACGGTCTACAATAACTTTGATGCCTTGAATGCCCCAAAGACACATCCATCAAGGGATATAACAGACACCTTCTATATTGGTGACGACATTCTCTTAAGAACTCAAACATCACCGGTGCAGATAAGAACATTAAAATCACAGGAACCGCCTATCAAAATTATTTCACCGGGAAGATGCTTCCGATGCGATACACCGGATGCTACCCACTCTCCGATGTTCCACCAGGTGGAGGGACTGCTGGTAGACAAAGGTATAACCATGGCGGACCTCAAGGGAACCCTGGACGCCTTTGCCAAACAACTTTTCGGCTCTAGCATCAAAACAAAATTAAGACCTCATCACTTTCCGTTTACAGAGCCTAGTGCAGAGGTGGATGTTTCTTGCTTCAAATGCGGGGGCAAGGGTTGCCGCGTTTGTAAGGGGAGCGGTTGGATTGAAATACTTGGAGCGGGTATGGTTCACCCCAACGTTCTCCGAGAAGGCAATATCGACACTGAAATATACAGCGGCTTTGCCTTTGGAATGGGTGTTGAGCGAATAGCCATGTTAAAATATGAAGTTGATGACATACGTCTTTTCTACGAAAACGATATGCGATTCATCGACCAATTTAAATAGGAGGTGTCGTCATGTTTGTTCCGGTAAACTGGTTAAAAGAATATGTGGATATAGAAGATATCGATATAAAAAAGCTTAGTGAAGACATGATTATGTCAGGTTCGAATATAGAAAATGTAAAAGAGGTGGGCCAAGGGATAACAGGTGTTGTCATAGGCAAAATACTCAGAATAGAGGAGCATCCGGATGCGGATAAACTGTCCGTCACCTGTGTTGATGTGGGAGAAGAAGTATTGACCATTGTGACAGGGGCTAGCAATGTTTGTGAAGGAGATTTCATTCCTGTAGTCAAGGTTGGGGGCGTCTTGCCCGGTAATGTCAAGATTAAAAAAGGCAAGCTAAGGGGAGTTGAATCCTATGGAATGCTTTGTTCTGCAAAGGAATTAGGCTACGAAGACAAGGTTATTCCTGTATCTCATAGGGATGGCATCTTCATTCTTGAAGGGGAATACGAGGTTGGCATGGATATTTTTGAAGCTCTGGACATGAAAGACCATGTCATCGAATTTGAAATCACCCCCAATAGGCCAGATTGTTTAAGTATCATCGGACTTGCAAGAGAAGCTGCAGCAGTCTATGAAAAAAAGGTCAAATATCCTGAGATAAAAGTTCAAAAAGAAGAGGGTCATATTGAAGACTATGTTTCCATAGAAATCAAGAGGCCGGATCTTTGCAATCGTTATGTAGGCAGAGTCATCAAGGATATTAAAATTAAAAAGTCACCTTGGTGGCTGGAACAAAGGCTCATGAATGCCGGTGTCAGACCTATCAATAACATCGTCGATGTGACGAACTACGTTATGCTGGAATACGGTCAGCCGATGCACGCCTTTGATATGCGTTACGTGGAAGGCCAAAAAATTATAGTAGATACAGCTCGTGACGGTGAAATTTTTACGACTCTGGACGGTGCAGAAAGAAAGCTCAATGAGCCCATGCTCCTCATCAAGGATGGGGAGAAAGCCGTTGGCCTGGCAGGTGTTATGGGAGGCTTGAACTCGGAAGTCAAGGACGACACCCAGGTTATCCTTTTAGAATCTGCAAACTTTGATGCAGATAATACCAGAGCAACCTCCAAAAAACTTGGACTTCGCACGGAAGCTTCATCCCGCTATGAAAAGGGATTAGATCCTAATCTTTGCTTGGATGCCATCAACAGGGCTTGTTATCTCATCGAATTATTAGGTGCAGGGACTGTTGTGGGAGGAACCATCGATCAATATGAAAATGCAGATCAATTTCAGGCTGAAGAAGTAGCTGTCCGCGGCAGCAGAATCAATCAATTGCTTGGGACCGAGATAGCCAACAGTGAAATCGCCAACATCTTTAAAAGGCTTGAAATTCATGTCAAAGAAGAAGGCGATATACTCCACTGTACGCCTCCTACAATCCGGCTGGATTTAAAAAAGGAAGTCGATTTTTTGGAGGAAGCAGCGCGAATATACGGTTACGATAAGTTGCCTATCACCCTTCCCAAGGGTAATGTTCAAGGGGGCAAGAGACCGAAAAGAACATTGGAAGATCTGGCAAAAGAAACCCTTATCAGCTTAGGGTTAAACGAAATCCAGACCTATTCCTTTGTAAGCCCTAAGGGTGTCGATATGATTCGAGTACCGGAGGATGGTATCAAAAGAAATTTTGTCCGAATCCTTAATCCATTAGGCGAAGAAAACAGTGTCATGCGAACAACATTGATTCCTAATATGTTGGAAGTTTTGTTGCGCAATGTGAATAGAAATAATGACTCAGCCATGGCTTTTGAATGCGGGAAGGTTTTCCTCAACATGAAGGAAGGAAAGGATGCATTGCCTGAAGAACCAACCCATATCGCTATCGGTATGTATGGTGACAAAATTGACTTTTATGCCTTAAAAGGTGTCGTTGAAGAGCTTCTTGAAAAAATGGGCATGAAAAAATTAGAGTTTATACCGGAATCGACTAACAGCACCTTCCACGGTGGAAGATGTGCCAAGGTTTACTATCAGGATACGTATATAGGCATCTTAGGGGAGCTGCATCCTGATGTTATCGATAATTACGACTTGGGCCAAAGAGTTTATATGGCTGAACTTGACTTTGAAAAAATCTACAGCTGTGCCGATACGGTTAAATATTATAAACCCCTTCCAAAATATCCGTCTATCGGAAGAGATATTGCACTTGTTGTCAAAGAAGAAGTCTACGTGAAACAAATAGAAGATATCATCACTAAAAATGGCGGAAGCATCTTGGAAAAAATCGAGCTCTTCGATATCTATCGAGGCAAGCAAGTCAAGGAGGGCCATAAGAGTGCGGCCTTTGCGCTGACCTATAGGGATGCTAACAAGACTTTGACAGATGAAGAGGTAGCCAAGGTGCATCATAAGGTAGTGAAAGC
>CAYSBC010000054.1:0-8247 GCA_964429195.1 uncultured Eubacteriales bacterium | reverse complement strand
AAAAATTTTCTTTTTAAAAAGGTTGACAAAAATAATTATCTGAGTAAAATAGAAGTAATAAATTAATTCATTCACAAAGACAGTGAAGAGGAATAGTAGAATAGTGGATTCTTACAGAGAGCTGTTGCTTGGTGCAAAACAGCAGATGAAAATATTTGAACTCGCCTCCGAGTTTCTTGCAGAAAGGCAATATCCGGTCAAGGATAAGGCTAAGTAAGTTAAGACGAAAGCCAATCGTTATCTTGGCAGGATATGTATGTATCTGTTGAAAAAGTGGTTACTTAAGTTATTTGAGCTTTTGTCTTTTGACAAAAGCTTTTATTTTTAAAAATGAAGAACTAACTACCTCACATAACGGTAAACATGCATACTTCAAAAAAGTGTATTCTTATTTTAATCAGCTATGGCTATCCGGCAGTTTGTTGTCGGCCTAAAGATAAGAATAAAAAAGAGTGGTACCGCGGAATAATCCCTTTCGTCTCTTACGGGCAAAATTTTGATGCCGAGACAAAGGGATTTACTTATGCTACTAGGAAGAAACCATTTTGAAATGATTGTTGAAGGATGTTAAGGAGGAAGAAAAAATGTATAAAAAGTATTCAAAATATCGCTTTTCACTTAAAAATATGGAAAACAGACAGTGGCCGTCTAAAGAGATAACAAAAGCACCTATTTGGTGCAGCGTAGATTTAAGAGATGGGAATCAAGCTTTACCCACACCCATGAATGTAGAAAAGAAAATGGCTTATTTCAATTTATTAAAAGACATGGGATTTAAAGAAATCGAGGTTTCCTTTCCAAGCGCTTCCCAAACGGACTATGATTTTGTAAGAAAACTCATCGAAGAAGGTCACTTAGGCGACGATATTACCATACAAGTATTGACCCAATCCAAGCCTGAGCTGATTGAAAGAACCTTTGAGGCCATTAAGGGTGCCAAGACAGCCATTGTTCACCTTTATAATTCCACATCTGTGCAACAAAGAAAGGCTGTCTTTAAAAAAGATAAAGACGAGATAACCCAAATCGCCATCGATGGTACAAAACTCATCAAAGAAATGGCACAAAAAACAGATACAAAAATTATATTTGAATATTCACCGGAAAGCTTCACCGGAACAGAACCGGAATATGCCTTAGAAATATGTGAGGCCGTCATGGATATCTGGCAACCAACACGGTCAGATAAAATGATTATTAATTTACCTGCTACAGTTGAGATGGCAATGCCCAATGTTTATGCGGATCAGATTGAATGGTTTCTTAGAAATGTAAGCCGCAGAGACAGTATTTTATTAAGCGCCCACACCCATAATGATCGAGGTACTGCTGTTGCAGCATCTGAATTTGCTTTGCTTGCAGGCGCTGATAGAATAGAGGGCACCTTGTTTGGGAATGGTGAAAGAACGGGGAACGTGGATATCGTTACACTGGCTTTAAACATGATATCCCAAGGCATCGATCCGGGACTTAACATCATTGAAATGAATAAGATGATAGAAATCTATGAAAATGCTACAGAGATGAAGGTACCGCCGAGACACCCTTATGCAGGAGAGCTTGTCTACACCGCTTTCTCCGGATCCCATCAAGATGCTATCAGCAAGGGGCTACAGCTTTACAATGAAGGGAAAGAACCATTCTGGGATGTACCTTATCTTCCTATTGACCCATCGGATTTGGGACGGCAATATGAGGCTATCATAAGAATCAACAGTCAATCAGGAAAGGGCGGTGTCGCCTTCGTCCTTGAAAATGAAAAAGGCTATAAATTGCCTAAAGCCATGCATGTTGAGTTCGGTAAAATTATCAAAGCTGAAAGTGATGCAGCTGACAGAGAGTTAACCTTTGACGAAATATTCGATGTCTTCGAAAAAACCTATTTATTTGAGGACGGTGCTATCCAATTAAACAGATATTCCATCGATAGCAATGGTTACGTTCACATCAAGGCCAGCGTAACGGTGGAGGATGCCATCCTATGGATTGAAGGAGAGGGGAATGGGCCTATCTCCGCATTCTTTAATGCCATTAAGACGATTGATAACAATAATTATAGCTTTGAAGCCTACGAAGAACACGCTCTTTCCAGCGGTTCAACTGCAGAGGCCGTTTCTTATATCGAGCTTAAGGATGAAAATGAATCCTTCTTTGGGGTGGGCAAGGATAAGAATACCACCACAGCAGCCTTGAAGGCCATTCTTTCAGCCATCAACCGAAAAAGGAAATAAAAAGAGACAAATATGATATAATATCCTCAGAACCGAGGATATTATATGCCTCCGGCGGATTTTATGCCGTGCCTTTATTTCCTCACCGAGGTGAAAAATGAAGATACTTTTAACAACACTGAATTCAAAATACATTCATTCTAATTTGGCTCTCAGATATTTATATCAAGCGGCAAAGCAGCATAATGGGCATAAACAGCACAGCCAGCCCCTGGATATAGAAATAAGAGAGTTTACTATTAATAATGAAGAAGACTATATCTTTCAGGAAATAATCATGAATGCTTACAATGTTCTTTGTATATCCTGCTATATCTGGAATAGAACTCAGGTTTTACAGCTCGTGGATACTATAAAGAAGGTTAATCATAAGATTATCATTATTCTCGGAGGACCGGAAGTCAGCTATGATTCGGAAAGAATCATGGGTCATCATCCCGGAATTGATGTTATTGTACGGGGAGAAGGGGAGAAAACATTCTCAGAGCTTCTAGACTATATTTCCCGGGACACATTGCTTAACACTGTTGACCACCCTGATTCTCATGCCGATCCCATGGGACGAAGTTCCGATGGCCTAGAAAAAATTAAAGGAATTACCTATCGAAAAGATAATAAGATTATATCCAATAATTCTCAGGACTTGGAATGCAATCTAGATTCTATTCCCTTTCCATACGATGCAAAGGACGAAGCTATTGAGGATAGAATTCTGTATTACGAGACTTCAAGAGGATGTCCCTACGGCTGCAGCTATTGCCTTTCCTCTGTTCAACGAGGAGTTCGCTACTTTTCTCTTGAGAGGGTAAAAAAGGACCTCCTATTCTTTTTGGAGAAGAAGGTAAGACAAGTTAAATTCGTAGACAGGACCTTTAATGCCGATAACAACAGAGCCTTAGAAATCATGAAATTCTTACATGAAAAGGATAACGGTATAACTAATTTTCACTTTGAAGTCAATGGGGATATTATCACCGATGAAATGATAACCCTCATCCGTCAAGTGCGAAGCGGACTTTTTCAAATGGAGATAGGCGTTCAATCGACTCACGAAGAAACTATAAGCGCCATAGACAGAAAGATGAACTTTAATAAAATTGCGCAAAATGTGGAGCTTCTTAAAGAAGCAGGCAAGGTGCATTTGCACCTGGACCTGATTGCAGGACTCCCTTATGAAAGCTTTGAACGTTTTAAGAAGTCCTTCAACGATGTCTATGCCTTGGGGCCGGACGATCTGCAATTAGGGTTCCTGAAGCTCTTAAAGGGCTCTAAAATTCGGAGCCAGATTGAGGAACACGGCTATAGCTTCAGAGAAAAGGAGCCCTATGAGGTGCTCAGCAATCATTACATCTCAGCGGTTGAACTGATTAAATTAAAAAGAGTAGAACAGATGCTGGATAAATACTATAATAGTTCCGGCTTTAAAAATACCATCGCCTATATCCTTGACCAATACTATGAGTCTAGCTATGCATTCTATGAGGATTTGGCTAATTACTGGGTTAGCAAGGGCTTTCACCATCAATCCAATAGCAAAGAGGCTCTCTATACTCTACTGGCAGACTTTTGCATAGATAAAGGTTGGAGCCAAGAAGGTCCAGCTGAAAAAAAGCTGCTGGAAGAGCTTCTGCTGTATGACGCCATGCTGACAACAAAGCATTCTAGGCGAACAACTCCGGACAAAAACCTTATCAAAACAGTTCATGAATTGCTACATGATGAGAAAGTTATCCGGGACATGGGCTATGAAAAAGAGGAATTTAAAGCGAAGGATTTTCTGAAGAATATTAGCTTCTATCAATTTGACTATGATATCCATAGCTTTGCGAAGGACAAAAATACATCCAACTTAAAAAACAAATGCAGTAACATCACACTGTTTGACACTACAAAAGAAAATATACGTGGTGAATACAAGACAACCAGTATCTTTCAGGGAGGCGCGAAGTGTTAAAAGGAATAGAAAAATATCTTAAGGTTTACATGGAAGATTTCATGTTTATCGAAATTGGCCAACAGGTCACCGAATCCAAAAAGGACATAAGCTTTTTAAAGGATGTTCCCATTCCCATTTCTGTAGAAAGGGTTGCTCACCAAATACAAAAGGAAGGTTTTGAAAGGGTGCCCTTTGATGCCATGGTTAAGGGTATGATCTATACCCTTGGGGTGGACAAAGAATTTAAGTATAATGAAGCTTACAAAAAATTTCTCTATCTGGCCCATCCTGAAATTGTCAACTACATCCTTTACCAAGGGGTTCAATTAGCGGAAGAGGAAAAATATGTTGATGCCATCATCCATTTTAGGGCGGTCTTGGTATTGGAAGAAAACAATCTCAACGCAATGGTCAATTATGGGAAGTGTTGTAGTGATATTCACGATACCAGCAAGGATTTAGAAGAAAAGAAGACCTTTAAGCAAGAAGCTTTAAACACCTTTGAAAGCATTTTGGATAGTCACCCGGATTATCCGGTTGCCTACTATTATTTGGGCTATTTATCTGTCAATCAAAAAACCTACCAAAAGGCGAAAATTTACTGGAAAAAGTTTTTGGAGCTAAGCGATGATGAGGATAAAAAAGAAGAAATCATGGTCAAGCTTGCTCAAATCGAAGACTATGTGATTTATGAAAGAGGCTATACCCATATCCTGAACTCTGAATTTGCCAAGGGATTGGAATTGTTGCTCCAATTAGAAGAAAGACATAAGGAATGGTGGAATCTGCTCTTCTTCATCGGCCTGGCCTACAGAAATCTTAAGAGGATGGAAGAGGCCATAGAATATTTTAAAAGAGTGCTAATATTGAAGCCTTCACAAAGGGATACGATAAATGAGCTGGGACTTTGCTATACGTCCATTTTCGACTTAAAAGCAGCTGAAAAATATTTCAAAAAAGCATTGATTCTTGGGGAAGATCACGAGGTTTTATGCAATTTAGCAGTTGTTTACATGAATACAGGAGAGTTTAAAAAAGCCGAAGAAGCCCTTGAAGAGGCCTTGGCTCTTTGCCCTGATGACCCTATTGTATTGCAATGGATGGAAAAACTGGATGAAATCACCGGCACCATCGCCTCGACACCCAAAATAAATAAAGATTGAATTTACAGGTAAATTATTATAAAATAATATGAATGGTGAAAAAGAACGGTGGCAGGTATTTAACTTGCCACCGACTAAATAAAGGAGGACAAAATGAAGGAACTATTAACAGGCAATGAAGCTGTTGCCAGAGGTGCCTACGAAGGGGGAGCTGTGCTCGCTTCGGCTTATCCGGGAACCCCTAGTACAGAAATACTTGAAAATGTAGCAAATTACAAAGATGATATATATTGTGAATGGTCACCCAATGAAAAGGTTGCTTTGGAAGTAGCCATAGGAGCATCGATTGCCGGCGGAAGAGCCTTAGCTGCTATGAAGCATGTTGGTGTCAATGTGGCAGCAGATCCCTTGTTTACATTTGCTTACACCGGAACTAACGGCGGACTTATCTTAGTATCAGCAGATGATCCGGGAATGCACAGTTCACAAAATGAGCAAGACAATCGCTATTATGCTAAGTTCGCTAAGATGATGATGCTGGAACCGGCAGACAGCCAAGAGGCCAAGGATTTTACCATTTTGGCCTTTGAACTCAGTGAAAAATTTGATACACCTGTCATGTTGCGCCTAACCACTCGAATCTGCCATAGCAAAGGTCCGGTGGAATTGGGAAATAGACAAGAAGTAAAAATAGTACCCTATGAAAAAAACATACCTAAATATATAGCCACACCTGCCAATGGAAAAAAATTACGTGTAACCCTCGAAGAGCGCTTGGCTAAAATGGAAGAATTCAGCAACACTACAGAGATGAACAAGGTAGAATATAAAGACCTTAAAACCGGCGTTATCAGTTCAGGAGTAGCCTACCAATATGCAAGAGAAGTCTTCGGAGAAGATGCTTCCTATTTAAAGCTAGGTTTAACCCATCCACTACCGATGGATAAAATAAAGGAATTTGCTGACAAGGTAGAAGAGCTTTACGTCATTGAAGAGCTTGAGCCTTATATAGAAGATCAACTTAAAGCAGCCGGTATAAAATGCATCGGCAAGGAAAAGATTCCGGCAATAGGCGAACTGAATGTGGATATCCTTCGAAAGGCTGTTTTCGGAGAAGCCTACGAAAGCATCGAAACAGAAATAAAAGCTGTTGGGAGACCCCCTACACTTTGCGCCGGATGTCCTCACAGAGGCTTATTCCATGTGCTCACCAAGAAAAAAAATCTCATGATTACCGGAGATATTGGTTGCTATACATTAGGTTCAGCGGACCCTCTTTACGCTATGGATACAACCATCTGTATGGGGGCCAGCATTGGCGCCGGTCATGGAGCATCCAAGGTATTTGAAAAATACAATAAAGACATGAAGGTTGCCGCTGTCATCGGTGACTCTACATTTTTCCATTCAGGTATCACAGGATTAATGGATGTGGTTTACAACAAAAGTAACAGTACAGTTATCATCTTAGACAATCGAACTACCGGTATGACGGGTCATCAGCAAAACCCAGGCACAGGTTATACACTCATGGGAGAAAGGACAGCGGAAGTAGACATTCCATCTCTTTGTAAGGCCATAGGTATCAAAGAAGAAAATATTTTTGTTGTGAATCCATTGAGAATAAAAGAAACCCACGATGCAGTGGATAAGGCTTTAGCAACAGAAGAAGCCTCTGTTGTCATTACGAAGTGGCCATGCGTCCTAAAGAGCTTTACACCGGAAGACAGAGCCGCCTTTGACCTGACTGAATCCCTATGTGTCATCAACGAAGAAAAATGCAAAGGATGTAATATTTGTATTAAGCTTGGTTGCCCTGCTATTTCTTTAGATAGAGTAGCAAAATTAGCACACATCAATGAAGATATGTGTAATGGTTGTGAAGTTTGCCTTCAAGTATGTCCATTTAATGCTATAGAAAAGGCGGGTGAATAAGATGACGGACGTAAAAAATATATTATTGGTAGGAGTAGGTGGCCAAGGAACAATACTAGCCAGTAAAATCCTTTCAGAAGTACTTTTAGAAGCAGGTTACGATGTTAAAATGTCCGAAGTTCACGGAATGGCCCAAAGGGGCGGCAGCGTTTCAACTCAAATAAGATACGGCAAAAAAGTCTACGGCCCTATCATTGGAAAAGGCGAAGCAGATATTATTGTTTCCTTTGAAAAAATGGAGGCCGTAAGATGGGCAGAGTATTTGAAAGTAGGCGGAACAATCGTCATCAACGACTTTGAAATACCCTCTGCACCAATACTAAGCGGTAATGCAAAATATCCTGAAGGTGTTATCGAAGAGCTGAAAACAAAAGCCAAGACCATCTCTTTTAATGGTACTGCTATGGCCAAGGAATTAGGGAATATAAGGACTATGAATATCATTTTATTGGGAACCCTCGTCAAGGGTATGGGACTAGAGGATCTGGATTGGGAAAGTAAAATTAAGAAAAATGTAAAAGATGGCTTTGAAGATATTAATATAGAGGCTTTCAATTTAGGAAAGAAGCAAATTTAACACAAAATTTGCTTCGATTTCTCCAGAAGAGCTGTATATTTCAATAGCCTGAGGGTATAATAGCTAACGAATTAAATTTATTAACAAAATTATTTGCTTTTGTATTGACACTTTAATCTATCTGTACTATAATAATGATTGTCGCTGAAAAACAACGAGTACGCGACAATGATGGTCCAAAGTAGCTCAATGGTGGAGCACCCGGCTGTTAACCGGTAGGCTGTGGGTTCAAATCCCACCTTTGGAGCCATATTTGCCGGGGTGGCGGAACTGGCAGACGCACAGGACTTAAAATCCTGCGGTCTTTTTTGATCGTACCGGTTCGATTCCGGTCCCCGGCACCATGAACCAGATTGAAGTGCCTTTTTTTATGGGCGTAGCACTACCATCGCGGGGTGGAGCAGCTGGCAGCTCGTCGGGCTCATAACCCGAAGGTCAGAGGTTCAAATCCTCTCCCCGCAACCA
>CAYSBC010000053.1:0-11772 GCA_964429195.1 uncultured Eubacteriales bacterium | reverse complement strand
ATGAATGAACCCGTGAAAGAGAATTTTATGATACGGGCCAAGCGATAATTATGAGATACCATTGGAAACAAACACAGATTGATTAAGTATTATGATTATAGGCTAAGAATGTATATAAATATATCCTATCTCGCTATATTCATTTCACTTAATGGGAGGGTTTTTCTGTGTCATCTTTTCACTGTATCAAGCCATTTGATTTATCTTTTTTAACATTTTTATTAGGTTCTGCTATTGCAAAAAACTTAAATTCAAATCAACAAAATTCGGTAGCCAACTTTCTCGAAGCTGTGGCGCAGCAAATTATTTTGATTAATGGACAACAAGCATTAATAGAGGCTGAATGTGAAGACCAGCCCATATGCCAAGAAATAGAGCTTCTTAAAAAACAGATTGAAATACTTGAGAAAAAAATGAATATGAAAAGGTACTAAGAAGTAGGAGGTATGAGGTGTATTTATTTTGGATTAGCATTGTAGTTCTTATTTTGTTATTGATATTATTGTTATGGCAAAGAAATATAAAACAAAAAAAGAAAGTGGCTAAATCTCCCCTATTACAAAAGAAACAAGTTGAACAAAAAAGAAAGGCAGATAGAAAAGGTGAACTGGGAGAATATAAAATTAATTTTGATTTTGAGAGGCTTCCAAAAGAATATAAATATCTTGCTAATATCATGATAAGAAGCTCAAAAGGATTAACCCAAATAGATCATATTGTTTTATCACCTTATGGCATTTTTGTTGTAGAGACAAAAAATTATGCTGGATGGATTTTTGGAAATGAAAAAGATAAATATTGGACACAAACTTTTTACAATAAAAAGAATAGATTCTATAATCCTATCAGGCAAAATTATGGACATGTTCAGGCTATAAAGGAAATATTGAAGGATTATAAAAATATAAAATTTTATCCTATTATTGCTTTTTCAAGACGTTGCGAGTTAAGAGAAATAAAGTCCAGTGTACCCGTTTTGTTTGATACGGATATTTCAAACTTTATTATAAGAAAGAATAAAGAAATTTTTTTAAACGAATTAGATATTGCTAACATATATCAAATTTTAAAAGAGGCCAATATAACGGATAAACATATTAGAGAAGAACACATACAAAAAATTAAAACTATAACGCAAGGGGAAAAAGATATAACCCTTAGAAAGTCGGTAAAATAAATGGCTTGTGTAGCCGGTTTGGTATTATAGATGAGTTCGACATGAGGAAGGATTATTCAGAATATGAACCTCGAAAATACAATTGTATCGCTATGGAGGATGACCTTGAGCGGACTAAATATGAGATAAATGAGCAAAATTTCGACTTATGTGTGGATTTTTTTCAGCTTTGAAGCGATTATGCACAATATTCATACAATATACACGCGAAACTGTATTTTTATACATTTTTTCCACACATAAGTCGAAATTTTGCTCACTAAAGTCCAAATTACTTAAATGTAAGCGAAGGTGACAAGAAAAACCTTCCGGCATTCCGTCATCAGTGCCACCATCAAAAATACCTAGATAAATAAAAAATAGATTACAGGAACGATAAGGGCAGGTAATAAGTTGGCCACCTTAATTTTTGTAATCTTGAGCAGGTTTAAACCTATTGTTAAAATTAATAGTCCACCAATGGCAGATATTTCATTGAGCATTTGTAGAGAAATGCTATCGGCAATAAGGCTTGATAGTAAAGTAATTAATCCTTGATAGACCAGTACTGAAAAAGCAGAAAAAGCTACGCCTATGCCTAATGATGATCCAAGAGCGATAGCAGAAACACCGTCTAAAATAGACTTAGCATAAAGAGTACTATGATTATTATTAACACCGCTTTCAATAGAACCAATAATGGCCATTGCACCAACACAATAGATTATTGTTGCGGTTACAAATCCTTCAGCAAAGCGGCTGTTTTCTTTATTGAGCTTAGCTTGAATAAAATGACCAAATGAATCTAAACGCTCTTCAATTTGAAGGGTTTCTCCAATAATGCCACCTATAACCATGCTGATAATGACGAGCAGAATTTCATTGGTTTTTAAGGCTCCTAGGAGTCCTAAAAGTAACACTGTAAGGCTGATACTATGTAACATAATATCGTTATATCTTGAACTTATTTTATTTTTTAATGTGGCGCCCAAGGTGCCTCCTATTATGATGGATAGGGTATTGACTATTGTTCCTAACATTTTACTCCTCCGGTCATGACTATTTTTGTACAATACTATATAATAAACATATTAACCTCTAGAATGTCAATAGAGTAAATTAAATCTGTACTTATGAGACTAGAAAGCAATAATAATTTGACATATAGAGTATAAGCATATAGAATTTTGATATATCTGAAAAATGAGATAAGGAGAAAGCAAATGGCTGATGCAAAAAAAACAACGATGCAATCTTTACATGGGAAACTATGTGTTTCTATGTATGAAAAATTTGGTCATGAATGTCTATCTGGGATTGAAAAAACATATGGTGATTATGGTCGTGAACTAGGTAGTGGATTAAAGAAAAAAAGGAATCCGGAAAGTTTTCAAGCTGCTGGAGAGGTTTTCTTTAGGATGTGCAATGCTGCAGGCTTACCTGCGAGTATTCGATTTGAGGGCAACACAGGTCATTGGGAAGGAAAAAAATGTCCATTTGGGCTAGAGGATACTCATCGAAGTGTCTGCGAAGCCATGATGGCTATGGATCTGGAAATGATGAGAGCCCTTGCAGGAACAGAAAAAATAAACATGCATATTGAAAAAACCCTTGCAGCCGGTGACCCGATTTGCATGGGAACCTATACTTTAATGGATGAGGAATAGTATTTCAATAAGCATTATAAATATTGGAGGAATTATAAATGAGAGATGAAACAAAATGTCTACACTCGGGGTATTCTCCGAAAAATACTGAACCACGTGTTATGCCCATTGTTCAGAGTACAACCTATGTCTATGATTCTACAGAAGCGATAGGTGCTGTATTTGATGAGCCAATGCATAGTTTGATTTATTCCCGCTTTGCTAATCCTACGGTTATGGCTGTTGAAAGAAAAATCGCTGATCTTGAGGGTGGAGTAGGTGCATTATGTACAACCTCTGGACAAGCTGCTTCTATGCTTTCCATACTTAATATTTGTAATTCGGGAGATAGCTTTATAAGTACAACACAAATATACGGAGGAACTGTTAATTTATTTGCTGTATCACTTAAAAAATTAGGAATTGAATGTATTTTTGTTGATCCTAATGCAGATGAGGAGACAATTCATGCAGCATTTAAGCCTAATACAAAGGCAGTATTTGGTGAAACACTATCGAATCCAGCGCTTACAGTATTGGATATTGAAAAATTCGCTGCTGTTGCCCATGGACATCAAGTACCTCTTATTATTGACAATACATTTGCTACACCTATTTTATGCAAACCCTTCGAATATGGCGCGGATATTGTCATCCATTCTACAACAAAGTACATGGATGGTCATGCAGTTCAAGTTGGCGGGGTTATAGTTGATAGCGGTAAATTTGATTGGACTTGTGGCAAATTTCCTGAATTTACAGAACCTGACGAATCTTATCATGGTATTACCTATACGGAAACCTATGGCAAAAGTGCCTATATTGTCAAGGCAAGAATGCAACTTATGCGTGATTATGGTACTTATCCAGCGGCTCATTCAGCATTTTTACTTAATTTAGGAATTGAAACTTTAGCCATCAGAATGGAAAGATATTGTGAAAATGCTTTAAAGGTAGCTGAATACCTTAATCAATCTGATAAAATTGAAACGGTCACTTACCCAGGGTTAAAAACTGATAAGTATTATGATTTGGCTAAAAAATATCTAAAGGGTGCCAGTGGTGTTATTTCTTTTGTGGTAAAGGGTGGGAAGGAAAATGCTGTTCGATTTATGGACGCCTTAAAGCTCGCATCCAATGAAGTGCATGTTGCAGATATTCGTACTTGTGTCCTTCATCCTGCAAGCGCTACCCATAGGCAATTGACCGATGAACAGTTGGCGGCTGCAGGCATTGCCCCCGGCATGGTTAGAATGTCTATAGGCCTTGAAAATGTAAAGGATATTATTGAAGATATTGAGCAGGCTTTAAATATAATATAGTTTGATACTATCATCTTGAATAGTCCATGTTTAAAAACAAAATTTAATTCAAAATAGTCGTAAAAGCAGTTACTTCTTTGCAGTAGCTGCTTAATTTTTGAAGTTTTGTGCTATAATAGAAATGAGATTGTGAAAATAAAATAAGATAAGAAGGTGATAATGATGAAAAATTATAGTGTGGGTAGAGCCTCTGAGAATGGTTGGGTAGAGCTATTCGAAGGCATTGAGAGAAAAGAATTAGTTAGTGGAAAAATTACTTTGCTCACTAAAATCAAGTTAGCTGAAGGAAAGATTTTACCACCCCATAAACATCACCAGGAACAAACCGGATATTTAATATCCGGGCACGTCATCATGACTATAGATGGTAAAAAAAATGAATTTTTTCCCGGAGACAGCTGGAGTATTGTAAGTGGTACGGAGCATTCTGCTGAAGCTCTGAGGGATACTGTTGTTGTTGAATCTTTTACGCCTGTAAAGGACTGATATGAAAAAATCATTATTCAAAAGAACAATAATCTCATTGATTGCTTTCATCATAATTGTATTATTACTTTTTGCTTGGGTGAATGCTTATGTCAAAGGTATAAGCGAAGACAAGATTCTTCCTTTAGAAGATGCTCTTTCCTTGGACGCCGATTGTATTTTGGTTTTAGGGGCAGGTGTTTGGGAAGGCGGAAGACCTAGTCCGATGCTGGAGGATAGGCTTTTACAAGGTATTGAATTGTATAATAAAGGAGCCTCAAACAGGTTGCTGATGAGTGGAGACCATGGTAGAAAAGAATACGACGAAGTCAATGTCATGAAGCAGTTTGCTATAGATAGAGGCATTGCTTCAGAACATATTTTTATGGATCATGCAGGCTTTTCAACTTATGAAAGTATGTATCGAGCAAGGGATGTTTTTCAAGTTAATAAAATTATCATTGTTACCCAAAGGTATCATTTATACCGTTCTCTTTATATCGCTGACAAACTTGGACTCAAGGCCTATGGTGTGGCTTCAGATCTTAGGCAGTATAAGGGTCAGGATTATAGAGAATTGAGAGAAAAAATTGCAAGAGTTAAAGATTTTTTGATTGTGCTTATTCAACCTAGACCCACTTATTTAGGGGATTCCATACCTGTAAGTGGTGATGGAAACTTAACGAATGATAATTAAAAAAAGTAAGATTATAGGGTGAGTCTTTATCGGATTGGCCCTCAATAATCTTACTTTTTTATTCATTTTTTTAGAATATAAAGACAAGATTGTGAATCATAATCTTTTGCCGGGTAAAAAAGCATCAATAATACCGTAAATGATAGCTGCGATAATGGCACTTATAACTGTTATATTATATCCTTCAACAAAAAATTTTGTCACGTAGATAATAATACTGGCTAATACGAATCCTTTTACACCTCGACCAAAAGGGGTTGCATTGATACCCGTAATTTTTGTTGCAGCCCAATCAAGAAGAGATAAAACAACAGCTGCTATAATTAAAGTCCATATACCTGAAATAGAAAAGCCTGGTACAAGCATTGCAGTTACACCCAAGATAATGGCGCTGACTACCACTCGAATTATAAAATGGCCAATATGAAAAGTATCTCTTTTTTCATTGCTATTATGATTATCCATATAAACTCCTTTCCTATATGTGATATATATTAGGATTCACAAGAATTTCAATTTTATACTATTTCCATTGCATCTCGTATTTTCCAAGAGCTAAAGGTCTTTGAAATAAATTTATCAAAAATTTAAAGGATGAAAATTCATTTGTAGAATAAGAATATGTTATGCTATGCATAAAGAATTTTTGTACACATGGGGGAAATGAGGCTAATGTTTATTATAAGTGATGAGATTATAAAAAGACGTGCACAATATTCGGATTCTTTTCGCAAAGGTCGTGAATATTATAAGAACAATAAAGTTTTAAAAATTGAGTTTAACGGGGAACAAAATGCTTTTTATGGAACTGTACAAGGATCAAGAATATATGAAGCTAAGGTTGCTTTCAATCAGCAGGGAAATATCACTTTTGCTAATTGCACATGTCCTGCTCATACTATTTTTGGAGGGGACTGCAAACATCTTGTAGCCTTTTTATTGAGTTTGAAAAATAATGTTTGCCATAACGACAGTCAATTAGATAGACTAGGTAAAATCAGAAATAATGCCCGAATAGGTAAGTTTTTTGAATTCTTCGATACTCTTGATGACAAAAATACAAATGAACAAACTGAGGTTGAACTTGAAATTTTTATACAGGGTGACTACGATATTTATAACAAAAAATTTGAATTCATCATGAATTTAAAGATTGGAATCGGGGGAAAATTTTATATTTTCAGGAATTTCAGAGATTTTTTTGAGGCTACTGATGCTGGTCATAGCTATACTTTTGGTAAAAACCTTACCTTTGATAAAGCTATCCATTTTTTTAATGAGAGAAATTCAAAGCTGATGGCTTTCTTAAAAGAGTGTTATGAAATAGATGAAAGAATTTCTTACTATGGCTCTAATGCTAAATCTATTATGTCCGGTAAAAATATTTTTTTAACAGATAGCCACTTTAAGCGTATCATGAATATGTTTAAAGACGGGGATTTATCAATCTGCTTGGGTGGAAAAGAAATAAAAAACAAGGATATCATAAGAGATAAGTTGCCCCTTGAATTCAATTTATTTGTTAAGGATGATTTCTACTCCTTAAATATGCAGAATATAGAGTTCAAATATATGACTAAAGATGGAGAATATGTTTATTGCAACGGTTCTATTTATCAGATACCTCAAGAATTCAAAGAAGGTCTTGGGCTCATTACAAAGATTACTCATGATGGAAATGCATTAGACTTTGAAAAAAGGCATGGAGAACGGCTTGTTTCAGAAGTATTACCGCAAATTAAGAAAATAGCACATGTCCATATCGAGGAAAGCTTAAGCGAAACATTTATTGAAGAGCCCCTTATTGTTGAAGTCTATTTTGACAAATACAAAGAGGGCATCAGTGCGGATATTGTATTTAGCTATAGTAATGAGAAGATTTATCCTTTAAGAAAAAATAGGCAGGTTTTATCAGAACAATTAATTGTCAGAGATGCAAAGAATGAGGCAGAGGTTTTGAAGCTCTTTGAGGAGCCAGATTTTAATGTTATTGAGGAAAAGGCCGTACTAACAGATGACCAAAGACTCTATGAGTTTATTTATAATAAATTTTCAGATTTACATAAGATTGCACAGATTTATTATTCAGAAGATTTTAAACGGATGATCAACCAAGTTAAAGTAACTTATTCTACAAGTATAAGAATAACCCAAGAAGATTTATTGGAATTTACTTTTGAAGTAGACGGTATTGACAAAAATGAAATCCGAGAAGTATTAGATTCTCTTCATCATAAGAAGAAATATCATCGACTGAAAAATGGTTCCTTTTTATCTTTAGATGATAAAGGATTAAACGATATCGCTGAAATGATGAAAGAATTAGATATAGGGAAAAATGATTTTGTTGACAATGTAGCTGTGCTCCCTAAGTACAGGGCTTTTTACATCAATGAAAAAATTAAAGGGGAAGGTTTAAGTATTAAGCGCAACCTGGAATTCAAGCATATGATTCAAAATATTATGGAGCCGGAGGACTTAGATTATAGCTTGCCTATAGGCTATGAAGGCATCCTAAGACCTTATCAAAAAAGAGGTTATGAGTGGCTTCGAGCCTTAGACAACTATAAATTAGGCGGCATATTAGCCGATGATATGGGACTGGGGAAGACGCTTCAAATGATTGTATTTTTAAAATCTCGTTATGAAAAGGTTCAAAAACCATCGCTTATCATTGTACCAACCTCTTTAATCTATAATTGGCAGGACGAAATTCATAAATTTGCTCCAAACATGAAGGTGAGCATCATTATTGGCAAAAAAACAGAAAGGGATGAAAATCTCAAAAACATTAGCGACAGCACGATTGTTCTTACATCTTATCCTTTAATTCGAAAAGATATAGATGCCTATAAGCTCATTGACTTTGCCTATTGTATACTTGATGAAGCCCAAAATATAAAAAATCTTAATTCATTAACATCGAGAGCTGTCAAAAAAATAAAGGCCGGAGGATATTTTGCATTAACGGGAACGCCGATAGAAAATAATCTTTCAGAACTTTGGTCTATATTTGATTTTATTATGCCGGGTTTCTTGTTGTCTCATAAAAAGTTTGTTGAAAAGTACGAGAAACCTATTGTGAACAATCAAGATAAAAAAGCAATGCAATCTCTTATTCAGCAAATCAGCCCTTTTATTATTCGAAGATTGAAAAAGGATGTTCTGATGGAGCTTCCCGATAAAACTGAGAGCAAGATGCTGTGCCCCATGACAAAAGAACAAAAGAAGATATATTTAGCCTATTTGGCAAAAGCCAAAAAGGATATCATGAATGAGATTGATGATAAAGGATTCGAGAGAAGTCAAATAAAGATTTTATCTATTCTCACGCGTTTGAGACAAATCTGTTGTCATCCCGGTATGTTTATCGAAAATTATAAAGGCGAGAGCGGAAAACTAGAAATATTAATGGAATTGGTAAAGGAATGTTTGACGTCCAATCATCGGATTTTACTGTTTTCACAATATACCTCCATGTTAGCTATCATAAAAAAAGAATTTGAAAAGGAGAATATACCCTATTCCTATTTGGATGGTTCAACAAAAATTCTCGATAGGAAAAAAGTAGTGACAGAATTTAACGAAGGAAAAGATTCTGTGTTATTGATTTCCCTCAAAGCAGGAGGGACAGGCCTTAATCTTACAGGAGCCGATACTGTTATACATTTTGATCCTTGGTGGAATCCTGCAGTTGAGGATCAAGCTACAGATAGAGCTTATCGAATAGGCCAGGAAAACAAGGTCCAAGTCTATAAACTCATTACTTATGGGACTATTGAAGAGAAGATATATAACCTTCAGATGAAGAAAAAAAACATGATTGACGCAGTCATAAAGCCTGGGGAAACAATGATTGACAAAATGAGCATGGAAGATATTAAAGAACTTTTAACGCTAAAATAAAGGTTCTGACCTTTTTCCTAAAAATAGCCAAGATAAGGCTTTTTCTCCTGCAACTTGACATTGAAAATGAGACATGCTATTCTAAATTTGTACTTTAAGGCAAGAATTATCGTACGTAACTGAAGATTTCCACATAGCAACATGAGTATTTTTAGAACTTCGAGCTTAAGCTATAGCAAAAGTCAAAAGTTCGATATTTTTTGTTGTTTTTAAGAAATCTTCATACTTTAAACTTAAGATATGAGGTGATAATGTTATGAAGAAAAAATTAGTCTTTTTATTAGTATTTGTAATGGTTTTTAGCGTAGTTGTAGTTGGTTGCACCAATGAAGAACCGCAAGATGAAGCAAAAATACTAAAAGTTGGAACAGATGATGCTTACCCACCATTTGAATTTCACGATGAGAAAACAAACGATCTTATTGGATTTGATATTGATTTTGGTTATGCTTTAGCAGAAAGACTAGGGATGGAAATAGAATGGATACCGACAGCTTGGGATGGCATTTTCAATGGCGTCAACACAGGTCAATATGATGCTATTATTTCGTGTACAAGCCTTACTCCTGACAGAATGGAAAGTTTTGCTATGTCAAAACCTTATTTAGCCAATGGAATTGTTATCGTTTCACCAACAGACACTGAACCGGCTTCTACAATTGAACAATTAAGTGGCAAGAAAGTCGGTGTGCAAATAGAGACAACATCGGATATAGCCGCTCAAAAGTTCATCGCAGATGGAGCAAAACTCAATCTTTATAAATACGATACGATTATGGATGCCTTTGCTGCATTAAAAGGTGGCTCAATTGATTACATACTAGTTGATAATAGCGTTGGAGGATACTATATTCAAACAGATGTAGAATCTTTTGCTATAACATCGGAAGTACTATCCAATGAACCTATCGGCGTTACTATGGCAAAAGGAAATACCGAGCTTCAGGAAAAAGTTAATACTGCCATAAAAGAAATGCAAGAAGATGGAACGATGACTGCTCTTTCCATGAAATGGTTCTTAGATGATTTAGCCACAAATATAGATGAAGACCTGCAAGTTATTGAGTAGTTTGCATAAATAGGAGGAATACTTTTGTTATCAGAAGCACAAATATTTGCCTTATTAAGAGGTACCGGTAATACAATCCTCATAACTGCAGTGGCGATACCTATCGGGATTATATTTGGAATGATTTTGGCTTTAGGAAGAATATCCGGGAATAAAATATTACAAAAGCTAAGCTGGTTATATGTATGGTTTTTTAGAGGAACACCACTATTATTACAGCTATTTATTATTCACTTTGCAATACCTTTAATTGCATTAGACATTACGGGAAATAAAATGCCTATCAATGCTTATATGAGCTGTTTTATTGCGTTTTCTCTTAATTCAAGTGCTTACTTGGCTGAGTTTTTCAGAGCGGGTATAGAATCCATCGATAAAGGTCAAATGGAAGCCTCGAAGGCTTTGGGCATGACTTATAATCAGGCCATGTTTCACATCATTATTCCACAATCCATTAAAAGGTTAATTCCTTCTGTGGGGAATGAGATCATTACTCTGATAAAAGACACATCATTAGCTTCGACAGTAGCTATATTTGACTTGTTGCGAACAACAAAAACAATGAGCAGCTCAACGGGAAAGTGGGTTTATTATATTTACGCCGCAGCAGTATATTTAGTGCTGACCTCCGTCATTCAAATTGCATTTGATAAAACAGAAAAGAAGGTGGGCATCTATGAATGATATGGTTCGTTTGGTCGACGTTTATAAATCCTTTGGTGATTTAGAGGTATTAAAAGGAATTAACCTTTCAGTAAAACCCGGGGAAGTTGTTTGTGTGTTAGGAGCCAGTGGTTCCGGTAAAAGTACTATGCTTCGATGTTTGAACCATTTGGAAAGAATTACATCCGGAGAAGTTTATATTGAAAATAATCTTATCGATAAAAGAAAAGATGATAAGGATCTAGTTGATATCCCACCTGAACGTATTCAGGCTTTATGTATCGAACTGGGGATGGTTTTTCAAGGATTTAATTTATTCCCCCATTTAACAGCCATCGAAAATGTGATGAAAGCGCCTATTCTGGTTAAAAAGGTTTCTCATGAAGAGGCTAAAAGTAAAGCTGTTGAATTATTAAAAATGGTAGGACTTGAAGATAAAGCAGATGAATACCCTTCAAGATTGTCAGGAGGTCAAAAACAACGTGTGGCTATAGCAAGAGCTCTTGCTATGGAACCTAAAATAATGTTATTTGACGAGCCTACGTCGGCCCTCGATCCTGAACTGGTTGGAGAAGTACTGGAGGTTATGAAAAAACTTGCTGCAGCCGGGATGACGATGATAGTTGTAACCCATGAAGTAGGGTTTGCAAGGGAAGTATCGGATAGGGTTATTTTTATGGATGCAGGTGTCATTTGTGAAGAAGGTACTGCTCAAGAAGTCATCTTGAATCCTAAAGAAGAAAGAACTAAATCATTTTTTAATAAAATATTATAAAAGTTCTTTAAGTTTAATTAAATTATAGAAACGAAATTTGTAAGTACTGGTTGAAAAGACCAGTACTTTTTTT
>CAYSBC010000052.1:0-12005 GCA_964429195.1 uncultured Eubacteriales bacterium | reverse complement strand
CTCATAATTATCGCTTGGCCCGTATCATAAAATTCTCTTTCACGGGTTCATTCATTTTGATTTTTACTATCTGTTGTGCATGGGGAGCTGATTCAAGAGGTTCATCCTCTTCACTCAGCATAACTTCTATGGTCTGTTTAAAACTGTCTCTATAAGGCCCAAAGACTTCTATAGCATCACCGATGGACATTTTATTTCTCTGTTCAATGGTTGCAAAACCTGACTTTTCATCATAGGATTTAATCAAACCTAGGAAATTATATTCCCTAACATAGGTACTGGACTGATAATTTTGACCCTTTTCATCAGGTTTATCAAAATAAAAACCCGTTGTAAATTGTCGATGACTAACCTTTAGGAGTTCTTCCATCCATTCTTCCTTATAAGTAAAATGTTCCGGGTCCTCATAATAAGCATCAAGCGCTTTCCTGTAGGTACCTACAATAACGGCTACATAAAAAATACTTTTCATTCTGCCTTCTATTTTAAAGCTGGATATTCCTGCATCCATTAATTCCGGGATATGCTGGACCATACATAAATCCTTGGAGTTAAAAAAATAGGTTCCCCGGTCATCTTCACTCACGGGAATATATTCACCCGGTCTCTTCTCTTCAACTAAATAATACTTCCAACGACATGGGTGGGCACATTCACCTCTGTTAGCATCGCGATTAATCATGTAATTGCTTAGAAGGCATCTTCCAGAGTAGGAAATACACATGGCTCCATGTATAAAAGTCTCTAATTGTAATTCGGGAACCTTTTCATGAACCTGTTTTATTTCTTTTAGTGATAATTCCCGAGCTAATACAATACGATCTGCACCTGCTTTATACCAAAACTTTGCGCTTCTATAATTGGTGGTATTCGCTTGCGTACTAAGATGTATTTCAACATTTGGCATCATTTCTTTAACTAAATCGATGATACCTGGATCCGATATAATCAATCCGTCGATTTCTATATCTTTAATACTGTTTAAATATTCAGGTAACTCATCGATGTCCTCATTATGAGCATAAATATTAAGCGTCATATAGGCTTTCTTTTGTCGATCATGAGCATACTTGATTCCTTCCCTGATATCCTCAAGGCTAAAATTTTTGGAGCCTGCTCTTAATCCAAAAGACTCTCCTCCGAAATACACTGCATCTGCCCCGTATTCGATAGCTATTTTTAATTTTTCCAAGTCTCCCGCAGGAGCTAATAATTCTACCTTTTTTTCTATCATATTAAAGCCTTTCTTTAAACATTCTCAATCCTTTTTAGCACTAACAGCCACACCATCCCCTATCGGAAGTACAGTTGTTTCAAATGCTGTATGATGAGTGAGATATTCTAAATATTCCCGCATTCTTTTCACAATACTGCGTTGCCTTCTTTCTGACAAATCGTTGGCTGCAATCAAGCCTTTATATAAAACATTATCGGATATTATAAGGCCCCTTGGCTTTAGCTTGTTCAGTGAGTGGTCAAAAAAGTATTGGTATTGACCCTTTGCTGCATCTATAAATATGACATCGTAGGTATCCTCTATTTGATCCAATAATTCCTTTGCATCACCGTAGAGAACCGTAATTCTTTCTGTTAATCCGACTTTTTGGATGTTCTCCCGGGCTTCTTTAACATGATCCTCATTATAATCAATGGTTGTAATATAAAGATCCCCGCAAGTTTTAGCAAAGTTAATAGAGGAATAACCGATAGCCGTTCCCAGCTCCAACATTTTTTGAGGATTTTTGAGTGTTAGCAAGGTATTAATCATTTGTTCCGTATCTCTTGTAATAATCGGAATCTTTCTTTCCTCTGCATTTTTTCTCAAGTTCTGCAAAAATTCA
This sequence comes from uncultured Eubacteriales bacterium, assembly GCA_964429195.1. Taxonomy (GTDB): domain Bacteria; phylum Bacillota; class Clostridia; order Peptostreptococcales; family JAAYPU01; genus JBBAFM01. The sequence continues at coordinate 10,164 of CAYSBC010000052.1, read as the reverse complement.
TTTGGATTGGAATAAAGGCTTAAAAGGTAGTCCTGTGTCTGCTGATTGGTAAAAAAACTCATCTATAACACCTCTAGTTAATATATTTGTTCTTATACGTCAAAAATTGATCATAGGTCCTGGCAAATGCATGAGACCCGTCCCCTTTTGCAACAAAGTAAATATAATCTGTGTCGGCCGGATAAAGGGCGGCTTCAATGGATTTAAGACCTGGTGAAGCAATAGGCGCAGGAGGTAAACCCACATGGAGATAAGTGTTATAAGGGGATTCAATTTGAGTATCAGCAATCGATAATCTCGCCTTTTGTTCTCCCAATATATATTGAACTGTAGCGCAGGATTGTAAACGCATATCTATATCCAGTCTGTTATAAAAAACACTGGCGACGATTGGTCTTTCTTCATCAAGTACAGCTTCCCTCTCAACTATAGAAGCCATCGCAATAATCTCTCTTATGGAATAGCCTAACTCTTTTGCCCTTTCATAATAAGCATCGACAAATACATTGTCAAAACGCTGCAAGAGTCTATCAATGATATCCTTTTCTGTAGCATCCACATGGAATTCGTAGGTATCCGGAAATAGAAAACCTTCTAAATAGTTTTCTCCTAGCGGAATTCCTTCTAAAAATCGGTAATCAAATTTTTCGTTATTTAAAACCCTGTAAAATTCTCCACTATCGACAAGACCTTTTTCCTCAAGGGCTTCAGCTATTAATTTCATATCATAACCCTCCGGTATAGTAAATCGAATAGTTTCAAATTCTGCCTCACCTTTTTTAATCTTTTCCATGATAGCAAACATATCCATGTTTTGTGAAAGCACATAATTTCCCGCTTGATATCTATTATCATATTTTAGTTTTTTGCTTTGATATTTAAAGGCGAATTCACTATTTATCAAACCCTTTTCCGATAATAGCGATGCAATCTTGGCTGTAGAACTTCCTTGGGGAATTTCAACCTTCATACTTTGATTATTATTCTCATCTACTGCTAAAGAAGCTCGATGGAGTGACCAATTAAAAGTGCCCCATCCCAGTAGAATTAAAACGACTATTATCACTATTGCTATAAGGTATTTCGATTTCTTTTTCGCTTTCATCGACTTTCCCCTTTCCTTCTATACAATATCTAAGGGGACTCTCTAAATTAGACAGTCCCCTTTATCTGGCACCATTTAAGCTCTGGATAAATAAGTATTTGTTCGCGTATCTATTTTTACGATTTCGCCCTCTTCTAAAAAGATAGGTACTTGAACAACCGCTCCAGTTTCAAGGGTGGCTGCTTTTGTTACGTTTGTAGCTGTGTCGCCCTTTACACCCGGTTCTGTTGCAACTATCTTAAGATCAACAAAGTTTGGTGCTTCAACTGAAAATGCATGACCTTTATAAAACTTTATCGTAGCTATATCATTTTCTCTTAAATAGACCATAGCATCTTCAACTTGATCCAGGGTAAGTGGTACTTGATCATAAGTTTCTCCATCCATGAAGAAATAGAGTTCACCATCACTGTAGAGATATTCCATCTGTTTTGTATCAATATGAGCTTTAGGAAATTTATCACTTGGGTTAAAAGTTTCCTCCCTGGTAGCTCCTGTAATGACATTTTTATGTTTTGTTCTTACAAAAGCAGCGCCTTTTCCAGGCTTCACATGTTGAAAATCAATAACAATATGTGGCTCACCATTAATCTCAAATGTTACGCCTTTTCTAAAATCACCTGCACTAATCATATATATTCCTCCCGTTTTGTTTAAATTCAAAATCTTCGATTTGTTGCTTTATCTTGTTTTACAAATTTTAAACTCAACTAAAGTATCGTTAAGTTCTTGTCTGATTTTGTAAGATTGATAATGCCATCCTTTTTGACGATGACCAAGTCTTCTATTCTTACCCCAAATCTTTGGGGTAGATATATACCAGGTTCTACTGTAACCACCATGTTTTCTTCTAGGGAAATAGTGCATGTTGGACTTAATCGCGGCTCTTCATGTACTTCTAATCCAACCGAGTGACCAAGACCATGCCCAAAATTACTGCCATATCCGTCATATTTTATCATACTTCGAGCTATATTATCAACCTCAGAAGTAATTTTTCCTGCACTTATAGATTCTAAAGCTTTAATTTGAGCCTTTTTAACAATTTCGTAGACTTTTTCCTGCTCTTCACTAATAGCGCCCAAGGCAATGGTGCGCGTCATATCTGAGCAGTACCCATTCACCATGCATCCAAAATCCATGGTGATAAAATCGCCATGTTCAATAGGTTTATCTGTTAAATGAGCATGAGGCTTTGATGAATGAATTCCTGATGCAACTATTGTATCAAAGGATAATCCATCAGCCCCACTTTTTCTCATATGCATTTCAAGCTCTAGCGCAACTTCCTTTTCGGTTCTGCCTTTCTTAATAAAGTTAAGAATATGGGCGAAGGCATCATCAGCTATTTTTGCAGCACTTTCAATGCATGCGCATTCATATCTGTCCTTTATCATTCTTTGAAGTTCAACATGTTCCTGAAAAGGAATCATATTTTCTCTTCCGAAGGAGTAGAGCAACTTTTCATAATCAGCTACTCTTAAATCTTTTTCCTCAAATCCACATTTTGCCCCCCTAAAGGGCTTTAAAAAATCGTAAAGAGTAGCATCCGCACTCAGCTCTATAATGGAATAAAGAGAATTTTTTTCTTGAGCATCTTCGATATATCTAAAATCTGTTAAAAGAAAATCCTCATCTCTCGTCAGAAGAAGATAAAAGCTTGTGGATTTGAATCCTGAATAATAGGTCTTGTTGACATCCTTTGTCAACAATAAAATATCCAGGTTTTTTTCTTGCATCACCGCTTTTAATTTTTTTATTCGATTATTGAAAATGTCATTGTTCAACTTTCATCACTTCTCCTAGTATTTCATAAATATCTGCCATCATTTTCGAGATAATCATTTCAGATTGCAAATATTCTGCAGCCTTAGGATCCGCAGCAATGATTTTATAAAGATCTTGTATCTGAGTCATGTTATCCATTTCAACTTCTTCACCAAGCAGCTGTTTTGTTTGATATTCAATCTGCTTTTTTTGAAAATCATCCAACATACTTTTAAGACTTTCGTTGTTATTGATTTCCATTCTTAATCGCTTGTAATTTTTAAATTCGTCAGAGTCTTTTATCGCCCTCGCTAATTGATGCACACTATCATATACATTCATCTTTATCCTCCCTACCCTTATACCTCCATAATAATCGGAAGTATGACCGGATTTCTTTTGGTCGTGCTATATATAAAATCTCTTAAAGAATCCCTGATCAAAGATTTATAGGCTGACCATTCCTTGACACCTGTTTTCTCACATTCTTTTAGGGCGTCCATGACAACCTGTTTAGCAGATATCATTAAATCTTCAGATTCCCTAACGTATACAAAACCTCTTGAAATTAAATCAGGTCCTGAAGCTATCTTTCGTGTGTTCTTATCTAAGACGACAATGACAATGACGAGTCCGCTTTCTGAAAGCAACTTTCTATCTCTTAAAACAATATTGCCTACATCGCCTACACCTAGCCCATCAACGAGCATTTTCCCAGATATAACAGGTTTTTCAGCTATGACCGCCCGTCTCTTATTGAGTTGCAAGACCTGACCTGTTGTCATAAGGAAAATATTTTCTCTTTCCATACCTAAATTTTCAGCAATAATCGCATGTTGGCGAAGGTGTTTATACTCACCATGAACAGGCATAAAATATTTTGGCTTGACGAGAGCGTGTATGAGTTTCAGTTCCTCTTCACAAGCATGGCCTGATACGTGAATGTCAGCTATATCCGAGTAAATAACGTCTGCACCTCTCTCTAAGAGCTTATTGACAATATTAAAGACCGTTTTCTCATTTCCGGGAATTGGGCTTGAAGAAAGAATGACCGTATCTCCATGCTTTATCTGCACAGCTTTGTGATCTGCAGTAGCCATCCTGGAAAGAGCTGCCATAGGTTCTCCCTGACTGCCTGTTGTGATGATAACAACTTTATCATCATCTAAAGAATTGACCTTATTGATATCGATCATGGAATCCTTTGGAATCGTTAGATAACCTAGTTCGGAGGCTACATTGATTACATTGACCATACTGCGCCCTGAAATAGCAATTTTGCGATCGAATTTCACTGCAGTATTGATTATTTTTTGTACCCTGTGCACATTAGATGCAAAGGTAGCTATTAAAATTCTGCCCTCAATGGTTCGGAAGATATTCTCCAAGGCAATGCCCACTGTCTTTTCAGAATTTGTAAAGCCTTTCCTCTCTGCATTGGTACTGTCAGCTAACATGAGCAATACACCTTTTCTTCCAATTTCAGCCAACCTTTGTATATCGATTGGCTCTCCATCAATAGGCGTGTAGTCTATTTTGAAATCTCCTGTATGAAGGACAACACCCATAGGTGTATGGACAGCTACGGCCACAGCATCGGCTATGGAATGGTTGACCCTTATAAATTCTGTTGAAAAACATCCTAATTTTACAATATCTCCTGCTTTAACCACATTTAATTGGGCCATTTCGCTAATGCCATGTTCCTTGAGCTTCACATTAAGAAGTCCTAAGGTTAAATTGGTTCCATATACAGGAATATCCATTCTTTTGAGCAAATAGGGAATTGCTCCTATATGGTCCTCATGACCGTGGGTTATAACGATACCTCTGACTTTTTCTCTATTTTTAAGCAAGTATGAAAAATCAGGTATAACAATATCGATCCCATACATATCATCCTCTGGGAATGATAACCCACAATCTATGATTAATATATCATTTTTATATTCTAAGACGGTGAGATTCTTGCCAATCTCATTGAGACCGCCTAAGGGTATGACTTTTAAAAAATTTTCTTCTTTGGACAAATTTATCCCTCCTTTATTTTCATCATTGGAGCGGAAATAATAGATGCATTATTACTTAACTACAATGTTTATTAATTTATTGGGTACTACAATCACTTTCATCACGGACTTATCTTCAAGTGCTTTTTGAATTTTTTCATTTTCTAAAGCAATTTTTTTAATGTCTTCTTGAGGCGCATTCAATGCAACCTCCATTTTTCCTTTTACCTTACCGTTGATTTGAATGACCACTTCTGTTTTATCTTTAATCAAAGCCTGAGGATTATAGGTCGGCCAGCTTTGATTGTAAGCGTAACCCTCACCGCCAATTTGCAGCCATAATTCTTCACTGATATGAGGCACAAAGGGATTGAGCATGATAATTACAAACTCGATAGCTTTTTTCAAAAGTGGATAATCAATATTTTCTTTTTCCTTATACTTATAAATCTCATTAACCAACTCCATAATAGAGCTTACTGCTGTGTTAAAGTTAAATCTTTCCTTAATATCCTCGGTTACTTTTTTGATGGTCAGGTTCATTTGATAATCAAGTTCCTTATCAGCCTCGCTTTGAACATAAGGGGTATCTTTTGCTTCAGCAATACTGTCTTTAAGCTCAATAACGACACGCCATACACGGTTTAAAAATCGGAAGGAACCTTCTACACCTGTGTCAGACCATTCCAAATCCTTTTCCGGTGGTGAAGCAAAAAGAATAAAGAGTCTTGCAGTGTCTGCTCCATACTTGGATATAATAGCTTCCGGGCTCACAACATTTCCCTTGGACTTAGACATTTTCCATCCGTCTTTCAAAACCATCCCTTGTGTTAACAAGTTTTTAAAGGGTTCTTCCGCGTCACAATAGCCTAAATCATGAAGTACCTTTGTAAAAAATCTGGAGTAAAGCAAATGAAGGATAGCATGCTCAACACCGCCTATATATTGGTCAACATTCATCCAGTAATCAGCTTTCTTCTTATCATAGACAGCATGCTTATTTTGTGCATCTGTGAATCTCAAAAAATACCAGGACGAGTCCAAAAAGGTATCCATTGTATCTGTTTCACGGCTTGCCTTTTTACCACAGCAAGGGCATGTCACTTCATTAAAAATTTTACTCGTTAAAAGAGGTGATTCCCCTTTTCCTGAGAAAACGACATCTGTAGGGAGCATAACAGGCAATTCCTCTTCTTTAACAGGAACCCAGCCACAAGTCTCACAACGAATCATGGGTATAGGACAACCCCAATATCTTTGCCTTGAAATGAGCCAATCTCTAAGCCGATAGTTGATTGAACTTTTGCCCAGTCCTTTTGATTCAACAAAATCACTTATCTTTGTTATAGCTTCCCTATTAGATAGACCGTTAAATTCACCGGAGTTAATCATAGTGCCATCACCTGCAAAGGCTTCGGTTAGATTATAAACATCCATATTATCCTCATCCGGCTTGATGACAGGAATAATTTCTATTTTATATTTAACAGCGAAATCAAAGTCTCTTTGGTCATGGGCAGGTACGGCCATGATAGCCCCGGTTCCATAATCCATCAAAACATAATTCGCTATATAAATAGGGACTTCCTTACCATTTAAAGGATTGATTGCATACCTCCCTAAAAATAATCCTTCTTTTTCCAAAGTGGTAGAGGTCCTATCCACATCTGAAAGAAACTGTAATCTATTTTTAAAATCATCAACCTGTGATTCATATTCAGTACCCTTGACAAGTTCATTGACAAAAGGATGTTCCGGAGCTAAAACCATATAGGTTATTCCAAAAAGAGTATCGGGCCGTGTTGTAAATATTTTTAGCTTTTTATCAAAATTTATGATATCAAAATCAACTTCTGCTCCTATACTTTTACCAATCCAATTTTTTTGCATCAATTTAACCTTGTCAGGCCAACCTTCAAGGTCTTCTAAGTCATTAAGAAGCCTTTCTGCATAATCTGTTATCTTAAAATACCATTGCTCTAAATCCTTTTTACCTACCGCTGTATCACATCTTTCACAACATCCCTCCACAACTTGCTCATTAGCAAGAACTGTTTGACAGGAAGGACACCAGTTTACAGGATTCTTTTTCTTGTAAGCTAACCCATTTTCGAAAAATTTTATAAATAGCCACTGCATCCATTTATAATAGTCAGGGTGACAGGTGGCAATTTCTCTATCCCAGTCATAGCTTAGCCCTAATTGCTTTAATTGGTTTCTCATTTCGCTTATATTATTCCAAGTCCACGTATTGGGATGTATATTGTTTTTTATAGCAGCATTTTCAGCAGGTAATCCAAAGGAATCCCATCCCATAGGATGCAAAACATTCTTGCCGTTCATTTTCATAAACCGTGCAATGACATCACCAATAGAGTAATTGCGAACATGGCCCATGTGAAGCTTTCCAGATGGATATGGAAACATTTCCAATGCGTAATATTTCTCTTTGTCTTCCTCTTCTTTTGCCTTAAATAATTGTTTCTCTTCCCATATCTTTTGCCATTTCTTTTCTATGTTTTCAAAATCATATGTTAACATTTTATCCACCAAAATTTACCTTTCAATGATTGTGCTATCACTCCACAACTTTTCCAATCCATAATGTGCTCGCTGTTCTTTTGAAAAAATATGCACGATAATATCGCCATAATCCAATAATATCCAACCTGTGTTTTTCCCTTCCAGATTAAGAAGCTTCACTCCCTCCTGATAAAGTAATTCACTTACCTCGTCGGACAAGGCGCCAATTTGTTTATCCGAATTACCGGTTACGATTATAAAGTAGTCCGCATAGCTTGTATTTTGAGACACATCCAAGATAAGAATGTCCTCCCCTTTTTTACTATCCAGTTTGTCGGCTATTCTTAAAGCTAGTTGTTTATTGACCATTCTCTCCTCCTATTCGAATTAATAAGCTATTCCTAGCACGTACAGTATCCAAATGAAGATATTCTCCCTTGGAAACAATATTGATAATTGTTTTTTCGATTGATTTCAAACACGCTCTATCTAAATCCTGATAACTGAGATTGCGGATTTCTTCTATACCCTCAAAATCCCTGTTTTCCTCAGTAACATCGGAAATATAGATTATTTTTTCCAATAATGACATTCCTTCTCTACCCGTAGTATGAAAGGCTATTGCATCTAAGATTTTCTTGTTCTGAATTCCAAACTCTTCTTTAGCAATAATTGCCCCAACCTTGCCATGGGCCAATGCATTATTGTTCAAACAAATCGGCTCTAAATGATATTTTAGAACATAATCATTTAAAGAATCCTTCTCACAGTTTTTACACACATCATGAAGCAAGGCTGAAATAATGACTTCATCCTTATCCGGATAATGATAGATATCCGCCAACTTCAATGCTTCCGTCATAACTCCAAGAACGTGATTTATTCTTTTTTCATCCATTCTTTTCTTTAGCTCATTCATAATCACAGTTTGCATCTAATATATCACCTGCTACATCTATCAACAATAGAGTTTTTTCTCATAGATATACCTTTCAACTTCGTCAAGGACTAAATACTTGATGGATTTATTCTCTTTTACACTTTGGCGAACCATACTGGAAGATATCGCAATCCTAGGCATATCTGCAATATGAATCCTTGCACCATAATATTTGATAAGGTCCTCCACCTTATCCATAAGCTTTTCATCATGAGCACCAAATCTTTCTGCTACAATGAAGTTACAGGCCTGAAGCAGCTCTTGAAAATCTTTCCAAGATTCAATTTCAAGCAAAGCATCTGCACCCACAATGAAAAAAATTTCATAATCTTCCTTATATATTTCCTTCAGTTTTTTAATCGTCTGGATTGTATAGGATTTTTCTTCAGAAAAAACCTCAATACCCGATAACAAAAAATCAGCATTATCCTTTATAGCTAATTCAACCATTTTATATCTGTCGCATTTATCCGTTGTATGCTGTTTATCCTTGTGAGGTGATTCTCCCGTAGGTATAAATACAATTTTTTCTAAATGGTATTGTTGCCGGATATATTCACCCAATAGGAGATGTCCCAGATGAATGGGATCAAAGGTTCCACCTAAAACACCTATCCTTTTTTTTGTTATCATAAAGCTTACTGCTCCTTCTTGCTATTTTTTATATCTATCCTGATATTTAATTCTTCAAGTTGGACTTCATCTGCTTTAGAAGGTGCTTCGCTCAAGGGACAAATTGCATTTTGATTCTTAGGAAATGCAATGACTTCTCTGATATTTTCATTGCCATTAAGAAGCATGACTAGCCTATCCAGTCCATAAGCCATTCCACCATGAGGTGGCGCTCCATATTTAAATGCTTCTAAAAAGAATCCAAATTTGTTTTCAGCTTCTTCATCCGATAAGCCTAATGCCTTAAACATGGTTCTTTGCACATCACCATCATGTATACGAATACTGCCACCACCCACTTCGATACCGTTGAGAACGATATCATAAGCTTTGGCCCTTGTTTGTCCAGGATTGGTGAGAACAAAATCTAAATCCTCATCCTTCGGTGCTGTGAAAGGATGGTGCATCGCAAAATATCTGCCTTCTTCTTCATCGTATTCAAACAAAGGAAACTCCACAACCCACAAAAGATTGTACTCTTCCGAGTTTAAAATCCCTATGGTTTGAGCAATATGAAGTCTTAAGCTTCCTAGTGAATCAAAAACAACAGAAGGTTTATCTGCAACAATAAAAATCAAGTCGCCAGGTTTAGCATGAAAGACCTTCTTTAACCCTTCAATTTCTTCTTCCTTCAAAAACTTAAGTATAGGTGATTGGATCTCATCTTCATTTATTTTTATCCATGCAAGTCCTTTAGCACCATATATTTCAACAAACTTTTGAAGTTTGTCAATATTCTTTCTACTGAATTTTTCTCCGCATCCTTCTGCATTGATACCCCTTATGTCCCCTCCATTTTCAATGGCTTGGGAAAATACTTTAAAATCACTTTGGGACAGTATTTCCTTTAGATCCTTCAGTTCAAAACCAAATCTTGTATCCGGTTTATCGCTTCCATACCTTTCCATAGCTTCTTTATAGGATAGTCTTGGTAAAGGCAGCTCTATATCTACTCCCTTGGTTTCCTTGAATAGCTTTTGTAAAAACCTCTCATTAACCTCTAAAACATCCTCCATTTCTACAAAGGACATTTCTATATCAATCTGGGTAAATTCAGGCTGGCGATCAGCTCTTAAATCCTCATCCCTAAAACATTTTGTTATTTGATAATAGCGATCCACTCCCGATAACATGAGTAGCTGCTTATA
>CAYSBC010000051.1:0-12438 GCA_964429195.1 uncultured Eubacteriales bacterium | reverse complement strand
CATGTTTTCCCTTAGGGCCTTATCATGTTCGCTTCCGCCGCGGCTTTGGATCTCCTGCTCCCTTGCCTCGCTCCACTCTTTGTTTTGCTGTATCTGTTCCATGGCCTCCGGATATTTTTCTAGATCCAGAACGCCCCCTGTTTCGGAGTTCACCCATTCACCTGTTGCAGGATCTTTTACATAAAGACTTTCTGCACCGCCGGCTTACGTCTTCAGCACCATGGTCTCCGGCTCATGAGGAAATTGTTCTCCCACGGTAGCAGGCCGGGCCTCTGCTTCTGCTGAAGCACTTTCCGGCATAGACTGATAATCCTCTCCCTGCTCCCAAGCGGGTTCGGCTTCTTTATTATAATCGCTTTCATAACTCGACTCGGAATCTCCTTCAAGAACACCGAAGCCGGTTTCACCAGTAGGTTCCGCTGATCGGTTGTCACCTATGGAAACAGCATCGCCTTCATCCGGCTCATCGGTATTTCCCATAGCGTCCGCCAGCATGATCATAGCCAGCTGCTCGTCGGTCTTGCCCGGATATTTCTCTTTATACCAGTTCTTGTCTCTCGCTGCTTTCTTAGCCGGTGCTTTAGGTTTCAGAGCTTCCTGCAGCACATTGACCACAAGACCCACAAGGGGAGGGAAGAGTATTCCTGCAGCAGCCTGGGCCGCGTTATCCGGTCCGGGAACACTGCCTGCGCTTCCGGCTTTTCCAAGAGCAGTCATCACAAAAGGAGGAAGCTCGCGCTGGGTCATTAGGCCGGCGGCTCTTATATCATAGGTATTATGATCCGCACCTTTATCTGCACTGGCTGCGCGGTCATAAATGCCGACGCCGGATATCTTGATTTGCGAGATACCGTTCCCATCTACAGCAAGGGTTACTGTTGCATCTGCCGATATATTCGCTTGGTAAAGCAGCTTTGTCAGATCTGCGGCGAAGGAAAACCGTGCAGCTATACCTTCCGGCGTTTCCTCTACAACCTCGCAGCGCTGTGAAAAGGGCACTCCTTCATATTTCCCGATTAACTCCAGCTCTCCCTCTTTATCCAGAACCGTCAGTTCAAAATCCTTCAGGGAAAAGCTGCTCCCCACCTCTGTTACCGGCCCCATAAGGGTGCTTGTTTTGAATGCGTCCAAATCGATCCGATAGGTTCCGGTAAAGTCCGGACGCAGATGCACGGGAATAGAAGCTTTCACATAAAAGAGAGGTTCTCCCTCCCCGTCGTAGCTCAATACCTCCGGCTGGGACAGGGCAATCAAATACTGTCCGGTGGGAAGCAGGATGTCTGGTGCGATTTTCCAGGCGGCGTTAGCAATGCCTTCCATAGAAACACCGTAGGCCAGGCCGGAATAATACGTCCGGCCGTCTTCACCAATCACGGCAATGATTCCCGGCGCAGCGCCCTGGCCGTCATTGTAAGTGCTTACGATGATTTCATCAATCTGATATTCCGCATCCAAACCAAAGACGGGTGGATTCGCTGCTTCGGGTGCTTCGGATTCATATGCTATGTTGTCCTTTGTAGTAAGAGCTTTCTCGCCGAAAGTTTGCCCCGGTTCTTCCTCTCCACTTCTTTCCGGATTGTTTTCAATCTCCCATTCAACCAGCGCTTCTCTATATTTTTCATAGGACCCGGCATGGATACCTTTTATCAGAAAGGCATTGGCCAGCTCTTCGGCTCCTTCAGCCGTCAAAGTATAGCTTCCTGCCGGAAGTATCATATCTCCGGAGGGAGTAAAAATTAACAGGTTGTTATCAATCGAATTTGCAGAATCAGATTCCAGTGCCCCGGATTTTTTTATTTCGCTATTTATTTGTTTTTCCATTGAAAAACCTTTGTAAATATTACCGCGGGCATCTGTAAGGTTCAAAGAAATCTCACCTTCCTCTGTCCCCGAAGCAGGTATGTAGACGCCTGTTAGCACAATTTCTTCTTTGACCTTCAGCTCCATCGCGAAGATCCCACTGCCTTTTCGGTCTCCCTTATAACCTATTACAAGACTGGATTTTTCTCCGTAAGACAGTTGCTCTGCATACCAACTCCCGCTTTTTGCCACGACCTTTTCATAAGGTCTTTCAGGAGGCATACTGTTTCCCGCCGCCAACACGGCAAGAGGCATCAGGTTTATAAACAGGAGGCACATCAGCCATATTGCTGCAAATTTTCTCCTCATACTCCACCACCTCCTATCAACGATCGCAGCAGGCCGACCCCGATGCCTTAATCCGGGCATTCCTGTCAAGCCCCTATCACGCGCAAAAGCACAAAAAATTGGGGTCAGGCTTGAATTATTCACTTATTTTTCCCATCTTCTAATCAATTCAGCTACATAAGCTATAACTTTACTATCTCCTGATTTAATTTTGATGTCATCTATGGCGATAAATTAAGCTTCTGTGATAATAATGCGTCAACTATATTGCTGTTTTCCCCAATATAATATATATAGTTACTCCATTTGTAATCTATTCCATCCTTAAGGCCAACCTTTATTAAATTATTATAAATAAAACTTATCAACTAAAGTAAGTACTTGTCTTTGTCACATAATAAGGGCTTATTCCTCTGATGAAAAGCATGTCCTAGTTTACTGTATTTATGATTAAGCCATTAAGTATATACTTGTTGGATTCTTTGAATTGTCTGAGAAAGCGAAATTTTATTCACTTCAATTAAATAAATTCGTGGTTTTTTTGACACTTTAACCAACGAATTTATCCTATTTTTAATAAGTGAATTATTCAAGCCTGACCCCATTAGTGAGGATTTCAATTCCCATTATAGTTGCTGGAATTTTATAATCTGGTGATAAATTTGATAGTATCACCACTCCAATTTGCTTTTCTTTATCGAATCCCATATAGCTGTTATAATTTCCAGTTCCACCATTATGCCAGATAATATTATTTTCCTTATCGATCATCCAGCCAGCACCTAAAGCATCTACTCGTATTCCCATTTTTTCATAAGTAGCTGTTGTTGCATTAACTTCAGCTAATTCTTCATGTGCTATAGACAAATAATCTAATTTTTCATCCATATGTATTTTTGCATATTTCATCATGTCTGTAATGTTTGATAATAGTGCGCCTGTAGGCATATATGCATCTGATTCTGACCATTTCCAATACTTACCTAAATCACCAGAGCCATTTGACACTTTTGTATTAGAGAGACCTAACTCGTCTAAAATATACTCATTAATCAATGGTGTATAATCTTTATCATATATTTGTTCCAGCACGACTCCCAATGTTGATATTCCAAAATTCGAATAATTAAATGCATAGTCAGTATCATCCAAATTAATTTTGCTGAGTCTTTTTACCAAGATATCTTGAGATATTCCATTAAAATCATTTTCTTTGTGTAGAAAATTAGAAATCATAGGCTTTTCAAAATAGTGTCCTTTATATCCTGATGTATGCGTAACTAACCGATCTATTGTTGGATAGTAATCTTTCTCTTGAAGATCCAAATATTTATCAATATGATCATCAAAGCTAATTCTGTCTTCGCTAATAGCCTTGCATAGTAATGATGTAGTAAATGTTTTTGTTATAGATCCAATTTCATAGATATGCTCTTCTTGTGATAATTTAATACCATTTTCCCCATAAACCTCATATGTCATTTTATCATTCTGTATTATACCTACGGTGATGATTGCATCTTTATTATCTTTGGTTGTATAAGCAAGCATATCTATAAAAGTCATATTTGATAATTGGTTAATCTTGTATGACCCATAAATAGAATATCCACCTATTCCAACTACAAAAAGTAGGACTATTACTAAAAAAACTTTTAGTATTCTCTTTAACTTCCATTTATTCTTTCTCACTATATTCCCCCCCCTATAGACTTCTTGATAACTACCGTATTAAAAGAACTTTTTATTTTAAAATATTTGCCTAACATAGGTTATTCTCTTATAAATATTTATCTTATGCTATTATTTGCAATCCTTTTAACCATTCATCTAATTCCACTTCCCTATCTGTATCCACTGAAAATTCCTTGCAAGCTGCAATCTGTCCATCTATAATATAAAGTACTTTCCTTGCTTTGGCAGCCACACGTTTATCATGAGTGACTGTCATTATGGTCATTCCATCCTCATTCAAGCGCCCAACTATTTTCAACACCTGATCTGTTGCCTCAGAATTCAGTGCTCCTGTTGGTTCATCCAAGAAAAGTATTTCCGGATTATTGATCATAGCACGGCATATGGAAGCTCTTTGTAGCTGTCCCCCAGAAACCTGACTGTTATCACGACTTTTAATTTCTTCTATTTCCATCCTCTTCATTAATTCCGATCCGCGTTTTCTTATTTCCTCTGCAGATTCCTTTTTAGCTACTAGACCTGGAAGTATAATGTTATCAAATACAGAAAGATTTTTTAGCATCTGTGGATTTTGAAATACAAAGCCCATTTTGGATAGGCGAAAATCAGATAATTCTTCCTCTTTCATTTCACAAATATTTGTTCCTTCAAACAAAACCCTGCCACTATTTATATTATCCATTCCGCTGATACTATAGAGAAGAGTTGATTTACCTGAACCTGAAGGCCCCATAATTGCAACAAAATCTCCTCTATTTATATCAAATGATACCTCATGTAAAACTTTTGTATCTTTAAATGACTTGCTAATTTCCTCTACTCTTATCATTGTTATTCTCCTTACTCCATTATTTGGCCTCTGATATGATAGCCTTTAACAACTTTACTTCCCACAATTACTGTAATAAACACTAAGAAAAGTTGTGCTGCTGGGCTAAGCAGATAGGACTTTATTGGTTCAACTAACATCTGTATTTCTGATGCACCCATAAAAGAAAGAATCATTCCCAAAATAACCTCACCTATTGTGTTTGCCAATAATGTTCCCACAACAATTGCTACGAATTGAATCAATAGAATTCTTATGGCAAACTGTATCCTAATGTCCTTGTTGGAAAATCCAATGGATTTTTTAATTGCTATTGCGCTGTGTTCCCTAGCTGTAATAAGTCGTAAAATCATTACTGTAATCAGCATTACTAACACTAATGAAATCACTATAGCCGCACCTGAAATTACGCTCAGATTATCTGTAATACCACCAAGGGTTTGGGACACGAACTTACTAATTGGCGTTATTTTACTGTCTGTCAAAATACTACGTAATTCAAGGGTTTTTTCTTCAATGTCTACACCATCCATGACATCTAAATAAATAATATAGACTTCAACATCTTTATCTTCAAAATCAATATTTGCTTTTGCAGTCTTTCCACCATAAGTTATGTCCTGGTATATACCACTAACAGTAAATAGGAGTTCTTCTCCCCCATAGCTTACTGTTATATGGTCTCCAACATCTTTCCCCAACTCTGAAGCATTTAGATAAGAAAGTGCTATTTCTTCTGTGTCTTTTGGCGCACCTCCTTCTATATATTCCAGTGGGAAAATAGATCCGTCACCATTTTCCACACGAAGATATTCCCATTCACCATCTGAGTTTTGTAACTCTACATAGCTATTCTGGTAAATTGCATACTTAGCAATTTCGGGATCCCCTTCTAGATAAGATATGGCAGCGTCTTTTTGTTCTATGAGTTTATCTGTATACTGAATATCTATACGAATATCACTTTCTCCTACACCCATATAAGTCATGAAGGATGGATTTTCAACAGTGTTCTTCATATTCATAGGTAGCAAAATCAAGAATGATGAAAATATAAATACGAAAAAGATAACAACATATTCCTTCCATTTACATTTTAATTCCCCTAATGCTATGCTAAGATTCCCATGTCTAAGTCCTGCTATAGGTAAAGAGTAGTGACCTTCCTTTTTGATCCTATCATTTCCTTTTAATAGCTCTACGACAGAACTTCTGAGATTCTTATAAATTGTTTTTTTACATCTAAATATGACTATAATGCTAAGTAGGATTACTCCGATTAAAGGAAATATCCACTTCATCCATTCATCTGTTCCATTTCCGCAATACATTACAGCTGAAGATGAAAAGAAATCTCCAAAGGGTATGGCAGCCATGTAGCCAACTACGCTCGCTATAAGTACAAGTACTATGTATTTCATTTGATATAATTTTTCTATTGCTTTATTAGGAAAGCCAATTGCTTTCATTTCACCGATAGTATGATTTTCATCTGCCAAGGTTGCCTTAATAATATATGATAAACACAGGACTGCTATCATTATTAAAAGAATACTGATTGCAATAATTATAAGTGCTATTAATCCATGTGAAAGATTATTCATTATACTTAATTGACTGCCTGTTATAGCTACACCGTTGGAAGGCATATTTGCATCTATATAGTCTTTCTCTAAAATGGCTGTAGATGTGCCCTCCTCTAAAATGAATTCAAACAAGTATTCCCATTCACCCATGTGTCCGCTAATTTCATCTAGGTCTGTCTGATTGATAAGAAAACGTTTAGAAGATGTCAGTGCTGCATTCATAGATGAGTCACGAATAATTGTTGATACCCTCAAATTCTTTGTATAGTTACCCTCATGTAATGTAATGGTATCTCCCACCTGAATTCCAATATCCTCTGCATAGTACACTGGAACCCCGATTTCACCTTCCTTCACAACAACAATATCATTATTCATATTCAAGAGAAAATCAAAACCTTCATTTTGAATTACGAATCCGTTATCCATTAGAGAATTTTCGAGAGTTTCACCTTGATAAATAATATTTGCATTTCTAATATCAAGCATCTTTACTATGATTGAATCATTAATATATTCATGGTTTTCTACAAAGCCCTTAAATACATTTTCATCATAATCTCCCTTATGCATCTGCAAATATTGGGGAGGAATAGCCAGTTCATTTAATCCTTTCATTGATGATATAATTGTACCTGTCACCCTTAATCCACCTGCCATAAAAAGGGTTGAAATCATTAAAAAAAATGTCAGAGTTATTGTGATCACTTTGTTTCTCTTAAAATCCTTGTAGACAAGGTTTAGCAATAGCTTCATACTAACATACTCTTCTTTATAACTAATTTCCATCTATATATCATATAAACAACCTGTAATTTTTCAATAGACCGCCGGTCTATTGTAGGGTAAAAAAAGTTTTTTTACAAATGCTTATAAATTTACTTCATCTGTCCAAACATCTGTAAAAAAACATTAAGCTCCCCTTCTTTAGTCCCTAGCAATTTCTCCACATTACACAAAAATGCCTTTATCTTCCTTGGATAATCCTCCATTTCCCATTGAAAAACATTGCAATCAAACATCATATGTCCTAGCAATAAAACGGATTCTATAGATTCAGTTGGATACTCCATATTGAAAATACCCTGTTCCATACCTTCAATAACAGGCTCTTGCAAGATTGGAGTCATACGCTTTAGCATTTCTCTTAAATATAATCGTTCCAATTTTGTATTCTCAACACTATGAATCTCTACTTCTATCTCATAAGATCCTTCAAATTCCGGTGCCTGGGCCATTATGGCCATCGTAATACGATTCACTAAAGGAATAGATTTATTTTTTAGAATATTCTCTGCCTTTATTGCTCCTTCTTCAACTATATCAAGAATGATGGCCTCCAGTACTTCAGCTTTAGAAGCAAAGTAGTAGTAAAAGGTACCTTTGGCTATATTCACAATCTTTAGGATATCATTAACTGATGTCTGTTCATAACCCTTATTAATAAATAATTCCCGTGCAGCAATGAGAATCTCTCGTCTGCGTACTTCGCCTTCCTTAACTATCTTCATAAGAAACTCCTTTTCCCCGACTTGGGGTCGATAGAACTATAATAACCCTATGTTAATAATATGTCAATAGTTATTTTTATAAAATATAGTGGGAAACTAACCTCATATAAAAGTAAAAAAATCGCAATAGAAGGGATAGACTGAAATGGAGGGATAACATCACCTTGTCTCGCCATATAAAAACAAGGTAAACTAAGAAAGCATGAGTCATTCTCTAGATAGTGCTCTTAGTATCTTTAGAGTAGATGTGTATACTCTTTTCATGTTTTATTTTAACTCTATCAATAATTAAAATAATTAAGCACATAATACCAAACACTATGCCCTCAACTATAAATAACTGTAAGCTAAATCTATCCCATAAAAAAATGTGAGAGGTTAAATTAAAGATAAGGTGCCAAACAGTCATAAGCAACATACTTCCATTTGATTTATTATATAGCCAAGACATTAAAATAGACATTTCTATAATAGTGACAGTATATAAAATGAACCCTAAAATACCTCCAGTAAAGTTAAGATGCCATACACCCCATAGTATTCCTACAATAACACTACTCATAAATGGTGTATACTTTTTCTGTAGATTAGGCAATAAAAAACCTCGCCATCCTATTTCTTCGGCAGCACTTCCTATCAGCATAGCAACAAAACTCAGTATGTAAAATGACATATCCCCTTTCCAAGGGACATAGTCAATTTTATAATATGTCAAGATACAGCTACTGACAACTATACATATACTCGGAATAGCAATAGTAGGTACCAGCCACTTTACAACAGTCGTATTTATATGGAAATGCTTTTTTATATTATTAATAATGGCTTTTTCTCTTAATATTAGTGATATAAATACCACTGCTAGAGTAGGTGATAATTGCGTAAAGGATACAGAGTATTTCCCTACAGATTGAAATATAAAATGTAGTGTTAACATAAGAATGCTAAATATGAGTGTAATAATATAGAAGGACCTTAAGTAATATTTACGAACTATTTTTTCCATTTTATCTCCCCCTGAACATCTTTTTATCATATGGGCATGAGTAACTATAGTCCCAATAAGCTTTATAACAAATCAAGATCTCTTAAGTATTGCAGTTGTTGCAAAATTTGCATCAACTGTATTTCTTGTCAGAATCTATTCTAAAATAGATTTCTTCAGATAATTGGTTGTAATCGTATTTGAACTATCAATCATTTCCTTAGGAGTACCAGCAAATACAATTTCTCCTCCAGCACTTCCTCCATCTGGACCAATGTCGATGATATAGTCCGCATCACCGTATTTCACGTTTTACAAAACTATCTAAAAGCCTCATAATATGTTTAACATCGGAAGCATGCAATCCTGTTGTTGGTTCATCTAACACATAGATATTTCCTTTTTGATTCAAATACTTAGCAAGTTTTATTCTCTGTCTTTCTCCACCTGATAAGGTTGACAGGGGTTGCCCTAAGGACAGGTAGGATAATCCTACATAATTCATTGCTTTTAGGTGTTTACTAACCTTGGCATTCTCTGCAAAGAACTCCATGGCTTCTTCTACTGCCATATTAAGGATATCTACGACATTCTTTCGGTCACTACGCCGTCTTTTCCTTTACATACTGGACATGCACCTTTGCTATTGAATGAGAATAGTGAAGCTTCCACTTGATTCTCATTGACCATTATTTTTCTTATATCATCAAAAAATCCAAGAAAAGTTGCTGGTGTTGAACGACCTGTAGCTGTGACAGGAGACTGATCAACTAACATAACACGATTCGAGTATTGTTGGGCAAACACATCACGAATCAATATACTCTTACCAAAACCCGCTACACCAGTGACTAATACCAAGGTATTCAGTGGTATATCCACTGAAATATTTTTAAGATTATATAATGTAGCTTTTCGAATTGGAAGAAACTCCATAGGGATACGTGGATTTACTTTCACAGGGATTTGTTCTTTCATGGCATCCCCTGTTTTGGTTCCTGTTAATAACAGTTCTTCATAACTACCCTGAAAAAGAATCTGACCACCATTTCTACCTGCAAGTGGCCCAACATCTATAACTTCATCTGCAATACGGATTACATCCTTATCATGTTCGACAACGAGCACTGTATTCCCTTTATCACGCAAGCCTTTTAAGGGGCTTGTCATACGATATACATCCCTTGGGTGCATTCCTGTACTTAGCTCATCAAAGATATAAGTCATACCCGTTAATGCGCTACCCTTATAACGGACTAGTTTTAATCTTTGCGCTTCACCACCTGACAAAGATTTTGATTCTCTATTCATACTGAGATAAGGCAATCCTATATCTATCATACATGTAATCGAATAAACCAATGTCTGTACAATAGTTTGAGCACGTGAGTCAGTAATCTCTCTTAACACTTTTCTTAGCTGAATAAATTCCATATCACAAAGATCTGCAATACTATATCCATCTATCTTACAGTTCAATGCAGACTCATTTAAACGTCGTCCATTACACACAGGACATTCATTCTGACGAATCGTAGTCTGAATCCGTTTCTGTGTTACATCCCCAGAAGAAGATTGCGTTCTTTTTCTGTATAATCTTTATTGGTAATCTTCCGCGAATAAAAGCGCTGTAGGTTTCATTCATCTGTCTTTGGCTTTCTGCCGCAATAGTATCAAAAACAATACTTGATTTCCCTGACTCAGATACCCCTGTAAATACTATTATTTTACCTTTTGGTATATCTAAGGATATATCTTATAAATTATTCTGACGTAATCCTCTTATTACTATCTTATCATGTTGTAACACAATATTCCTCCTTCTTTCATTCTCGCTCAAATGTCTTTACTGATATTGTACTACAATTTAGTAGTCAATAGCAATGTATTGGGCAATCATTCCGCCTTGGGAAAATCCTATTATAGAAGTTTTTGAAATCCCAAGTTTTTTCATTACTTCTATTTGATCATTAGCCATATCTTTTGTAGAATAACCTTCATCTAAATGATTCTTGCGACTGAAGACATACACTTTATAGTCTTTTATATACTCTCTGTACATTACGGCAAATGCAGTTGCAGTACTTTTGACTGTTTTTAATGCATCACCCAAACCAGGAATCATAATTAGATTTTTTTGCCCGTTTCCGAAAGCTATGTAAGCCATGTCAGTATGGCCTATTTTAATATTTTCGTTTATTGCATTAAACAACATACAGATATCCCCTTTCTCTGTTTTTAGTTTTAAAGCAGTGTTACGACTTCATAGTGGGTTGTCCTCTTGATAGGTGCATTTTTTATTCTTTGCATTTTTCTTCATTTTACTTGGTGTTTTATGTCCATCTATTTTTGTATTTAAACCTGTTTTAAATATAAAAGTTAGCATATATGGGTCTGGGATTCCATCTTCATTATAACCACCCAGTACTACTTCCTCTACTACAGTTTTAAATACATCTCCATCAAATTCTGTTAGAGGTTTAGCATTTTCAAAGATTTTCTTAAAATCCATAAGCCTATCTTTGATTGTCTTATCTTCATCTTGAACTGTATCCAGCTCTACTCGTTCTGCTTTTAATTCTTTTAAGGTTTTGTTTAGTTGTCCGTATTTTTCTTCGTAGGTTATTTTATCAACCTTATCTTCTAAATGCAAATCTATTAGCTTACTGATTTTTATCTCGGTATTGTTAATCTCAGCATTTAGCTTATTAATTTGCTTTTTATTATCTTTTGCCTGCAATCCTTCTTCAACATTTTTTAAAAATTCCTCTACTACAGTTTTATTATCTGTGCAGAGAATATTAAAAGCCTTAACAAATGCATTCTCTATAATGGTTTCCTCTACTGCTTTGCATTCAGGACAGCTGTTCTTGCTCTTCCGAATTGCAGTTACACAAAACCACACATATTTTTGCTTATCTGTTCCACTGTGCCATCTTCTTCTTGTGATATTTCCGCCACAGTATCCACATTTCATCATACTACTAAAGGTATATTTTAGACTATATTTACTCTGCCTGCCTTGATTAAAATTCTTACTTCTTTTACCTAATATTTCTTGTGCCTTATCAAATTGTTCTCTTGAGATAATTGGTTCATGGTGGTTTTCTATATAATACTTTTCTTCTTCTCCGAAATTATCTAGTCTTCGCTTGCTAATTGGGTCTACGGTAAAGGTTTTTCCCATAAGAAGATCGCCTTTATATTTTTCGTTGGTAATAATTCCCCTAACGGAAGTATCTACCCACTGAGTATTACATTTCTTAGTTATTGCTCCCATAGCAGTGAGTTCCTGAGCGATTACAAAGCATCCAATGCCACTTGTGTAGCGGTCAAATATATAACGAACAGTTTTGGCTTCTTCTTCATTAATATAAATCATTTTAGTTTCTTTGTCATAATCATAACCCAAACATCTCTGATTTCCTACTATCTCCCCTCGTTTCATCTTCATTTTCATACCCATCTTTGTATTGGCAGAAAGAGATTCACTTTCCTGTTGTGCTAGGGAACTTAGGATTGTAAGTAGCATTTCACCGTTCATGGTTAAGGTGTTAATATTCTCTTTTTCAAATATAATTGCTACATTCTCATCTTTTAGTTGCCTTACATATCTTAAGGTATCCAAGGGTCGAGTAGATGGCTTCCATAATATCTATATTACTGCCACCCCTCACAGAACCG
>CAYSBC010000050.1:0-12628 GCA_964429195.1 uncultured Eubacteriales bacterium | reverse complement strand
AAACTAAGTGAGCTGCTTTAAGGGAGAGAATGTCATCACAATTAAAGCAGCTTTTTTAATTCTAAAACTTTTATTGACATAAAATAAAAATTATGATAGCTTATATAGGTAACCGTAAAATTGAATGATATATGCGATATTTGTGTCATTTTATATATATTCCCAGGAGGTGTAGCAATGAGAGTAAGAATTACTTTAGCTTGTACAGAATGCAAACAAAGAAACTATGATACTATGAAAAACAAAAAAAATGATCCCGACAGAATCGAAATGCAAAAGTACTGTAAATTCTGCAGAAAACACACTGCACACAAAGAGACGAAATAATTATTACTAAGGAAGTGATAATATGAGTAAGAAGACTGAGACCAGTCCTAAAGTTAAAAAGAGCAATTATTTCTCAGGGGTAAAAAGGGAAATGAAAAAGGTTGTTTGGCCCACAAAGAAGCAACTGATGTCTTATACAGGGGTTGTTATTGTATCTTGTATAGCCATTTCTCTACTAATATGGGTGTTTGATTCAGCCTTTATTGCTGCGTTGCAATTGGCGTTGGGTATCGAACTATAAGTGAATGGGAGGGAAGAGTGGAATTTGTTCTGCTCCTAAAACTATGTCTGATAATATAAAATGGTATGTTGTGCATACGTACTCAGGACATGAAAACAAAGTTAAAGCGAACCTTGAGAAGATTGTTGAGAATAGAGGCATGCAAGATGTAATCTTGGACATTGCTGTGCCCACAGAAGACACGATAGAAATTAAAAATGGACAAAAGAAAATAAAGACCAGAAAAATGTTTCCTGGATATGTCGTCGTAAAAATGGATATGAATGATGACTCGTGGTACGTGATACGCAATACACAGGGCGTTACCGGTTTTGTAGGACCCGGATCCAAGCCTGTTCCTCTTTCTGATGAGGAAGTCATGAAAATGGGCGTCGAAAAAATACATATCGATCTTGGTATGAAGATAGGCGATGGGGTCAAAGTCATTTCCGGTCCTTTTGAAAGTTTTATGGGTGTAATACAAGATATTAACAATGAAAAACAAACATTAAAAGTACTTATATCGATGTTTGGCAGGGAAACACCGGTTGAACTTGAATTTAGTCAAATAGGAAGGCTTTAAGGGAAATCAGTAGGCAATATTTTGCCTTTAAACAATAAATAATACTATAGAACCAGACAAAAATTAAAATATAAATTTCAAAAAAAATAAGGAGGTGGAGAAAAATGGCTAAAAAGGTTGATGGGTATATAAAATTACAAATACCAGCAGGCGCCGCAACACCAGCACCACCAGTAGGTCCAGCTTTAGGTCAAAAAGGTGTTAATATTATGGAGTTCTGTAAGCAATTCAATGCTAAAACAGCAGATCAACCAGGAATGATTATACCGGTAGTCATCACAGTATACCAAGATAAATCATTTACTTTTGTAACAAAAACACCACCTGCAGCAGTACTTCTTAAAAAAGCTGCTAATCTAAAAAGTGCATCGGGACAGCCTAATAAAACGAAGGTAGCAACCCTTACTGAGGATCAAATAAGAGAAATTGCGCAAATAAAAATGCCTGATTTAAATGCTACTGACATTGAACATGCAATGAATATGATTAAAGGAACAGCTAGAAGTATGGGTATCGCCACAGAATAGACGATAGTGATGTGGGAGGCAAAAACCGTTAATACCACAAGGAGGTTAAAGAAATGCCAAAAAGAGGAAAGACATATCAGGATAGCGTAAAGCTATATGATAAAACACAATTACACGAAGTTGAAGAAGCTATGGAAATAGTGACTCAAACTTCAAAAGCAAAATTTGATGAAACTATAGAAGCGCATATTAAGCTTGGTGTTGATTCAAGACATGCGGACCAACAGGTAAGAGGAGCAATTGTTCTGCCTCATGGTACAGGTAAAACTAAAAAGGTGCTTGTATTTGCCAAAGGCGACAAAGAAAAAGAGGCTCTTGCAGCAGGTGCAGATTATGTAGGTGGCGATGATTTAGCTAAAAAAATTCAAACAGAAAATTGGTTTGATTTTGATATCATTGTAGCAACACCGGATATGATGGCAGTTGTTGGTAGACTAGGTCGGGTACTAGGACCAAAAGGTTTAATGCCAAATCCTAAGTCTGGAACAGTTACTTTTGAAGTAGGAAAAGCAATCGAAGAAATTAAAGCCGGAAAAGTTGAATACAGATTAGATAAGACAAACATTATTCACGTGTCTATAGGTAAGGCATCTTTTGGTAAAGAAAAATTACAAGAAAACTTTACAGCTTTATTGGAAGCGGTTGTCAAAGCAAAACCAGCTGCTGCAAAAGGACAATATTTAAGAAGTGTAACTGTTGCAAGTACAATGGGACCTGGAGTAAAAATTAATCCATTAAAGATTATGTAATTAAAATTATTAAAAAAGAATATTCAACCGTAGATAGCAGGGACCATAAGGTTTAATAATCCTGCCGAGGTACTCTATAAATGGGCCTTTCTCTGTCTACGGGGAGAAGGCTTTATTTATTGTCTGGTTACAACGTAGAGGAGGTGAAAAAATGGCTACAAATCAAGAAATAAAAAAGGTTATCGTCGATGAAATTAAAGATAAACTAAAAGGAGCTCAATCTGCAGTAGTTGTTGATTACAGAGGGCTAACAGTTGGAGAAGCTAATAAACTGAGAGTGATGATGAAGCAAGCAAACTTAGAATACAAAGTATATAAAAACAATCTTGTGAATTTAGCTATACAAGGAACTGAGTTTGAGAGCATGTCAGGATCGCTTAAGGGACCAAGCGCCTTTGCTTTTGGATATGACGATGCTGTTGCTCCTGCAAGAATTCTTAATAATTTCATGAAAGAAACAAAGAAAATGGAATTTAAAGCGGGGGTAGTAGAAGGAAACTTCTATGACACCGAAGGAATAAAGGCTATAGCAGGTCTTCCGTCAAGAGAAGAATTACTTGCAAAATTGCTTGGAAGCTTCAAAGCTCCTATGTCCAATTTGGCCTATATGCTACAAGCAGTTATTGACAGCAGAAATTAATAAATGAATTTTTGGTATAAAAAATAGAAACGATATAAAATACGGAGGTGTTTATCATGACAAAGGAACAAATAATAGAAGCTATAAAAGGCATGACAGTTCTAGAATTAAGTGAATTAGTAAAAGCATGTGAAGAAGAATTTGGTGTATCTGCAGCAGCACCGGTAGCAGCTGCTGGAGCAGGAGCAGGAGCTGCAGTAGCTGAAGAAGAAAAAACTGAATTTGACGTTGTATTAACGGGTGCCGGAGCACAAAAGATCAAGGTTATAAAAGTTGTTAGAGAGATTACTGGTCTTGGATTGAAAGAAGCAAAAGACGCAGTAGATAATGCTCCAACTACATTAAAAGAAGCTGCTACAAAAGAAGAAGCAGATGACATCAAGGGAAAACTTGAAGAAGTTGGTGCAACAGTAGAAGTAAAATAAGAATAGACTTAGACAGCGAATTATAAATGATTCGCTGTTTTTCTTTGCCGTCATCTCTATGCAAAAAACCTTTCATAAAAAAATTCGGAATTTCTCAAAAAAGAGTTATTGACATTGCCCAAGGCCTATGATAGTATGTTAAATTGCCATAACATACGTAATATTTAACGTAAGGGTAACAAATGTATGAAAAATCTAAATAATGTCAATATTAATTAGTGATATACTATTTTTTGAAACGACACTATTTCTGCAAGGAGTGAAGAATATGCCACATCCTGTTAAAACAGGTCGAAGAACAAGAATGAGTTATGCTAAGATTGATGAAGTCGTACAAATGCCTAGTCTTATTGAAATTCAAAGGGAATCCTATGAGTGGTTTATAAAAGACGGGCTTGGTGAAGTTTTTGAAGATATTTCACCCATCAGAGACTACGCAGGAAACTTAATTCTTGAATTTATTGGTTATGCTATTGACGATAAGACGAAGTACGATGTAGAGGAATGCAAAGAAAGAGATGTTACATATGCAGCACCTCTTAAGGTCAAGGTACAGTTATTTAATAGAGAAACGGGTGAAATTAAAGAACAAGAAGTCTTTATGGGTGATTTCCCACTCATGACTGAAAAAGGGACCTTTATATATAATGGTGCAGAGAGAGTCATAGTTACACAGTTAGTTCGATCTCCTGGACCCTATTATGATATGCAAATTGATAAAACGGGCAAAAAATTATTTTCAACCACTATTATTCCTAACAGGGGAGCTTGGTTAGAATATGAAACAGATTCCAATGAGATTATTTCTGTTAGAGTAGATAGAACAAGAAAACAACCGGTTACGACAATACTAAGAGCTTTAGGATATGGATCAGATCTTGAAATTACAGAATTGTTGGGAGAAGATGAAAGATTATTAAAGACTCTGGAAAAAGACAATACAAGCAATGTAGATGAAGGATTGTTAGAAATATACAAAAAATTAAGACCTGGTGAACCTCCTACTGTTGATAGTGCGAGGTCCTTGATTGAGTCTTTGTTTTTTGATCCCAAAAGATATGACTTGGCTAAAGTGGGGCGTTACAAATATAATAAGAAGCTAAGCATTCGCAACAGAATAATTGGCTGCAGAATTGCTGAAGACATTATAGATAAAGAAACTGGTGAAATTATAATAGAAAAAGAGCAAAAAATCACCAGAAAAATGGCGGCTAAAATAGAGGCTCTTGGTATAAAATCTGTTCATGTGTATGGCGATGAAAATAGAGTTGTAAAAGTAGTTGGTAATCACTTTGTGGATACTAAAGAGCTGGTTGACATAAATTTAAAGGATATGGACATACCGGATAGGGTTTATTATCCGGTTTTAAAGGAAATATTGGATAAATGCGAAACGGAAGAGGAGTTAAAAGAAGCACTGCTGTCTGAAAAAACCAGATTATCCCCTAAACACATCTTGGTGGATGATGTGGTTGCATCCATTAGCTATGTGCTCAACTTAAATCATGGTGTAGGCAGAATTGATGATATTGACCATTTAGGTAATAGAAGATTGCGTACAGTAGGAGAACTTCTGCAAAATCAATTTAGAATTGGTCTTTCAAGAATGGAAAGAGTAGTAAGAGAGAGAATGACTATTCAAGATATGGATGTTATTACTCCTCAAGCCCTCATCAATATAAGGCCGGTTACTGCGGCTATAAAAGAGTTTTTTGGAAGCAGTCAATTATCTCAATTTATGGATCAAACAAATCCATTGGCGGAGCTCACGCATAAGCGAAGGCTTTCAGCCTTAGGCCCTGGGGGGTTATCCAGAGAAAGAGCAGGTTTTGAAGTTCGAGATGTGCATCATTCCCATTATGGAAGGATGTGCCCTATAGAGACTCCTGAAGGACCCAACATTGGTTTAATAGGATCCTTAACGACCTATGGAAGAATCAATGAATATGGTTTTATAGAAACACCTTATCGTAGAGTGGATAAGGAGAACGGGATTGTAACTGAAGAAGTCGATTATTTGACAGCGGATGAAGAAGAAACTTTAATCATAGCCCAGGCCAATGAATTATTAGATGATGAAGGGCATTTTGTTAATAATAGAATCACAGCACGATGTATAGGCGGGGATATTGATATTGTTCCGATTGCCGATGTAGATTACATGGATATTTCTCCAAAGCAAGTAGTATCCGTAGCGACAGCTATGATTCCTTTTCTGGAAAACGATGATGCTAACAGAGCTCTTATGGGATCGAACATGCAAAGACAAGCTGTTCCATTGTTAGTTCCAGAGGCTCCCATCATTGGAACAGGCATGGAGCATTTAGCTGCAAGAGATTCTGGCGTAGTCATGCTAGCGAAGAACTCAGGAACTGTCAAGAAAGTGGATTCGAATGAGGTTGTTATTAGAAGAGACAGTGATGGCGGATTAGATGTCTACAAACTGTTGAAATTTAAGCGGTCTAATCAAGGTACATGTATCAATCAAAGACCAATAGTCAGTAAAAACGAGCATGTGGAAAAGGGGGAACCCATTGTTGACGGTCCATCGACTGATCAAGGGGAGGTTGCTCTGGGCAGAAATCTACTCATAGGGTTCATGACATGGGAAGGTTATAACTTTGAAGATGCGATTTTATTAAATGAAAGATTAATCATGGAAGATGTCTTAACATCTATTCATATAGAAGAATATGAGTCTGAGGCAAGAGACACCAAGCTAGGACCGGAAGAGATTACAAGAGATATACCTAATGTTGGCGAAGATGCTTTAAAGGATTTAGATCAAGAAGGAATTGTTCGTATAGGTGCAGAAGTCAATGCTTCGGATATCCTTGTGGGAAAGGTTACTCCAAAAGGAGAAACTGAACTTACTGCTGAGGAAAGGTTACTTCGAGCTATATTTGGTGAGAAAGCTCGTGAGGTAAGAGATACATCCTTAAGAGTTCCTCATGGAGAAACAGGTATTGTAGTCGATGTAAAAATATTTTCCAGAGACAATGGAGATGAACTTCCACCTGGAGTTAATAAATTAGTTAGATGCTATGTAGCCACAAAGAGAAAAATCAATGTTGGTGATAAAATGGCAGGTAGGCATGGTAATAAAGGGGTTATTTCAAGGATATTACCTGAAGAGGATATGCCTTATATGGAAGATGGAACACCACTTCAAGTCTTATTGAATCCTCTTGGAGTACCTTCACGTATGAATATAGGTCAGGTACTTGAAACTCACTTAGGGTTAGCGGCTAAAGATAAAGGTTGGTATATTGCTACACCTGTATTCGACGGAGCCGTCGAGCAAGATATCATGGACTTGTTAGTTGAATGTGGTTATCCGGAATCCGGGAAATTATCTTTAAGGGATGGTAGAAGTGGTGAAATTTTTGATAATCCGGTTACGGTTGGCTATATGTATATGTTAAAGCTGCATCATCTTGTTGATGATAAGATACATGCCAGAAGTACAGGACCTTACTCCTTGGTTACACAACAGCCGTTAGGTGGAAAAGCTCAATTTGGTGGGCAGAGATTTGGAGAGATGGAGGTATGGGCTCTAGAAGCTTATGGAGCGGCCTATACACTCCAAGAAATTCTAACCGTGAAATCCGATGATGTTGTGGGTAGGGTAAAGACCTATGAAGCTATTGTAAAAGGTGAAAACATACCTGAGCCTGGTGTTCCTGAATCATTTAAAGTACTAATTAAGGAAATGCAAAGTCTGGCATTAGACGTCAAGGTATTGACAGATGACGAGCAGGAAATCGAGATCAAAGAATCGGTTGATGATGAGATCAATGAAATCGATTCCATCCTTGAGGTTGAAGCCTTATCTTTATATAAAAATAATCATCAAAAGGATAAAGGAAATATTGATGATGACGGTGATACCGACGATATTGAGGATGAAGATACGTTGGAATTGAATGATGATGACATGATAGATATGGCTGATACAGATGACGAGACTTTGGATGATGAAATCATTGATAATGATGAACTCATAGATGATGAAATTATTGACGATGAAATTATCGATGATGATTTTAAAGAGACAGATAAGCTGGATTTTTTAGATGATTATGATGAAGATGATATAGATTTCTAATAATAAAGAGGAAGGGAGATGGACCCCTTGTACGAACTAAACAATTTTGAATCGCTTAAAATTGGTCTTGCCTCACCTGAGAAAATTAGAGGGTGGTCAAAGGGAGAAGTTAAAAAACCTGAGACAATTAACTACCGGACATTAAAGCCGGAAAAGGAAGGACTATTTTGTGAAAAGATTTTTGGACCTACAAAGGACTGGGAATGCCATTGTGGGAAATATAAAAGGATAAGATATAAGGGTATTATTTGCGACCGTTGTGGAGTAGAAGTAACAAAAGCAAAGGTTCGTAGAGAGAGAATGGGGCATATTGAACTTGCTGCACCGGTTTCGCATATTTGGTATTTTAAGGGGATACCTAGCAGGATGGGTTTAGTATTAGACATGTCACCTCGGTCACTGGAAAAAATATTATATTTTGCTTCCTATGTCGTTACTGATTCCAAGGATACACCTTTAGCATATAAACAACTCTTAAATGAGCAAGAATATCGAGAATATAGAGAAAAGTATCGAAACGGATTTAAAGCAGGCACAGGTGCAGAAGCTATTAAGGAATTGCTCAGCCACATCAACTTAGAAGAACTGGCCATAGAATTGCGCGAAAGATTCAAAGATAGTACAGGGCAAAAGAGAATCAGAACTGTAAGAAGACTTGAAGTTATTGAGGCGCTAAGACAATCCGGCAACAGCCCTGAATGGATGATTTTAGAAGCTATTCCAATTATTCCACCTGATCTTAGACCTATGGTCCAGTTAGATGGCGGCCGATTTGCGACTTCTGACCTCAATGACCTTTATAGGCGTGTCATTAATAGAAATAATCGGTTAAAGAGACTTTTAGATTTAGGAGCACCGGACATCATCGTAAGAAATGAAAAAAGGATGCTTCAGGAAGCTGTCGATGCACTGATTGATAATGGGAGACGAGGAAGACCCGTAACAGGACCCGGCAACAGACCGCTTAAATCCTTATCGGATATGCTTAAAGGGAAACAAGGACGATTCCGACAAAATCTACTTGGGAAAAGAGTAGATTACTCAGGACGTTCTGTAATTGTTGTTGGACCTGAGCTTAAATTCTATCAATGCGGACTTCCTAAAAAGATGGCATTAGAACTCTTTAAACCTTTTATCATGAAAAAACTCGTTGAAGATGGTTTTTCACATAATATAAAGAGCGCAAAGAGAATGGTTGAGAAGGTTAAAACGGAAGTATGGGATGTTTTAGAAGAGGTTATTAAGGAACATCCGGTGCTATTAAACCGTGCCCCTACCCTGCACAGACTAGGAATACAAGCTTTTGAACCTATTCTTGTAGAAGGTAAAGCGATTAAGCTGCATCCATTAGTATGTACAGCTTATAACGCAGACTTTGATGGTGACCAAATGGCTGTGCACGTACCTTTATCTGTTGAAGCTCAAGCTGAAGCTCGATTTTTGATGCTTTCAGTCAACAATATATTAGCACCAAAAGATGGTTCGCCGATTACAACCCCTACCCAAGACATGATACTTGGTAGTTACTACTTGACAGTAGAGGTGAAAGGCGATAAAGGTGAAGGCAAAATATTCAAGGATTATGATGAAATGTTGATGGCCTATAGAAATGGCGTGGTAGGTCTTCATTCACGAATCAAGGTCAGAAAACATGGCGTTAATGGCGAGGAACCAAGACTTGTTGAATCCACTGTAGGAAGATACATTTTTAATGAAAAAATACCTCAAAATTTAGGTTTCGTAAATAGAAAAAAAGATCCTTATGCGTTAGAAGTTGATTTTTTATGTGACAAGAAAAAATTAGGCATTATCATCGACAAATGCTTCCAAAAATTCGGAAACACGATAACAGCTGAAATATTAGACCATATTAAGGAAATGGGTTTCCATTATTCTACGGTAGGTGCAGTCACAATAAGTATATCGGACATGAAGATACCGGAAGAAAAAGCTATTATACTGAATGAGGCCAATCAAGTTGTAGAAAAGTATGAAAAAGCCTTCCGAAGGGGATTAATATCTAATGAAGAGCGCTATGAAAAGGTCATTGAAACATGGCAAACCGCAACGGAAGATGTGGCTGATAGATTGATGGAGACTTTAGGAGAACTCAACAACCTCTATATTATGGCTCACTCAGGGGCGAGAGGTAGCAAGAACCAGATTAGACAGATCAGCGGTATGCGTGGACTTATGGCCAATGCATCCGGTTACACCATCGAAATTCCAATTAAGTCCAATTTCCGTGAAGGTTTATCCGTTTTAGAGTACTTTATATCTACAAACGGTGCCAGAAAGGGTTTAGCGGATACGGCCCTTAGAACAGCCGACTCTGGATACTTAACGCGTAGATTGGTAGACGTCAGCCACAACATTATAGTAAGAGAAATTGATTGTGAAACAACAGAATCTGTAGAAGTGAAAGCTTTCGTAGATGGGAAAGAAGTAATAGAGGCTTTAAAGTTTAGAATTATCGGAAGGTATTCTGTAGAAGATATTATTAATCCAAATACCAATGAGGTTATTGTTCCGGCAGGAGAACTTATTTTAGAGGCAGCTGCTGAGGAAATTGAGGAATGTGGTATAGAAGTTGTCAAGATAAGATCAGCGTTAACATGTAAGACTAAGAACGGCATTTGTTCTAAATGTTATGGTCGTAACTTAGCCACCGGAAGAATGGTAGATATTGGTGAATCTGTTGGTATTATTGCTGCTCAATCTATCGGAGAACCCGGAACGCAGCTTACAATGCGTACATTCCATACAGGTGGTGTAGCAGGTAATGACATCACACAAGGTTTACCGCGGGTAGAGGAGCTATTTGAAGCAAGAAAACCAAAAGGATTGGCAGTTATTACTGAGATTGATGGCGTTGTTTCCATTGACGGTGATAAAAAAAGTACTGAGGTTACGGTGACAGGCCGTGATGGGGAAGAAGCAAAATATAATATTCCATATGGTTCACGATTAAAGGTAAAAGAGGGTTCCTCTATTTATGCAGGAGACGAATTAACTCAAGGGTCCGTCAATCCTCATGATATTTTAAGAATAAAGGGAGTCATAGGCGTCTATCAATACTTGATAAAAGAAGTTCAAAGAGTGTATAGACTTCAAGGTGTTGATATTAATGATAAGCATATTGAGGTCATAGTAGGCCAAATGCTTTCGAGAATAAAAGTTGAAGAATCAGGTGATACGGAATTATTGCCTGGAGGACTCTATAGCATTTATGAATTTGAGGAAGCTAACAGTGTTGTGGAAGAGGCGGGTCTCTCACCGGCTGTGGGAAAAAGAACCTTGCTTGGAATAACCAAGGCTTCGCTTGCTACAGAATCCTTCTTATCGGCAGCATCTTTCCAAGAGACAACGAAGGTCTTAACGGATGCTGCAATTAAAGGAAAAACGGATAAGTTAGTGGGACTCAAAGAGAATGTCATTATAGGAAAACTTATACCTGCAGGAACAGGCATGAAAAGATATAAGAATATAGCCATAGAGACCAATGGGAATGATGAAGTGATTAATGAAATAGTTGTCAATAACTTGCGAAAATGTCACCCCAAAAGGTAGTTAATTATCGAGCAAAAATGTCACCCTTAGAGAAAAAGAAGCCAGGCTGAATATCACCTGGATTTAAGCGTATTTACTCAAAAATATATTTTCCAGCATGGATAAAATTTCTTGGTTTGAATACTCATCAGTAATTTTTGTAGGAAACGACTGTTCATATCTCCAGCAGTGATCCTCAGAGGGTTTAACTGGTAATTGTATTTGAGATTTTTCAATAGTCTTTTTTGGTTTAATAAATCTTATGGTGTCAAAAACATACGACTTGTATTGAACTTTCACACCAAATTTTGGGCTAACAAAGACTTGTACTTTGGCATTATGAGGAATCAAATCAGAGTAAGGTGAATCTACAATTTTGAAAGATCTATTGTAATAGGAAAGAACACCACCTCTATCAATGGTGCGAGGCTCTTTTACACATAAGATGTAATCTAAATTAATAGATTCAGGTAAAGGAGAAAAAGAACTGTCTATGTTTTCCGGTTGAACAGAAAACATATTATTGAATTTTAATGGATATTTTTTTAGGAATTCATTGGCAGCGTCAATTGTAGTAATACCATGAATAGCAAATTCAACAGGTAATCTGCTTTGTAGAGTATCCCATAATCTCTCGATACGTCCCTTGGCTTGAGGAGAACGTGCAGGAATTAAAGTGATGTTAAGTTCAGAAAGAGCACGGCCAAATTGAGTATCCTTTACAGAAATACCAGCTAATTCATCTTCAATAGAGAGTTTATCCGCCTTAGGAGAACGAAAAATGGTATGTCTATCTGCATAGATACTAACAGGGACACCAAAGCTTTGTATGGTATGACGGAGCATTTCAAAGTAACCCTGCATACATTCATTTTTACACATATAAAGACTTGTAATCGTACTAGTAGCATCATCAATAGCACCATGTATGGAATATTTAGCTTTACTGTTTTTAAACCAAGGAAAAGGTGTCGCATCCACTTGAAGCAAAAGACCTGCCTGAGGTTTACGTTTTCTACGTCTATGGGGTTTAAAACGTCTTCTTTTTTTAGGAGATTGAAAGCCATTAGAAGTTAATAAAGAATATAAACTAGAATAGGAAATATCAATTTGATGATGTTCAAGTAAAAGCTCTTGAAAGTGTTTGAAATTAACATTTTCATATACATCTGAAGTAAATAGAGTGATAATTTGCTGGTAAGTGGATTCTTTAAAAGCATTATGGGGCTTTTTCAAGGAATTCTGATGAATTAAAGATGCCTCGCCATTTTCCCTCACTTTCTTTTTAAGGCGTTTAAATTGGCGCTCAGAAACTCCTAAAGAAGCAGCTCCATCTGCAACAGTGATATAGCCGGCATTGGCTTTGTTAATAATGTCTAATCGAATAAGTTGTTTTCGATTCAATGTGATCACATCCGTTTTCATAAGATAATTTTAGCATACAGGGGTGACATTTTCGCTCGATACTTTACAAGGTGACATTATCACTTATTAATCACA